>JAEDHQ010000008.1 GCA_016296945.1 Bacilli bacterium | reverse complement strand
GTTAAATCAATCTTAGCATATTCTTCGAATTTTGCATCAAATTCAGCTTTCTTAGTTAATAAAGCAGTTAATTCAGCAGTATATTTAGCTAAACGATTATTTAATTTACCTAAACCATCAGCGAATTCAGCTTGTTCAACTGTAGCTTCACTTGCTAAGAAATCAGCGATTTCTTTATCTACTAATTCAGCTAACTTAGCTTCAGCAGCAGCTAATCTAGCTTCAGGGAATACGTCAGCTTTTGTAGCGCCAGTTAATTTATTATAATTAGTTCTAGCAGCGATAACATATGTTTCAGCAGTTACGTTCTTAGCTGTATCTTCTAAAGCTAATAATTCTTCTGCAGATGCTAAACGTAAAGCAGCAGTTTCACCATCTAAGCAGTTTAGATAATGAACATCATAATGTTTAACAGAAACTTTTTGACCTTCAGCAGGTTGAGTGAATGCTCTTAAAGTAGCAGGATTACCAACACCATAGAATTGATATTTCCAGCTCATTGCATATCCACCAGCAGGAACTGTTAGATAATGAACTTTAGTACCTTTAGAACTATCACCTAATAAGTTTTTAACTGTAAAGTCGATAGCTTTTAATGCTTTATAAGTAGTAGTAACTAATGCTTTATCAGCTTCAGCTAATGTAGCGAATTCTTCAGCAGTTAAAACTTGATCTTTTGCATATTTAGGAGCATATTTTTCAGTAACTTCTTCGCCTTCAGCGATTGCTACATAAGAAACAGTTCCGTCTTCAGCAGTAACTTTCTTATAAGTACCTTCAGCATTTACTTCAAATTGTAATGCAGCAGTAGCTTTATGAACAGCTTCCCAATTGCCTTCAACTTTGAATTCATCTGCCATACCAGCATATAATGCAGCATCAATTGAGTCACCAACTTTATATTGTTTTCCACCAATATAAGCTTGGTTATTTTCCATACCATATTCTAATTTGTCATCAGTTGATTGATGAAGAACATTACCATCTTTGTCAACAACGAAACCAGGAGCATAACCATCCATAGCTAAATTGTTACGAGAACCAACAGAGTTGATTGGAGAACCATCAGCTAATGTATAAGCAGTTGTTCCATAAGTACCAACTTCGATATTGATATCTTCGCCAGTGTTATTTACGAATAATACACCCCAGTTTCCACCAGTTCCGTCATTAATGTTAGCAACATTATAAACTGCTTTACCTTCTGCGTCTTTTTCAACGTATACAGTCATCATTTCCATAATGTATGCTTCCCATAATTGACCGTTAACTTCAGTTTGGAATACATATCCTGACCAATAACCTGAACCATAAGAAGTCTTAACATAACCAATATTCTTATCGAAATAGCTTACATTACCTACTAAGTCATATTTACCTTGGATTTCAGTTAATGATCCATCACCTTGGTCAGATGATCTCCATGTACCAGTGTAAATTGACATAGGAGTTGGAGAAATACCGATATTTAAGAATAAGCTAACGTTAGCTTTAGAGCCATCATCAGCAGTATGAACACCAGTTAAGTTAACTTGAGTGTATCTTAAATATTGAGCATTTAATTTAACTTTTCCTTCTGCATTTAATACAAATACTTGATAAGGATCAGCTTCAGTATCTTTAACTGCTAATTTAACATCAGCAACATTCCATACATATCCTTCAGTTGGAAGATCTAATAAGTTAGCTTCATCTAATCCATAAGGAGTATGAGCAACTTCTGCAAATTTCTTACCAGCTTCTGTTGCTAACCAAGCATTAACTTCTCCAGATGCTTTATTAGCAGGAACAGCTTTAACTACAACTTCAATATCAGATTTGAAGTTATCTTTTGCAGAAATAGCATAATCTACTGTAACAGTAAATTTAACATCTTTAGCTTCTGCAGGAGCAGCAACTAATTTACCATTGTCATCATAAACAGCTGTATCGCCTGATTTATAAGTTAATTTAGCACCAAATGTATTATCAAATTCTGGTAATACTAAATCAGTATTAAATTCTTTACCATTTATGTTAGCAAATGTATTTTCTAAGATATATTGAGCTTTTTCTTCTGCGCTATAACCTTTTGCAACTACAGCATAAGAAGCTTTACCAATATTATCACCATAAGTAGCATTAATACTTAATGTAATAGCTTTATCATCTAATGGACGAACATATTTACCATCTGCACCAATAACAGTAGGTAAAGTAGAAGCCCAGTTCATTGTACAACCAAAAATTGTAGCAGGAAGAACTAAATCTTCAGTAACTTTTTCACCAGCTAAAGCATAAGTTCCCATTAAAGCATCAGCAGCAGCAACAGCTTTTTCAATTCTTGTAAAACTGTTAACTTTTGCATCTTTAACAGACCAAATTACAGAAGTAGTGTCTACATCACTTTCATCATTATAAGTAACAGTAATACCAATTGTATTCTTGATATCACCTGCTAAATTAGCAGCAACTTCTAATTTGTCAACTTGAGCACCATTTACTGTATAAGTAGCTGTTGCATTTGTGTTCCAAGGTTGTGGGAATTCATAAGTTTCAGTAACATAATTAGGTAATTGAGCTTTTAAGTAAGCAATTTCTCTCTTAATTACTTCTAATGCAGATAATTGATCTTTTACTTCAAATTCATATTCACTAGAAACTTCGTGATCTAAAACTGAATAAGCAGTAATAGTAACATTACCAGGACGAATACCAGTTACAACACCATTAGCATCAACAGTAGCAAATTCAGGGTTTGATGAAACGAAAATTAAACCTTCGTAAGCACCTTCTGGTTCGAATTCATCTACAAACACTTCAACAGTTTCGCCAACTTTTACATCATTAACATCGATATAAAAATCAGTTGGAGCAACGAAATCTTGAAAATCTTTACAATTTTCGTCGTTTGCTTCTGGTCCACATACTTCACATTCTTCACAGAAGTCTTTACAATTTTCATCGTTAGCTTCTGGTTTGCATGTTTCACAGAAATCAGAACAATTTTCTTTATTTGCTTCAGGACCGCATTCAGGGCATTCTTCTTTACAAGCGAAAGTAAATGCAGCTAATAATGCAACTACTAGAGCAAATAAAACTTTTTTAAGGTTTTTTAACATAAAATTTTTTCCTTTCCCTTTCTAATTTTTTTTGTTCTAATTAACTTTATTAAAAAGTTTACATAAATATTATAGCAAAAATAAAAACGTTGTCAATAAAAAAACGACAAAATATGAAAACGATTTTACTATTTTTTGGAAAATAAAAAAGAAGTGACAAAACACTTCTTATTGATTTTTAATGAAAATTTCCTATTTATTCTTATAATAGTTTAAAAAATCGATTGTTTTTGTATACAATTCATCTCTTTCTGAAATCTTATCATAACCATGTCCACTGCCATTCACAATATGGACTAATGAATTATAGAACTTCAAAGCATAGCGCATACTTATTAAATATGAAACAGATTTATCAGCTCTTCCATGAATTAATAAAACTGGATTTGTAAATCTTTCTAGATTTTCCATTGGTTGATATTTTCCAGAGCATACAGAATCATACATTTCTTTAGATAATTCAAAATATCCAGCAGTTAATCGATTGCCGTTTTCTAATGGAGCCCCATTTTCAAAATGAAGTTTAATATGTTCAATAATGTTTCCGGCAGCTGACCAAAGAATTAACTTTGATAATCTATTACCATACACTTGTGCCATGATAGTAGCAACACCACCACCCATACTAAAACCAAGTAAAGATACTTTTTTTACGTTTGGATAATTAAATGCAAAATCAATAATTTGCAATGCTTCACTATACATTGTATCAAACGTAAAATCTCTAAATTCTCCATCAGATTCGCCATTACCTGAAAAATCCATACGAAGGGAAGCAAAACCTTCTTTACTAATCAAACGTGAGATATTTCTAAAGTGATAAGCGTGTTCACTTTTGTTACCTGTAAATCCATGAAACATTACCACAATTTCACCATTGAAATTATCTGGCAGATCCAAATATCCTCTTAAGGTTTTTCCCCATTCATTAACAAGTTCAATATGTTTAATCATTTATACCCACCTCTTTTAAAGCCTTTCTAATATGCCCTTTGTGATTATTTAAAATTCTTGTTACTTCTTCTTGATCTTCAATACCACTTAAAATCGCAAATATTGTTTTTTTAACACCTTTAAATTTCTTTAGTTTTACAGCAGCTACATCACCATTAACTCCTGTTGCATCAGAAATAATTCTAATTGCTCGTGATACAAGTTTTTCATTTGTTGGTTGCACATCAATCATTAAATTTTGATATACTTTCCCCATTTTAATCATTGCTGTTGTAGAAATGATATTACAAATCATTTTTTGTGCAGTTCCTGATTTCATTCTAGTTGATCCAGTTATTACTTCAGCACCTGTCACAGCAACAATCGGATAATCAACAGTTTCTTCTAAAATACTATTCGGACTAGTCACAATACAACCTGTTACAGCCCCAATTGACTTAGCATACTTGCAACCACTCACAACATAAGGAGTTCTGCCACTAGCAGCAATTCCAATTAAGCAATCATTTTTTGAAAAATTTATACTTTTTAAATCATTAATTGCTAATTCGCAATTATCTTCAGCTCCTTCTACAGCTTTTACAAAAGCATTGATTCCTCCTGCCATTAAGCATTGAACCATTTCATCATCGACACCAAATGTTGGACGACATTCAACCGCATCGATAATTCCAACACGGCCACTAGTTCCTGCCCCCATATATATTAAGCGTCCATCATTTTCAAAACACTTAACAACTTGCTCAACTAAACTTGAAATTTGATCTTTTGCTTGTTCAACAGCCAAAGCAACTAATTTATCTTCTTCATTGATTAATGTTACAATTTCTTTGATTTCTAACTTATCAATGTTCATAGTTTTAATATTTCGCTCTTCTGTTTTAATTTTTTTTAAATCAACAGCCATAACTAATCCTCACGTTTTAATCCTAAACTTACTTCTCCTAAAACAACATTTTTCATAGCACCAGTTGCTTTTTTTACATTTCCAAAACGATTATGTAAACTTAAATATCCTAATATTGCAAAGGCAAAAGCTTCTTTTGCATCACTATTTAATCCGACTTCATCACAAGTAAAAACAATATCACCTAATTCTTCTTTCAAACGACACATAATATATTTATTATGAGCACCACCACCGGATACAATAACTTTATCGACACCATCAAGAAATGCTTTATAGTTATAGACAATACTATAAACTGTAAATTCAGTAATTGTTGTTATAATATCTTTTTTATCATACATTTCAAACTGATATTTGTTGGCAAATGCTTCTAAAAATTCATGAGAATATTGTTCACGACCTGTGCTTTTTGGTGGATTCTTTGTAATAAATTTATCTTCTTTTAAAGCATTAAAAATAAGATTAATTATATCACCAGAATTGGCAATTTCACCATTTTCATCATATTGCTTATGAAAATACTTATTAACGTAATAATCTATCATTACATTTCCAGGTCCTGTATCAAATGCTAATACTTCATTTAAGCCACAGTCTTTCTTTAAATATGTGAGATTGCCAATACCACCAATATTTTGTAAGACAACATTCTTTGAATTATCTTTAAAATAAAGATATTCAAACATTGGCACTAATGGAGCACCTTGTCCTCCAACAATAACATCAGCAACGCGAAAATCACTAACAACTTTAATTCCAGTTAAAACGCTAATAACCTGTCCTTCTCCAATTTGTAATGTAGAAGCAACATTACCATTTACAGCAGTTGGAGAATGCCAAATAGTTTGCCCATGACTAGCAATAAATTCTATATCCGCATATGCTAAATTATTTTTTTTTAATAACAAATCTATTGCGTCTTTAAAAACATAACCTAATTCAAAGTTAAGACTGCATATTTCGGACAATTTTGCTGTATCATCACTTAAATTACGTTTAATTTTATTACGAAAATCATTCGTATACGGCAATGTAATAAAATCTATTAGTTTAAATTCTTCTTTCGATAAAAAATCATCACTTTGATTTATCTTAACTAAAGCGGCATCGCAACCATCTAAGGACGTTCCGCTCATTAAGCCTATACACAAAATATCTTTTTTCATTTTATTATCCTCTATTTAAAATCATATTCTCCTACTATTAAAAATCTAAACTTGCGATTATCAAATCTAATAGCATCGAATACTAAATCATTAATTAATGCTTTACCAACAATATTTACTCTTTCATCTTTTTCTAGGTCTGTCATCATAACACATACTTCTCCTTGATAACGACCAAATTTAACGTTATCAATTGTGACATCATATTTCTTTCGGTTATTAGTATTTAATGGTAAGATATCTCTTCCATTATTTCTTGTAGAAGAACGTAAAAAATATTCATTTGCATCACGTCGATTAATATGTGTTTTCTTTAATAACTCTTTTTCATCAATAGAAATATTTGAATCAATAATGATTGGAATTATTGCCTCATTATAATTAAATTTTTTTGCAATCTCCAACTCTTCAATACTAGCATATGAATCTCCAAAGAACACTTCATCAGCACCTAAATATTGTATTGTAGATAAAATTGCATAAATATTAAGATTACGATGTACCTCAACTGTAGGTAATCCCTCATACATTGGTGGACGATGCATATTAGATGATGGAATATAAATCATCACATTCATTCCTAATTCATGATACATTTCATTCTTTTTTATCACGTCAGCTACGGAAAGACCTGTCCACTTCTTTGGATAGAAATTATGGCTAATTCTTATTTTTGATAAATTCACACCCTTTGCTTGCAAATATAATAAATCATTATATTTGATTGTAGAAGCATTCAATTCTACAATTGGTCCTTTATCATTTATTTGTTTATAATACATTTCAACGATTTCATCTAAACTAAAGCCATAATCTAATCGTAACGAATAAACACTAGGTATATTTAATGATCTCATCATTGGTTTTGCCACATCTAAACATACCTTAATACCTAATTCTAATGCTTTATTGCAAACATAAATTAATTCCTCTTTAAAACATGGACTCATTTCTGGAATATGCGCAGAAATGAATACATATTCTACACCAGTTTTTTTCAATATTTCTAAGTATTTGAGATTTTTTTCTAATGGATATTCTTTTAATCCAACATAAACAGAAGCGCCTACTCTAACATTGCCTGGATAAGGAGATTGGTAATTTACCAATCGCATTTATCTCGCCTTTTAAATACTTAGCTAAAGTATTAACTGAATTTGGTGTATACTCATATAAACATAGGTAATTTTTAATTTGCTTAAACTTAAATAGATCATATGGAGATCTTGTTGATAACACAAACAATTTATCTTCCAATCCTAAGTATAGTTCGTTAACTAAATCTGCTTGTTGTGTAAACATATTAGCATTATAAGTACATACTAAAACTTGTTCATAGTTCTTTGATTTATTGACTAGTTCTTTAATCTTTTCTTCATCAATTGATACTTTGATTCTTTCAACATCAACATTTATTTTTTGTTCTTTAATCACGCTACCAATGCTACGATTACTTAATTCATCTTCCGCAATTGTAGTTGCAAATGGTTCAGTTGCAATAACTAAAGTTTTCTTTGCAATATCAAGATTATTTCCTTTTACTAATGTTAGTGATTCATCAACAATTTTACTTGCTAATGCTTTATGTTCCTTGTTATCAATTATATCAACAACATCACTAAATTCTTTACCATAAAAATACTCTTTCATTAAAGCATAAGATTTTTCTTTTGCCTTCATAATTCGCACTAACTTTTGATCTACTTCATTCTTATCTAGTAAATTATTATCATATGCTTCAGTTAATAATTCAAAAGTTTTTAGTTGTTTTTCATATGTAGCAGAGACCATTACTTGATCTAGACCTGCTTGAAGTCCCATCAAACAACCTTTTGGTGTTGTATAATTATCAGCTATTGCCTTCATTTCCATACAATCACTTGTTATAATTCCTTCATATCCTAAACGTTCACGTAATAGATTTGTAATTACTTTACGAGACAATGTTGCTGGGACATTTTCTGTCTCATAAGCAGGGAATAATAAGTGAGCAGTCATGATTGCTTCAGTTTCTCCTAAAACTTTTTTAAAAGGCAATAGTTCCACATTTTCTAATCTCTCTTGACTATGCATTACAGCCGCTAAAGCTTTATGACTATCAACGTTTGTATCACCATGACCAGGAAAATGTTTTGCAGTAGCAATAACACCAGTAGATTGTAAACCTTTAATATAATTTAAGCCATATTCTCCAACCACTTCTGGCTTATCAGAATAACTTCTAACCCCAATAACCGGATTATTTGGATTATTATTGACATCAAGTGAAGGTGCTAAATTAAAATTAATGCCTAAAGCACGCAATTCTTCTCCCATAATTTTTCCAATTTGATAGGCATTATCTGTAGTAGATGTAGCTAGTGTCATATTGCCAGGACAGAATGTTGCACCATCCATAATACGAGTAACCATACCCCCTTCTTGGTCAATACTAATAAAAGGCATTATTCCAGTTTTTTCTATAACATACTCATGAATCTTTCTATTTAATTCAAATAATTGTTTTATGTCTTTTATATTGCGTGTAAACAAGATAATATTTCCTACCTTGTATTTATCTATTAAGTATTTCAACTCATCATTAAACTCATACCCTTGAAAACCAACCCACACTAGTTGACCAATTTTTTCTTCTTTTGTCATTTTAAAAATATCTTTCATAATTAATTCCTCAATTTTTCATAATTCTAAACTAATATAGTAAATATTTTTCACGCGTTTTCATAAACTCTTTTGTTTCACGATCAATTATATTCCATTGTTCTTCAATAGAATATAAATTATCTTTAATATACCCACAACCGGTATTAAATTCTAACATTCCAGGTCGACCCTCAACATATGGTTTATTAATCTTAAAATCATTCGGATAAAGAGTACGTATTTCATGTAAAATTGTCCATCCAATTTTAACTGCATTCTCTAATTTGCCATCTAAAATATGAAGTTGAATTCCCCCGCATAATTCGTTAGCGTGCTTAGAGAATGTTGGTGTGAAATACATTGGTCTAAAATACACACTATCAAAATGATATTTTTCTAATCTTTCACATAATTTATATGGATCAATAAATGGAGCACCAATTATTTCAAATGGAGCAGTTGTTCCACGTCCTTCAGAGATATTTGTTCCTTCAAAAACACAAGTACAGTTATATACTAAAGTACTTTGTGGAGTAGGTAAGTTTGGAGAAGGCATTACCCATAAAGCTTTTGTTTCTTCATAAGTCATATTTCTATTATAACCTTCCATTGGAATAACTTCTAAATCGCAATTAATGCCATACTCTTTATTAAAAAGTAATGCTAATTCGCCTATTGTCATTCCATGTCTTTGAGTGATTGGATAATACCCAACAAATGATCGATATTTTAAATCTAATATGTTTCCTTCACAAATGGAAGCAATTGCAGGATTAGGTCGGTCAAATACAACGAATTTTTTATTATTTTCAGCACAAGCAATCATTGCATATGCCATTGTATAAATAAAAGTATAGTGACGACTTCCAGCATCAAGTAAATCTATACATAATATATCAAATTGATCTAACATTTCTTCAGTTGGTTTTCTAGTACTACCATATAAACTATATACTTTGACACCAGTTCTTTCATCAATATACGAATCCATCTTAACGCCTGCTTGTATATTCCCTCTTACACCATGTTCTGGAGAAAATAATGCGACTAAATTAGTGTTTTCCTTTAAAATATCAATCGTAGAAACATAATCGCTATTCAATCCTGTTGGATTAGTAATCAAACCAACTCTTTTTCCTTCAAAAATATTTAAATGTTTTGTAATATTATCAATACCTAATTTCATTATTTATTTCCTCCTAAATCATAGATATCGTCATTTCCTTTATAACTATTAAAATCATAAACAAGTTTATGATATTTTTTCGAACTAATAAGATACATCAATAATAATGGTAAACTTAATCCTAATAAAAACCAAACTGGTAAAAAGAAATTATTTAATAAACATAATAGTAATGGTATTAATAAGATTCCAACATATGCTAAAGAATATAAGAAATTTCTAAATGTCATTGAAAATGTAAACCGTAAGATAGTATATGTTTTCATTCTAAAGTAACCAATTGTCATTGGTAAATTCAATATGAATAACAACATACATAATAATGAGATTAAAATAACATTATATGCTATTGTAAAGAAAAAGTTCGGATTTTCTAAACCGCTAATAATGTAATAATATGAATATACACCATAAGCCATCAGAGAAATCAATGGAACTATTAACAATTCCAATCTAAATAGCGCTTTAAAATTATCCCATAATTTCACAAAGAATAAAACAAATGTTTGTGCTGAACCATCTTCAGCATAAATCTTTATCATCATAAATGTGGTAACATAACAAGGAATAAATGCAAACAAAGCTAAAATCAAACCAATTATTACTAAAGCACCTGAAAGAGTTGCTTTTGTTTCTAATTTTTGACCATAGTTTACAAACACTCCATTCTCATAGCATATTAGAACATTTTGAAATCCATTAATTGTGCAGCTATCTAAATCTAGATTACTATTATAAATATCACCAAGATTATACTCTTCTAAATATGTTTTTAATATTAATTCGCCATTAATAAATTCAGCCTTTTCAATATTCCTAATGTTAGAAGAATTGTTTATTTTAATTTCATATTCGTTAATGTATAAATAGATTTTATTATCTTGTTCAATTATTTCTTCAACAACTCCAATGATTTTACGATTTCCGATATTAGTGATCGATCCATTATTTTGAGTTACAATGACTTGTTCAACACTATCAACAACATTAAAAGAAACGTCTTTAATAGCAACATCATCTAGAATATTAAAAAAGCAAACAAAAGGAATCGCTGCAAAACCACAAATTATTAAGAGA
This sequence comes from Bacilli bacterium, assembly GCA_016296945.1. Classification (GTDB taxonomy): domain Bacteria; phylum Bacillota_I; class Bacilli_A; order ML615J-28; family CAG-698; genus CAG-698. The sequence goes on along the minus strand of JAEDHQ010000008.1, from coordinate 34,248 downwards.
CTCAAAAGATTCCAAATGATCAATTTAAATGACCATTCAAATACACGATACAATTTACCACTAGTATATTTTTCTGCATCCATAATATCACCATTTTAATTATATCATACATTTACTAATTAAGGAATATCTTTTAAATCAAATTAACCATAAAAAAACCTATAGGCATAACCTATAGGTAATTTTCATTTACATAACAACTAAGCGTAAATTGCTTTGAACTTAGTATCAAATGTACTATAAACTGAATCAAATTGACTCTTGAAATCTTCTCCATTGTACATAACTTCAACTGCAGGAGCTTTTAAGTCAGAAGCACTTGTAGAAGAGTAAATTGCATGAGCAGGATCATAGAATACTTTTGATGCATCATAGTAAATAATACAATCGATAGAAGCTGGATTATCAATTCTTGATGATAATGCAGTACGTTTAACTGCTGTAGCATCAAAGTCAGGGTCAGCTTCTTGATATTTTATTGTATTTAAGAACATATCATTGACAGCGCGGTAAACATCTTTTGTAGTAACACCAGTAGGATAATTTCTACCAGCAACATACATTAATACAGACAATCCACTTACACCAATTCTTGTATCTTCTTTTGCAACATCATCTGGATATGGGAATGGAACATAACCAAACTTAGTATCATCACCAAATACGTTCTTTGTCCATCTATTTTGATTACGAACGAACCATAAGTAACCAGAAGTCATTAATGTATCACCTGCAATAAATCCACCATCAGATTCAGCCCATGAAACAACTTTATCACAAGCACCAGCTTGTACTAATTCTGCAATTAATGCACATGCAGCTTGAGATTTAGGTGAACTAATATTTGTAACTACTTGAACAGCATCGGCAATCTTAACACCAGCAGCATTAGTCATACCATAGTAATAATAATATGGATGTCCGCCAAATACATATTTACCCTCATTTAATTTAGATTGAGTTTCTAATACCCAGTTCTTAAATCCTGTATAAGTCCATTCACCATCTAAGAACATTTGAGCAGGGTCTTTAACACCTAATTCTTGCATCCAAGTTAAGTTATAGAATAAACCTAAATCGATATATGTTGAAGTTGGGCTAATACCATGAGAAGCAACATAAATCTTATTCTTATAAGAACCAGCAACCTTTAAAGAAGGTTCCATTTGTTTCTTACCATATTTATTATATAAATCAGTAACATCTACGCATGCAGAAGATTGAGCAAAATCATAAATCCAGTTAGAACTTACAACTGCTAAATCGCATTGTGAAGTATTAGCAGATGCATTATCTTTGATCCAGTTAATACGTTGTCCACCCCATGGAGCAGTTGAAGGATAAGCAACAACTTTAATCTTACAGTTATAGTTAGTTTCAGCTTCTCTCCATGCTTTTTGTTTGTATTCTTTATCAGACATACTGTATCCTTCTAAGAATGGGTCATTATCTGTTAATGCACTATCAGCATTCATAATAATGATTTCATAACCACCCATATTAGTATATGGTTCTTGAGGAGGTTCTACTTCAATAGTAATTTTGAATTTATCATTAATCTTTGGATTTGCAGTACTTGCAGCAGTAATACGAACTGTACCAGTCTTTAATGCTGTAACTTTACCAGCATTATCAACTGTAGCAATTGTTTCATCACTAGATGACCATGTTACTGATTGAATAGCATTAACAGGCATAACAGTAGCAATTAATGTAATTGAATAACCAACATACATATCTTTTTCACCTGTAATAGTAACAGATTCAACTTCAGTTTTTACTGTACCATCATTAATTTCAAATGTAACTTGACCAGTCTTGCTTGAATCAACTGCAGATTGTGCAGTAATTGTAACTGTACCTACAGCAAGAGCAGTAACTACACCAAATTCATCAACTGTAGCGATATTTTCATCACTTGATGTAAAAATTGAAGAATCATCTTCATTTTCACCAACTGCAACAGCAATCTTAGTAGTACGACCTATTGCTAAACCTTCAGCACCAACAATTGTAGAAACCGCATAAGAAGTTGGAGCAGAAGCTAAAACAACATTAATTTCTACAGAATCACTAATGTTAGTTCCATCAGTAGAAGTAGCAGTGATTGTAACTGTACCTACAGCAACAGGAGTAACTAAACCATTACTAGAAACTGTAGCGATTGATTCATCACTTGAAGTCCATTCTAATGTACTCTTAGTAGGTTTAGCATTAACGTCTTCAGACTTATCAGCACTAACATATGCAACTATTTTTAAAGTCTTAGATGCATTTTTAGTTAATAAAACAGTATCTCCATTTTCAGTTCTTAAATCAACACTGAATACAGGAACAAAATCTTCATTACTTAATACAGTAACTTCTAATTCACCTTTTACATTAGGATCGGCAACACTTGTAGCAGTAATAGTTGCAGTACCAGCTGCTAAACCTAAAACTTCACCATATTCATCAACAGTAACGATTGAAGGATCACTTGAAGTCCATGTAACTGCTTTTTCAGTTGTTTCAGATGGAGTAAATGTTAACCATAAATTTTCAGCAACATTAGGAATTAATTCAGTAGCTCCACTAACTTTAATAGCTGTAGGAACAACTTTTGCAGCTTCCTTAACTGTGATTTCAATAGTAGCTTTAATAGATGTATCAGCTTTATAAGTAACAGTAATAGTAACCTTACCAGCAGCAATACCTTTAACAGTACCATTGCTAACTTTAGCAATTGCTTCATCACTAGATGACCATGTAACAGCTTTATCAACAACATCAGCAGGTTCAAAAGTAACTGTTAAACTAATAGTTTCATCAACATTTACTTCAGCAACAGCAGCTTTAATTGTAAGTCCTGTTAACTTTGAATCATTAACATCTGGTTTATCACCACATCCAATGAAAACGAATGCTAACAAGAAAGTAAGCACGAATGCTATAAATTTTTTCATTTTTTTCCTCCTTGAAAAATTTATTTAAATATTTGATATAAATATTTCGTGTTTAAGAAAACACTTTCATATCTAACAATATTATAACATTTTTTTTATTTTTTGCAATAGCAATATAGTAGTAATTTTTAACAAAATAATATTTTTTTGAAAAAAATACTTCCATCATGCTATTATTGAGCATAAATATTCTTAAATTTTAAGTCTACAGCACTAAAAATCTTATCAAATTCTTCTCTTGGATCAGCTCCCTTAACAGAATTAATAACTGCATTTGTAGTTTCTCCAGTCCATTCGTATTGGAAACTTTCTTCGAATAATGGATCATATAATGTCATTGAGGCATTAAAATATGTTGTAGCTTCAACTGATTCAGGGTCGTCTATTCTTGTTTTTGTTGATTCATATTTGATTGCGGCTGGATCAAATCCTGGATCTGTTTCTTGATATTTAATAGTATTTATATACATTGTTTGTACAGCATAGAAAACACCTTCGCTAGTTACTCCAGCAGGACGATTTCTACCTGCAACCATAATCATAATCGAACCACCTAAATCATTAACCATTGTATTTTCTTTACCTACTGTTTTTGGATAAGGGAATGGAACATAACCATATTGCGTATTTTCCCCCCATAGATTAGCTGGGAAACGATTAGCAGATCTTACAAACCAGTAATCGCCCGGTTGGAAGATTGCATCTCCACGTTGGAATGGTGCATTATCTTGGTCATAACCTATTTCATCGATTGCCCATGCTCCTCCACTTACAATTTGTGTTAGTGCTTGAACAGCTTCTAAAGAATATGTATGAGTCAAGTTTAATGTAAGCGTAGATTTATCAGCAAGTTTGATACCAGCAGCATTTACCATACCTGCCCAAACAATACTAGGTCCACCAGACATTACATATTTTCCTTCTGGCATTACTGCTTGTGCTTTAAGACAATAATCCACAAATTCTTCATAACTCCACTTTCCTTCATTAAATAGTTTTGCAGGAGATTCTAAGCCTAACTCTTTAATCATTCCATAATTATAGAATAGTCCTTTATACGGATATGTCTTAGTTTGTGATAAACCGGTAGAAACAATATATAATTTATTTTGATAAGAACCAGCATCACGTTGTGCAGATTCGATTTGTTTTTTACCATACTTCTTAAAGAAATCTGTAGTATCAGTAACTGAATTTGCTTGTACAAATTGATATAACCAGGCAGGAGATACAACTGCAAAATCTAATTGTGAAGTATTTGCCATCGCATTATCATTAATCCAGTTAACACGTTGTGGTCCCCATGGAGCAGTAGATGGATATGCTAATACTTTAATCTTACAGTTAAATTCCTCTTCTACTTCTTTCCATGCTTTTTGCTTAAATTCTTTATCAGGCAACATATATCCTTCTAAGAATGGATCAATTTCATCTAATGCACTATCAGCATTCATAATAACAATTTCATAACCACCTAAGTTAGGAATTGGTTCTGGTTCCGGTTCTTTAGTAATTTGGACTTTGAAATATGTACTACTTACAGACGAATCAACAGCACTAAATGCCTTAATTCTGACAGTTCCTTCTTTTAATGCAGTTAATTTTCCTGTTTCATCAACAGTCGCTACTTCTTCATTGCTTGATTGCCATGTTACTTTTTGGCTAACTCCAGCAGGAAATACTTGAGCAACTAATTGAATTGTATAACCAACAAAGCATTCATTATCGCCAGTCACAACAATACTAGTAGGCTTTGCATCAGCATTAAATGCTTCTGTAATTGTGATTACACATGATCTTGTAATATTAGCAGTTTTATCAGTAGCAGTAACAGTTACGCTACCAGTAGTAACAGGAGTAAGTTTCCCAGTTTCTGCATCAATTGTTGCAACACTAGGATCATTAACAGACCATTCAATATTAGTAGCTGCATATTTAGGAGTTGTATCAGCACCTAAAGTACAAGTTTCATTAGTAGTAATGTTTCTAGCATTGGCAATCTTAAAATCTTCCAAAGCAGGAGGATTAATCACAGAAACAGTGATTTCTCTTTCGATTGCTTTATTTTTAACTTTACATGTAATTGTAACTGTTCCTACAGCTAAAGGAGTTACTTTACCATTAGCATCAACAGTAGCAATAGTATCATCACTACTAGTCCATTCTAGTTGTTGGTTTCCACCTGTTGGAGTAGTTGTAGCAGTGACTTTAAATGTATGACCTATTACCATATTTTCTTCTTCAAATTTAATTGCTAAATCAGTAATATCAATTGCATCCTTTACAATGATTTCTCTTTCAGCAACAACATTATTATCAGCGTTAGATTTTGCAATAATCTTACAAGTACCAGCTTTAACACCTGTTACAACACCAAATTCATCAATTGTTGCAATTGTTTCATCACTAGATGACCATGTTACATTTCTTTCAGTTGTTTCAGTAGGTGTATATGTAATAAAGAATTCTGAAGTTAATCCCACGATTACTTCATCGCTATATCCCCAAATAGAAATAGCAGTTGGAATAACTTTAAAAGCTTCCTTTACCTCAATTTTAATTGTTGCATTTATTTTTTCATCAGCTTTTGATGTAACAGTGATTGTTACACTACCAACTGAATTACCTTTTACTACACCTGTATTTGATACAGTTGCAATTTTTTCATCACTAGAACTAAACGTTACAGATTTATCTGTCGCATTTTCGGGTTCAACACTAACTTTTAAAGATATTGTAGAACCAACTTCAACAGAAGTTGCATTAGCTTCTACAGTAACCTTTGTTGGATTTACTTCTTTTTCCGAACATCCAATAAACAATAACATTAAACAAAGAACAAAAATGAAACTCAAATATTTTTTCATATTATTAAATACTCCTTTACTTATAAATTTTTACTAGCATAATGATAACATTTCCAAACTTCATACCCAAATCGTTGATAATATGTCACTAGCCCTGTCCAATCAATCATTGCATCACTATAACCATTCTTTGCACTATCAGAAATTGAATAGTAAAGTAACATTTTTGCAATGCCATGACAACGATATTCTATATCCACACCTAATGGTCCAATTCCAACTAATTTATTAAAACGATCTTTCCAATTTATATTGTATGATATTTCATCAATTAATTGATTGTTAACTCTTAAAAAGCCTACTATTTTTCCTTTAACAAGGGCTAATAAATATTCTTTTCTGATTTGATTATTTTGGAAATATTCCAAACATTCGTCATACCAACGACCATAAAAACATCTTTTGAAAAAATCTAACAATTCTTCTTGATCAGTTTTTTTCGCATAGCGCAATTCTACATCAATAACTCTTTTACAAACCTTTCCAAGGTTTTCATCATAATATTCTTCTATATATTGATTATTGTTATAATCTTGATATTTTACCATATCTTCTTTTGTTAGTTTACGAATTAAATCATGCGTATAAACATTTATAACATAACCACGTTTTCTAAAAAATGAATTAGATAGATTATCAAAATCATTAGGAATACCAGGGAAAAAGTTATGAATATCAGAACCAATTGAAATTGAAGTAACTCCTAAATCTCTTAGTTTGTTTTCACAATTTTCTAAAAGTTTACTGCCAATTCCATTTTTTCTAACCTTTCTACTTATATATATTAAAGAAATCCAACCTTTATTATAATACTTTTCGATAATAGGATTATTATCAAATGCTTTTCCTAAGATAAATCCCAAAACACTATCATCTTTATCTAAAGCAATAAATGAAGCTTCTTTTTTAAAATACTTACAATTATTAACTTTTTGATTAAACATTATTTCACTTATGGGAAAAATGAAACCAACTTCATCATTCCAAAGTTTCAAAATATCTTTTTGATATTTAGCATCATAGTTAATAATACTATAATTATGCATAATCTCTTATATCAATCTTTTTTACTATTTTATTAAAGATGCTGCTTCTTCATCAACAATTACAATTGCATTAGGATGGTTATTTAAAATTGTAGCAGGGCACTCTTCGCTAACTTCACCACTTGCTAATCTTTTAATTGCTAAAGCTTTGTTTTTGCCACTTGCAACAAGCAATAAGCATTTTGCTTGCATAATATTTTTAATACCCATAGTCATTGCATGAGTAGGAACTTCATCTAAACTATTAAAAAATCTTTGATTATCTAATCTAGTTTTTTCTGTTAGTTTTACAACCCATGTTTCTTGTGTAAATGGTGTATTTGGTTCATTAAATCCAATATGTCCATTTGCACCAATTCCTAATAATTGAAGATCAATATCTGCTTGATGTAATAAATCATTATACTCTTTACACAATGCTTGTAAATCACTACCTTCAGAGCAAGGAATATGAACATTTTCTTCTAGAATATCAATTGAAGAAAATAAGTTTCGATGCATGAATGAATAATAACTTTCTGGATGAGATCTTGGTAATTCACAGTATTCATCTAAATTATAAGTTTTTACATCTTTAAAACTAATTTCTTTATTTTGATAGTATTTAATTAAATTTTGATAGATTCCAATTGGACTACTACCAGTTGCTAAACCTAAAGTAGCATCTTTCTTTCTCATCAACAATTCTTTAATAATTAAACTAGCTTTCAAACTCATTTCTTCATAATCTTTTACAACTATTAATTTCATAATAAATCACATCTCCTAATCTATTTAAAATCTTTTAATTTTACTGGTAATTTACCCATAAATTTTTCTTTTCCAACTAAACATAAAGATAAATTGTTCAACGCTAAATCAGAAGCCTCATAGATACAAATATAAGATCCTAACTCTTCTAAATAATAGTTATCATATGGGGATCTCATAGCTACAACTGTAACTTTATCTTTAGGCAAACAATTAAATACTTTTGTTTGATAATCATCTTTACAAACATTATAAGTTGCCATGAATATTTTATCAAATTTATCAGTCATCTCTTTGATTTTTGATAAGCTATATTCTTCAGAACTTATAATAACTTCTTCTACATCTACTCCTTGTTTTTTTAAACAAGACCCTAAAGTAGTATAATCATTTACATTGTTATCAACTAAACTAAAAAGTTTTATTTTGGGGAAAATCACCAATATTTTATCTTCTTTATTAATGATTGTATTGTTTTTCTGATTATTATCTTTCCCATAAAGATCTACTTTTGTAATACTTGCTAAAGACAATTTATTTCCTAATACAAGTTTTTCTTTATTTGGATAAATATACTTTTCATTTTTTTCTTGCACACAATATTTCTTTTTATATTCAAGAATTCTACGAACTGCTTTATCTATAATCTCTAAAGAAATATTTCCTTCTTTAACACTTTCAATAAAACCTTGATATATTTCACGTTGTTCATTTATATCGGCTCTTCCACAGAAAATCATGATATCAATTCCCGCATTCGCAGCAAGAGTGACAATCTCTTTTTTTGTATAGTTATTATTGATTGCACCCATTGTTAGGCTATCAGTTACCACAAGTCCCTTAAACCCTAGTTTTTGGCGCAAAATATCAGTTACAATAGTTTTTGATAACGTTGATGGATACAAATCATCATATGCAGGATAAACAATATGAGCCACCATAACACCATCAATACCTGCTTTTATTGCTTCTTTAAATGGAACTAGTTCCATTGATTCAATTTCACTTTTGCTTTTATTTACTGAAGGCATACTAACATGCGAATCAACTGAAGTATCTCCATGGCCCGGAAAATGTTTTACGGTTGGGAGCATTAAAGCATCCTGAAATCCTAAAAAAGCCTCACATACATAATTACTAACAATCATTGGGTCATCACTATAAGAACGTGAATTTATAACTGGATTGAATGGATTATTATTAACATCAGCAACAGGTGCAAATACCATATTAAAGTTCATTTGTCTTAAATCTTCACCAACATAACGATGAAGTAAGCGAATGTCTTGATTAGCAGCAGCAAGAGCCATCGCTCCTGGAAATGGTGTTGTTCCTTTTGTGATTCTTTGAACAATACCACCTTCTTGGTCAACTCCAATAAACATTGGATATTTTGAATATTCTAAAATATCTTTATTTAATTTTAAGACTTGATCTGGATTAACAATATTTCTCGCAAAATGAATAACACCACCTAAATGGAATTCATCGATTTGTGTTTTTAATTGCTCATTAAATTCAACTCCATGAAAAGCAAACATTAACATTTGCCCTACTTTTTCTTCTAAACTTAAACTATTTAATAATTCATCTAATGAAATATCTATTAATAATTCATTTTTATTTATTTTTAAATTTAAAGGATCTTTTATCATTTTGTTAGTATCAACTCCTAAAATTAATAGGTGCCACAAATAAGTGGCACCTTGTTTTTTTAACCAGTAATACCAGTTCTTTCAATGCTCTCAACGAATAATTTTTGAACAAAGAAATAACCAATTAATAATGGTGCCATAATCATTAATGCAGCAGTATTTGCAATTAATGATACAAACAATGGGTCAGTAGTTACACCAGAAGCAATAAATGATTCTAATACATCATTTCCGGCAGCTGCCCAAGTACTAATAATTGTACGTAAAACTTCTGTACCAGTACTTAATTCAACAGCTAATAATGTCATATTACCTGAAGTATATCCTAATAATTGACCAAAGTAACAGTCATTCCATTGCCATACAAAGGCAAATAATGCTACAGTTACGATTGCACCACGAGCATTTGGAAGCATAACACTCCAGAATGTTCTGATAACACCTGCACCATCTACTTCCGCAGACTCTTCTAATTCTTTTGGCACGCCTTTAAAGAATTGTCTAAATAAGAAGATAAAGATTGCAGAACGAATGCCTTGTCCAAAAGCAGCCATAATATACATTGAGAATACATTACCAATTAGATTAATTCCAAAGAAGGCATTTTCTTGCAAGAACCAAGTTCGCGACCTATCTAAAGCTTCGTTTGGTACAACAAGTGTACAAATAACGATTAAGAAAATGATATTGCTTCCTTTAAATTTCAACTTAGCAAATGAATAACCAGCGACAGCAGTTGCAATTACTTGAATAACAGTTGTGATTGTAGATAACACAACAGTATTTAATAAAGACTGAGTATATAATAACATTTCAGCTGCAACTTGGAAATTGATGATACTAAATTGAGCAGGAATAAATACAACTTGTGCATTAGAAATATCTGTTGGGTGACGTAAAGCAGCAGACAATTTTTCAAAAATTGGAAGTAAGATAACAAAGCATAAGCCAAGTAAGATAAATCCTCTTAATAATGAACCTACTGTAATAAATAATTTCTTAGCACGAACTTTTTTCTTTACAGGATCATTCCATGATTCTTTAAATTCTTGCCATCTTGATTTGTTTTGGTATTCGATATTATTCATCATAGTAGAACACCATCCTCTTTATTACTAAGAATACAATAGCAACAACAGCTAAAGAAACTAGTACGAATAAAACTGACATAGCAGCATAAACACCATCTTTTGTTAGAGCTCCTAGACCTAATTCGAAAGCGACATCACCGGAACTGCCATATGATTCCATCAATTTTAATAGATCCGACCTCAAGAACGAGTCGACAACAGTATACACACCAGCAGTTAACATCAATGGAGAAACCATTGGGAATGTTATCTTCCAGAATATTTCATATTGTGTTGCCCCCTCAATCTTTGCAGCTTCGTATAATTGTTTTGAAACAGATTGAATACCTGATAAGAAAATCAAAATTTGAACACCTGAATAAGAAATAACATCAAAAATTGAGTCTGAGGCGCTAGTTAAGAAGTTAACAGCTGTAACAGGTAAGTTTGCTTCTAACAAGAAATCACCAAAGTTAAACATTGATGAAAATACATCTTGGCCAGATTGTTCCATCGCATCAGTTAATGTTGAACCAGCGCTTGTTGCAACATCTACTGCTTGTGAGTTAAAAATTACAGGCATGAAGAATACTGCTCTAACAAAGGCACGACAACGGAACTTAGAATTTAAAACAACAGCAATAATTAAACTGAAAACTAAAATCATTAAAACATCTAATAATGTAGAACCGAAAACACCTAATAAAGTATCTTTGAAAGATGAATGAACAGACCATACAAAACGATAGTTATCAAATCCAACCCATTCAGTTACAGCACCATATACATGACCAGTATATGAATTAGGTGTTGTACGATATACATTTGAAAAACTAAAGACAATAGTTGTAATAAAAGGGAACAAGAAGAAATAAATAAAACCAATCATTAAAGGAATTATAAATACAACACCCCATAAAGCTTGACGATGACGATAGGAAATTTTCGTTGATAGTAAATTTGGAATAAACTTAACTACTTTCTTAAATTTAGATTCATCTTCTACTTCTTTCTTTTTATTTTTTCTTTCGATACTCTTATCATACAACTTAGCTCTTACAGAACTAAATGTATCTAATATTTTATTATATCCTTTAGCTATTAATTTGAATAGTGGAATAAAGGTAATTCTTAAGAATTTATCAACTAAAGATCCCAAAAGGATAAAGAATTTTGCTATTACTTTTCCTAGCTTACTAAAGAACCAACCAACTGCTTTATAAAGGTGAGCAAAGCCACATAAGATACCATTACAAATTGTCAATAAAACATTTGCAATTTTTGATAAAATTCTTTTTTTCATCTTATACTCCCTCCTCTATAATCGCATACCAATTGCTTTTTACTGAATATCCAGTAGTATCATCAACATAATTTTCTGAATCATAATTAATGATGATTGTTAAGCCATTAGCGTATTGAACTTTTACAACATTATCTGTTAAATATTCATGAGATACTAAATAACTTTCATAAATACCGGTAGAATTTAAGACATTGTTCATATATATAATGTTTTCTTTCCAGTTAGTGTAATATGAATTATAGTATTCAGTAATATTTGTATTTAATAATACACTTGTATCTTCAGCAGATAATACAAATGCTAAATTTGAACCAGTTTCAATTGCCTTCATTAAATTCCATCTAATAGAATAATCATTATTATAGTTAACAGGTTTACTTGAATAATCAAATAATCCACTACATACTAATTGGTATAAAGGAATTGAATAATTTACAGCACCATACAATGTACATTGTACAGGAATAACTGTTGCAACATCTGTGTAACTAAATGCATAATCATATGGCGCATTTACCATTACTAAATTGCCTTGATTAAACACATCTAATACTTCTCTTTGGTACATTGTTGCAGTAGCTGAATATACTTGCTTACCACGAGAATAATCCGCAACAGATTTATTACCTAAATCTGATAAGTAAATGCCAGAAATATCTAGCTTTTCATAATTCTTTAAGAACTTGTTTGCTAAAGAATTATAATAAATAGGAGAAATAAAGTTACCTTTTCTTCCTTCTGCGTTTTCTAATCCAGTAGATAAAACATATTCCACAGAACTTGAATAAGAACCTGAAATTGATTTTGAGCTATATTTTAAACTACCAAATGCAAAGTCATATCCGATACCATTAGCGACTTTATATTCTGGGAAGAATGAGAATCCTAATCCTTTTAAGAAACTAGAGAATTCTTTCATATCTTTCTTGCCACCAATAATTCTTGCAACATCAACGTCAGCAGTTGTTTCTTGGTGGAATCCATCATCCATCCAAGAACGATATGATACATTCATATTAGAAACGCCATTATCTTTTAATTCACTCACAATTTGTGTTGCTTGATCAAAAGTTGTTAATGAATAATCTGCATCAACAACAAATCCCATCTTAAATGTTTTCTTTTCATAAGCACCTAAGAACGTGATAGTTGGTGTTGATACTGTTGTTGTGTCTTGCTTACTTTCAAGTTCTGGATATTTTTTTAATAAATAATTTCGATATACATTCGCAACATCTACATATGTAGAAGGAACTTCACTGCTTAAGAAGATATACTTATATGTTACATCTCCTTGATAAAAGTCTTCACTAATTTTTGTATATTCTGAAGTAGATGTAATCTTTACCTTTTCTGAATCACGATAGTATGTTGAGAAATATGCATAGTTATATTTCATCATACCACCTTTAGATGCATCACGTAAGAAGTCAGCAGAAATTGATGTTTGGGCAGCACCTTTGGAAACAATTGCCACAACACCTTTACGACTACTAGTTTCAATAAATCCATACATAGGAAGCATCATCTTTTCTGTAGCGTTTCCTTTTTCAGCTTTATTGATAGCCATATCATCACCGTAAATACGTTTTTCCGGATAAATACTTGCGTATTGTTCACTCTTTTCACTATTAAATTTGATAATAGCACCACTTCCATCTGGTAAAATAATTTCCCCAGTTGATTGATCATCACCATTAACAGTGGCATATTTACATAATTGGATTTTTGAAATTACATTATTATGTTTTAGGTAATTTGGAATATTTTCATCTTGATTATCAATTCCAACACCTTCACGAATTGAATTATTGATAATTGTTGCTTCCATACCATCGCTACTTAATACAAAGCGAACACAAACGTCATAAGCAATTGTTTTAGAAGCTTCTTCAATACCATATTTTTCGTTTTGTGCAACAGCATCTTCAGTTTGTAGACCCATTTGTTTTGGTCTTAGATTTCCATATTCACTTGTTTCATAAACGAAGTTTCCATTTTCGTCTCTTAATTGATAACCACCATATTGATAATATTCATCTAAAGTAATTTTACCATCTTGATTATAATCATAGTAAACATTAGCATCTTTAAGCTTGTTTCCAGTTTGGAGATTTCTTAATGTATATTGATGTTTATCATAATTTAATTGATAAATTGGGTCCCCATTAGCATCTGTACCAACTTGTTCTTGTGTGAAAGAACCAACATATAACATGTTATATATCGTTTGCTTAACAAGAATTGCATTTGCCATCTTAAACTTTAATGTTCTTTCATAAGCATCAAGATTTCTTGTTTTCCAGTTCGTTGTTGTATATGATTCATCTTCATTTACATCACGAGGTTCATAAGCATTAGTACCAAAAATTGTATTATCATAGAATGTTTGATTCAAGAATGGATTAACTATAACAGGTGATTTAGTTGTCGCATCAGCACTTGTATTATAGTTTACTCCTGCTTTCATCTTTAATTGACCATTTTCATCTAATACATCTGTAACATCCCAATAACCTGCTTTTGCATTTAGGATTTCTTCTCTTTCTTCGTCACTAACTTCTTTGTTAGTGTATTTTTTACCAGTAGCAAATGTATCATTTGGTTTAAATTCTAAAACACCGAAGCCATTTTCTAAGATATATAAAGCAGCTTCATTATCAAAACAATATAAACCATTTTGATGTTTCCATTCAACACCTTTTTCATCAGTCGGATTTCCTTCTTCATCATAGATTGTAACAAAATCTTCGATATCAGATTCTCTTTGCATTCTGAATACAGTATTACCAACAAACATATCCTCAAAGTCATACATATCAAACTTATCAGGAATTACGATAGGACTAAAGTCACCAATTGAATACAAGATATCTACATAGTTATTAAATGAATCATCTACACCATATCTAATTTGGTAATATCTTTCTTTTCCACCAGTTGTTACATTTTCATATTGAACACTCTTTGCGAAAGATGAAATCGTAGAAGTTTTACCGTTTTCGTTATAATATTCTAAAACTAAATTTGATTTAGCTTCATTATCACCAGCAGATTGAGCTGTAGAATATAAAAACTTAGTAGTTTTAGAATCAGTTGGTTTTTCAATTGTCCAGCCAGATCTCTTTTCATAAACAGAAATAATTGTAGTTGATTCGTCAATAACCATAACATATTTTTTGTTATGACCGACGACTTTTAGTTTATTGATTTGAGCTTCATCAATGCCATTAAAGTTTGTAAAACCTTCACTATCCCATTCAAGATTATCAAAATCAACAGACGATGCTTTTAGCCCACCAATAAAGAATACTCCTAATACAATTAATAAGGCAATAAGAAGTAGAGTAGGAATAATATATTTTAAACGTAAATAAGTATATTTCATTATATCATCCTCCTACAAATATCGTAAGGATATTTCTTGATATATTGTATATAAGAATCCATACATTTTTTGGAATAAGTCAAATGCTAAGATGCCTACAAAGCAAATAACTAAGGCAGCTAAGGCTGTAAATAGTAATGTAATAACACACTTTATTACGCCATATTCATGAATACTAACAAATCCAAAGAATCCCATATAACACATCAAGAATATACCTAAACCAATAACTAAACTATAAATTGCTTCTTCTTGTTGTGATACAACATTAGATATTAATAATCCAAAGAATTTTGACCATACAAGAGGAAAGATGCAATATGATAGCATCATAAAGATTTCTTTCATTTTTCCTTTTCCATCAAATAATGTAGTAATACTCCAATTTGAAACAGTTAATACAACAACAATTAATAAAATTGAAGATATTTCTGACATTGTATTTAATGTAGTAATATCAACTTGAGAAATAACAAATCCTGTAAATTGATATTCCGCAATATTTAAGAAGATTAAAGTAACAATTAATAAAATTGAAACCCACATCTTACCCTTGCCATCACGTTTAAATTCATCAAATCCTTTAATTGGGTGAGCCATTATATATAAAGGATATGAAATAAACTCTTTCTTAAAGATCTTTAAACCTTTAACGATAGTTTTCCATACATCTGAAAATGTCTTTTTTTGTTTGATTTCTTGGTTAGTCATCATAGGAAGTCACCATCATCATAGGCCTTTCTATTTTTAATCTTTTTACGTATCTTTAATACTATTCGTAAGACAATTAAAGCTAATATTATTCCGAAAGCAGCAGGGAAATATTTCTTTATTAAATCATCACGATACATCTTGTAAGCACGTGAATAATAAGCAACATCAGCGCCTTTTTCAAATTGAAGCATTGCTTCTTGATAACGGCCTTCAGAATAAAGTTTTTTACCTACTCCTACATAAGCTAATTCATATGCAGGATTAGAGTTAATAACATTTTGCCATTGATCAGCAGCACTAATAGCATCACCAATATATTCATATTCTACTGCTTTATTAATACTTCTTGCGAAATCAGTAGGTTCAAAACGCATAATACATTTATTACCTTTATCAAGTACTAAAATGTTTTCTCCTTGATAAGCAATTGCTGTTGCATTTGAGATGTCTGTTACTTGACTTCCAGTACCACCAGAAATGTATAACAAGTTACCTTCATTATCATATGTAAATAAACGGTTGTGTTTTGAATCAGCTACAGTATAAACACCATATTCATTAATGGCAATAGCAATAAAGTTACTACCACCAGCATTACTACCAGTCTTAATAGTAATTAAATCACCTTTTGGCTTATTATAACCATTACGTTTTAATACATCAGTATTAGCTTGATTAATACGTTTAATCATTGAATCATTATTAGTTGTTCCATCGGCATTTGTAACAGCACTTGATACTGTATATAAGAAACCTTTACTATCAATTGTTAAGTTATTAAAAGTAGTTTGTAAAATTGTAACTTCTTGTTTAAGTTGTTCTTCAGTTTTAAAATTACGTTTAATTGCATCCCAGAATGATAATGTTGTATAGTTTACACCAACCATACGCATAAAGTCGCCTTGGTAACTCATTAATAAGATACCTTCATAAACACCTTCACAGATTAAATATGCTCTACCAGTAACATCAGTAACTATCTTTGAAGGTAAGAATTTATCAGCAAAATCAGCACCTACAGGAACGCTAATTACTTGAATTACTTCATAAGTTTCTGCATTTAATAATAAAACTTGCATGTTTGTTTTATCGCATAAGTAAATAACATCTTGTAAAACTGTTTCACCATTTTCATCTAAAATATTTCTACCATTTTCATCTTTTACTGGTCTTTGTGCGCGATAAACACCTGATAAACCTAAGCATTCAACTTCAGGAACTTTTTGTGAATCAAGGTATGCACTTCTTGCAGCTGCATCCCATAATTTTCCTTTACTAGCGCTAGAACCAGATACGATTCTTGTATTGATTTTATCTAATCCAACTTCATTTAATATTACTTTTCCTTCTTCATCAAGTCCCTTTTCAATTAAGCTCTTATGTAAAGGAAAAGAACTAACAGTTTCTTTATAACGAATAGAACCATCAAATACAAACAACTTATTTGATGAACTATCAACAACATATAATGTTTGTTCTTTAGTTATTGGATCAGTATATAAACACATATCGCTTGGACTATTAAAGTCAGTAATTTCATTATCTTTTGTGAAACCTTTCCAAGCATCACTTAAGATTCCATAAATACCATCATTTGTAACAGTCATTCCTACTGAGCATTCAATAATCTTACCATCACTAGAATACATATATCCATCAGCTGCATCAACATTTAATCCAGCAAATAAACAAACAAAACCCATTAAACAAATTAATAATCTAAATACTCTTTTCTTCATTTTCATTTTTTGGGCTCCTCTCTACTTCATACCTGAATGAGCCATTGTTTCCATAACATTGCTTTGTGAGAAGATAAACACAGCAATTGGAACAACGATCATTACTAATTGAACAGCGTTTAATGTACCTGTTCTAGCAACACCGGCAGAAGCTATTTGGTTAATCGCATAACTTAGCATCTTTAAGTCTTCACGATAAATTGTAGTCGAACCATAAGTATTCCATAAGTTTTGGAAGTTTAAAATTACAAGTGTAATCCAAGCAGGTTTAACTAATGGCATTACAATAGTCCAATAAATTCTAAACTCACCTGCTCCATCTAGTTTTGCAGATTCAATAAAGTCCATTGGAATTTGATCCATAAATTGTTTCATTAAGAACAATCCCATTGTTCCACCGATTACAGGCAGAACTATTGACCAGTGAGTATCAATTAATCCTAAAGAATTCAAAATAATATAGTTTGGAGTTGCAGTAACACTTGATGGGAACATTAATGCATATACAATTAAACTAAATATAACTTTTCCTCCAGGAACTTTATATCTAGATAATACATATGCACACATTGAAGCTACAACAACGTGACCAAATGTACCTAAAATTGTTACATAAACAGTATTAAACAAATATCTTGAGAATGGTACTAAAGATGTACCAAGAACAACACCTAAATCAGCGAAATTATTCAACGTCGGATTACGCACAAAAATTGTAGGTGGGAATCGGAAGATTTCATCCAATGGTTTAAAAGCATTATTTACAATCATTATTAACGGTAAAATACTTAAGAAACCACTTATTGCTAAGAATAAGAATAGTGCTAAATCACCTGCTTTTGATCGATTTATACGTTTCTTTTTCTTAGATCTTCTTAATACTTTCGAACTTGAAATTTCCGCAAAAGGACGAGAATCAATATGTTTAGCTAATTTTTTATTTTTAGAATCTAAGCGTTCTTGTTCTAGTTGCTCAGCGGTTTTTGCTTTTGCTACTTTTTCTTTAGCCATTATCATGATCCTACCTTTCTAATTAAATTTCTAATTAAACTGTTTAATCCAATTGCAGCAAGGAACAATAATGTTGCGATTGCAGATGCGTAACCTAATTCATAACGAACACTTGTATAGTCAGATAAGTGGTTAACAATAGTATGACCAGCATATTGTACAGATGGGAAACCGCACAATGCAGTAGTAATAGCACCTACTCCTAAAGTATTAGAAATTTGGATAACAGCACTAAATAATAATTGTTCTTTAATACATGGCAATGTTATATACCATAATTCTTGCCAACGATTTCTAATACCATCGATAGCACCAGCTTCATAGAATTCTCTATTAACGCCTTTAAGACCAGCAATCAATGTTAAGAAGTTTACTCCTAAACTACTCCACAATTGAACTAAAATAACAATTGGTAAGATGTAATCGGCATCTTTTAACCAAGTGATTGGTTCACGAATAATATTTAAACTCATTAGGATTGAGTTTGCCCAACCATAGTAGTCACTACTAAAGATTAAAGCCCATATTGAAATTGCACCAGTAAGAGCAGGAGCATAGAAGACAAATGTAACAATTGCTCTTAATACTCTTGGCAATTCATTAATTAACCAAGCAAATACGAATGAAAGTAGGTATCCGCCAGGACCAACGATTACAGCAATAATTAATGTATTTTTTACTGCTGTAATAAAGATTGCATCTTCTAAGAATAAATCTAAGTAGTTTTGAACACCACGCCAATTAGGTGGGAATTGTAATAAGTTAAAATCCGTAAAACTAAAGAAGAAACTCATTAAAACTGGTAAAATTGTAAACGTAAAGAATAATAATAAGTAAGGGAACATCATTAAATATAGTTTACGATTTAAATAAATTTCACGACGTCTTGGTTTCTTACGACTCCACATGTCAATATCATGTGATTTTTGTTTACACCAGTTACGGAATCTTGTCCATAGACTTTGTTTCTTTACTTGTTCTTCATTCATAATGTCCAAAATTCCTTTCCTATTCTAATGGTAATCCAAATTCACTACGTTTACGAGTGATTTCACCATTGATTAATTCTACATATTCTTCTAATGTTTCACGTGGATTACTATCATTGTTAATAACTTCACGGATTGCATTTTCTAAGTTACGACTAATATAATATCCTCCAGCAACTTCAGGAACACCAAAGGCTTTTTCAAATGCAGGAATTAAAACATCTAATTCTTTTTGACTCCATGACATTTGTTTCATCGCATTAATGTTTGCTGTGTTATGACGAGCACCACTACCTAAAATAGATTCAATTTCATTTGCAAATGAAATTTGTGTATTTGTTTCAGTCCAGAATTTTAAGAATGCCCATGAAGATTCTGGATCTGAAGTGTTACCTAAAATAACAGAAGCAGTCGAAGCAATCGCTCCACGATTATCAACTGTTCCATCTTCACGAACTGTACCAGGAATAGGAGCAAAATCCCATTTACCAGCAATATCAGGAGCAAATACAGCTAATGTATTGTAAAGCGTAAAACTTGAGATACCAATTGGCATTTCTCCACTACGGAAACGGTTAGAGAAGTTTGCAGCTAATTCAAAACTGTAATCACTAAAGTAGCTAACCCATTGTTCAAATGCTTTCTTAGCAACTTCTGTAGAGAAATCACAGGCAGTATAATTATCTGTATAGAATCTTCCACCCATTTGATAAAGAATTGTAGCATATATTTGAGAACCAGCACCTTCTAATGGAAGATAGAAATCTAAGTTAGATACTTGTAATTCAGTTACTAAGTTAATAACATCATCCCAAGTTTTTGGAACTTCCCAACCATTTTCATCAAAAATATCTGTACGATAGAACATTACTAAATATGATACTGTATTAGGTAGACCATATACACCACCATTAAATTCGAACGGAATCATTTGTTGTGAAGTAAATCTATCTGCTATGACTTCATCATAGTCATCAAATGTTTTTAAATTATATATAGCACCACGCAATGCATAATTAACAGGTAAACCACCATCAACGTTAATTGCAACGTCAGGTCCTGTTCCAGCAAGTGTTGCCGGTAATAATACACCAGGAGCTAAAATCTTTAAGATTACATTACATTCATAATCTTTATAGTTTGTTTTATCATATATAAAGTTTTGGTCAATCAAACTCTTAACAACGTTAGCTTGTTCACGACCTGAATCAGCACTTGTTAAGAACCAAACTTCGATTTCACGATCAAATCCTTCTTTTTGAGTTACCCCAATTGATTCATAATCAAACCAGAAAGATTGAACAAATCCACTAGTTTTAAACCATAATCCTTGGAAGAAATTATCATTTGCTCTTGGAAGTTCATCAGTCATATCTTCTGTATATAAGAACATTGATTCGATAGTCAATGATTGATTTTTGATATCTAAAATCCATGTACCTAATGATGAAAGGTTAGACTTAAATGTTGCTAATTCTTTTGTTACATTACGAGGATTTGTAGCAAAACCTTTAACATCTTCAGCAACACCATCTCCATTAGCATCAACAACTCCACCGATTTGTAATACTAGTTTATCTAACGTATTATTTAAACTACTCTTTTCACCAGTAAGTTCTGTAATATATTTTGAAACTTCATTTAAAGCAATAGCAGCCTTAGAAAAAATCTTTTGCATATATTCTGGATCAGATGAATTTAATCTGTTGTTTTCACCATATAATTTATAATCAGCATAATCATCAGGGTTAGCAGTTGTAATAGCAATGATCTTTAAATATAAAGCATTTAAGTCGTTGATTACTTCTTGAACTTCACTAATTGCACTACCATATTCGCCTAAAGAAGCTTGTAAAGCAATAACATGTTCTCCTTGTTCAAGATATATATAATATGCTTCACCTTCACTATTACCAATTGTCACAATGTTATATTCAGAGTTATAATAGAAACGAGCATTAGCCGCTTCATTAAATGGTTGTAAACCATCAATTAATAATTTTCTTGTAGTAAATAAACCACGAGATAAATCTTGTTTTGCTCTAAATGCAACACGATAAAAACCAGATTCCGGCGCATTAACTTTCCAACCAATATATTCACCAGGAGTAGACCATTTTGATCCACCTACTGCATTATATTTTGTCTTTACAGGATCACTTGGATAATTAGTAGCATTTGTACGGTCAGCAATAGGATATAATGTTGGAGATGAAGAAACACGAACAGTTGGATCTTCTACTTCAATTTTTTCTAACACATTAGTCACACTATCTTTTGTCTTTCCAGTTTGGCTAACTAAATTATCATAATATTCTTGATAAGTAGGCATTTGATATTCACTTGTAGGACAAATTTCAATTTTTGTAATAACCAAACAATCTCTAATACCCTTAAATGAAATAGTGTTTGTCACAGCCTCACCACCATCAGCACCTTTTAAATATATTAAGTAAGGTTCTGTAACATATCCAGTTTCATCTTTAATAAATGTTTGACGATATTCAAATACTTCTGCTTGACTAGGCTTAATATCATTACCATAAATATCTTCGATAAAATATTTACCTTCTTGACGTTCAGACTCAGCATCTGTATATAAACGATAGAATGTTAAACTTGCTAAATCAGAAAACAATGTTTTTCCATTAATCAATAAACTTCTTTGAACATTAGAACCCTTACCAGCAGGAATGAAATATGAAACACGCAAATAATATAAACCTGTTTTTTCTACTTGATTTGTAGTATATGTAATTGTTCCATTTTCAGAAGTATAATAACCTGTATCTCCATTTAAATATTGAGCATATTTTTCATAATCCAAAGTATTAGGTACAGGCCATCCTTGCACTGCTTCTGTATTGATGTCATCAACTACTACTCCATCATTTCCATCGATTTCAATGATTGAAGTATTAGTATTTTTCAATCCTTCTAATCTTTGTAAGTAAATATTACTATTAGAACTACCATCATATAAGTCTACTGAATCAATGTCATCAGTATCGTGTTTAATGTATAATTCTTCAAGATTTTTAATATATTTTAAATATTCTCCTACTGGAATCTCATCACTTAATTCTGTAGAATTTGTAGTTATATGATTCTTAACAGTGTAACTGGTAACAATACTATAACCCAAGAAGAATACTAAAAGTGCAAGAAGCCCATATAAAACAACTTTTTTTGCAATTTTAGAATTAATTTTTGATTTCTTCATAGTTGTCTCCTCTATCGTTCAAATATTTTAAAGTTTCTGAAGCAAAGTCCATAAAACTTTCAATGTGTTTAATACTTGATTGTAATCCACCAGATTTATTTCTTGCAAGCCACAATCTCTTTTGTTCGTTAATAAAAGATTCTCTTGAATTAACGACTTCAGTCATATATCTAATTCTTAAATCAAGATCAACTTCCTCGTTATATGCTAAACTTAATTTATGAATCATTTTCAACATTTTTACAGTTTGGATGATTTCTTCAATTGCTAATAAATCATTATCCATTTTGATAAAATCAATTTCATCTAGTTTTAAATTCAAAAACTTTCTCATAATTCTAAACTTCGGATACTTCATAAAAGTAGTTCCCATTTTACCCTTAAAGTAAGTAATTGGGCTAATATCTTTATTTCTAGTATCAGGAATTGCACAAGAAGCCCACATGAATGTATAGAATGTTTTGCTTCCATTTCCTGAATATTCCGAATCATATCTTGAATAATGGCCTAGGTCTAATAACAAATCACCAATCACTTTATTCGAATCCTTAAATATTTCATCATTTAAGTAATCTCTTACTTTTAAAATAGTTCCTTCTTTATGACTCCATGAATATAATCCCATATAAACTATCGGTGCATAACTTATTGGCAAGAATTGAAGATGGCCAAAATCACCCCAATCAGTTAAAATAACTCCAAGTCCATCATAATCATAGACAGCATCACATGCATTTTTAATATTTTCATACCAATCTAAATATCTTCCAAAAAAACTTGACCATGAGCATGTTCCTGGAGCACACATAAATTGAACTCCTTGTTCGTGTAAACCTTTTGCATGCTTTGCAAATGAGTATCCAGCATCATAACCCCAATCAATAAAAATCACATCTTTTGGAATTCGATTCCATGAATCAGGGTGTTTAACTAAAACATCTCCCCACATCATTGGAATTTTTTGATATTTTTTCACTTCGTCATATGCCTTTAATGTAAAGTCTAGGTATATATCTTGAACATTCATTCCTTCAGTTTTACCATGACCTAATTCAAATGGTTCATCAAAATTCATATTAAAATATTTTGACTTCGTATGAGGAATCATATCAGCATACATTTTTTTAACTAATTCTAATGAACGTTGGTCTAATGGATTTAAAGTGGTTGGTGTGCGATGACGACCCCATAAAAAGATTCCATCTGGGCAAACTGCTAAGTCTTTAAATTCATCTTTTTGTAACCAATCTCCCATATGCCCAAAGCCATTTTGATTTGGCACAAAATCAATAAATCTTTGATTGGCATAACTTTCCAATTCTTTGTATTCATCAAGAGTTATATAACCTTCTTCTTCTAAATATTTACTGAAACTCTTGTATTCAAAAGAAAAACCTTCTACATATAATTCTAAATGATTCATTTTAAGTTTTGCCATCATATCAATTAAATATTTGATTGTCTCAATCTTTGGTACTTTATTGCGACTGATATCTAACATTAAGCCACGAGTTTTAATTGCTGGTTGATCAAAAATCATATATTTTTTTATTTCATTACCGACAAGCAACTCATCTAATGTCAATAATCCATAGAAAGCTCCACAATCTTTATGATAGTTGATTTCGATAAATTCATCATTAATAACTATTTTGTATCCTTCATTTGGTAAACTTAAATCTTGAATTAATTTTAGATTTGCTTCGTTTTCATTTTCAACGATTTTATAATCTTTTTTAAAAAAAATAAAAGCGTTTACTTTTTCTGATTTAAAAAAAACATTAAATTGCTTTGGAATCTTAAACATTCCTGAGCCATTAAAACAATAAGATGATACATTGGAAAGAATATTTCTCATTTCAATCTCCTAGTACTATTTTTTTACAAATTTTTCGATGATTCTTGATAATATCGGAAAATCCTCTTATATTGCTTATTATAACATACAAGGCTCAATTTATCAAGGAATTTTAAAAAAGTATTAACTCATTTTTATTTTTTTTGATTTTTTTGTCTTTTTTTATTATTATTTTTTATTGAAAATTTCCTATATATTTTTATTTCTATGTATTAAAAAAGTTGGGTAAACCCAACCTTTAATTTAAAAATATCTATTTATCTTTAACATCTTTTGTCCACATTGTTTTTAGAATATCTCTTGTTTTAACTAGTACTTCTCGCTCATTATTCGTAAAATCTTTATATGTGAAAAAGACTGTACCAGAAACATTATGATACAAATTATTATACTTTAATTGATTAGGGATTTCTTCAGGATTATTCCATAGCCCTTCACTACCAACACGATAAAGTGCTTGGCCAATGTATAATTTACAGTTAGTTACTTTAGCTGCCCAACTCCACCATTTAACTAAGTCAGCATATTTTACAAGACATTTTGTATTTCCATCTTCATCGATTTTACTATTTTCTAAATCAAAATAATCTTGTGGAACAACATAGTCAATCCAACCCTCATCCATCCATTTAAAAACATCAGCATAAAGATTTGCATAGTTAGTAGTACAACCAGCAGCATTATTTGAACCTAATTCCCAAGCTTTTTCATTATCTTTATCATCTTCATTAAAGTACTTGCTATCAGTACGATAAATACCAAATGGAGAAATTCCAAACTCTACCTTTCTTGGTAATTTACTTAATTTATTGTGAATTAATTCTATCATTAAATCAACATTATGTCTTCGAAAATCGCTGATTTTATCAAATCCTGAATCTTTTGCTTTTTCTTCTTCAAGTTCATCATTAATATACTCATATGGATAAAAATAATCATCTATATGAACAGCTTTAATATCATATTTTGAAGCTATTTCAACTATTGAATCACTAACAAATTCTCTAACCATTTCATTAGCAGGGTCTAGTAATAACTTGTTTTGTTTTGTTAAGATTGTACATTCTGGATGAACTCTTGCAAAGTTATTAGGAGCTAGTGTAGCAATCCATTCTTCTTTTGTCATTGGGCGATCATCTTTCATAATAGAAAAAATATCAACACGGCCAGCACGATATGGATTAATCCAAGCATGGACAGAAATATTTTCTTTTTTTGCTTCTTCCACAAAGAAGCCAAATGGATCAAATCCCGGATACAATCCTTCTACACCAGTTAAAACACTACTCCATGGATTCATTTTAGATTCATATAACGCATCATTAACTGGACGCACTTGAAAGATGACCGTATTTAAATGATATTCTTTTACTTTTTTAATAATACTTAATAAGTAGTCTTTATACTTTGATATTTCTTCATTAGTTACCTTACCATTATCATCAAGTTTCATTACGGGAACATCAATATTTGCCACAGTAGAAACCCACACACCACGAAGTTCTTCGTCTTTTTCCTCATATGTATCTGGAATCAATACATCTTCATCTGTACCGAAGTATTTTACATTTCCATCTCGATCAAATATTTTAATTGGTATTAGTTTCATAAATTTCCTCCAATATTTCAATAGTTTTATTATCTGCATCCATTTTAACTTTCACACCTATTGGTAATGTAATAAATGGAAAATCATGTCCACAAGCAAATCCTGTAATAACAGGTTTACCTAAAGAACCAAAATATTCTTTAATTAAGCTTTCAACAGTTTGCCCATCTTTTTTGCTTTCACTAGGGTTACAATCAGTAAAATATCCAAAAATAAATCCTTTTGCTTTATTAAGCATTCCACGCAAACGGAGGCTTGATAAATAACGGTCTATTTGATATGGTTCTTCTGTTACTTCCTCAATAAAAACAATCTTATCAGTAAAATCAACTTCATAGTCTGTTCCACAAAGTGTAGCAAGTAAACTTAAATTGCCACCTACTAATACTCCTTCAGCGCAACCACTAACTAAAGTATGTGATTCGACTTCCTTTGGATTCTTTAAGATACGACCTAACTGTTGCTTATTAAAAGCATCCCAGAAATATTGATTAGTATCTTCATTACATTTTTTATGCCCTAAATAGATTCCTACTAATCCATGTAAGGATGGAATCTTAGCATGTTTATAGATGTTATTAAGTAAAACAGTAACATCGCTAAACCCACACAATATTTTCGGATTACTTTTAATAATATCGAAATTAATTTTATCAACCATTCTTGAGCATCCGTAACCACCACGCATGCAAATAATTGCTTCAACTTCCTTATCTAGAAACATTTCTTCAAGATCTTTAGCACGTAAATCATCACTTCCAGCTAAGTATCCTTCTTCAGCAAAAAAAGTTTTTCCGAATTTCAATTTATACCCCAAACCTTCTAAGTATTTAACCATATAATCATATTTTTCTAATGCATCATTGGGATTTTTAAAAGCTGGGTTTATTATTCCGATTGTTGCTCCTTGGGATAACTTCTTCATTATCAATAATCCTTATTTTTTATTTTAATTCTTTTCTCATTACTACAAATGATTGAGCAATTCTCAAGCCCGCATATAAATAAATATTACGAGCACGATTATCTGATCCTGTAAATAATGTCATAAATTTTGCGCCATTTTCTTTTGATTTTTGGCATAATGTGCAAAACATTGTTTTTCCCAAACCACGTTTTTGTGCTTTTGGATGAATTGCAACTCCGGCTAGATATGCTCTTCCACTTGGTTCTGTTCTAATTGGACCAGTAAATCCTAAGATTTCTCCATCCTTTTGACAGATTAATAATGGATCATGATTTGGAGTTGCTAAAACATTATGGACAGCATTTCTAAAACCTTCATTTTGTAATGCATCAAACATTTCATCAAATCCATGATGCAATTTTTCATCATAAATTGTAATTGTATAGCCATCTTTTTCATTTTCTTTTATTTTATCAATAACAGGTTGTGGCATCTTAAACTTAGTTAAGTCTACATGAAAACCATCATGTTGTCCATTAACATTATATCCATTAGCAAGTAGTAAAAAATAATATGATGTATTATAAGGAACTGCTGGAGCGCCTGCATGCTCATGTTTATCATAACCTGGAACATACCATTTTAAATTCATTGGTGCTCCAAAATAGTTACGGATTACACTACGTCCACTTGCTTTAATGTATTCTTCTAATAAAGATAGAATTTTTGAACCGATTCCTTGACGACGATATTCTTTTGCTACTACTAAGCAAGTAATAAAACCACAAGAAGTGCTAGGATCACTATTTTTATGATAGGCAGCACATCCAAAACCAACAAGCTTTTCGCCATCTAAAACTGCAACGGTGCCGTTTTCATCATAATTAGGATTATTTAAAAAACGGTTCTTAAAATCTTCTTCACTAAATTCAGCATAAATTTCTGATTGATAAACATCATGATTCCATAACTCTACTAAGGCAGGGATCATTGATTCTTTAAAATTAGTATATTGTAAATTAGTATTCATTACGTCCTCCAAAATTAGCTATAATATAATTTCCAAGTCTTGCTCGTAAAGGAATTAATAGAGTATTAGAACGACTTGGATGAACTCGATTAGATAGAATCGAAAAACCAACTTTATTGATTCTATCAATACAAACATTAGTACCAGTAAATCCAGTATGATGAATTGTCTCTGGGCTCGCTAGATCTCCCGCCCCACAAAAATCTCCTTTTACAATCCAACCTAAACCACGTTGCGTACAATCAAGGCTAACGCCTTTTGGTACTCTTACCTGTGGAGTAAACAATAAATCAATTGTTGCTTTCGAGAAAAACTGTTTACCATTATAAACCCCATCATTTAAAATCATTTCAATATAATGACTAATATCTTCAACACAACTAAATAAACCTGCATGACCAGCAACGCCTCCCATAATATAGGCTTTTTCATCATGTACTTTACCTCGTAAAATCTCATTAACAATTTCGTCAGAGCGTTTTTCAGTTGGAGCATACTTCATAATATCTACATCCATATCAGGTTTAATTCTATTAAAGCCTGTATTAAACATTTCTAATGGATCAAAAACAAATTTCTTCGCGAATTCATCTAGTGCCATTCCACTTACCTTTTCCACAATCAATCCTAAAAGAATAAAACCAATATCTGAATATACAACATTTGTTAAGCGCTCATATTTTAATTCCACATTAAATATCTTTTCTAGTAATTCTTCTTTGCTTTTTAATCTTGCAGCACGATGAACATCAGCTGGTAACCCTGAACTATGAGTTAGTAAATCCCAAATTAATATATCTTTATGAATAAACTGAGGAATATATTGACTAACTGAATCATATAATCTTAATTTTCCCATTTCTAATAATTTCATAATACATGATGTAGTAGACAATACTTTTGTACAAGAAGCCATATCATATAATGTTTCGATTGAATTATCTTCTTCATTAGGGATTAAGGCCTTCTTGCCAAAAGAGTTCATATACTTTCCATATTTAGAAACTATGACATAATTTGCTCCAGGAAATACACCATTTTTAACTGCTTCATTTAATAAATCATCTAATCCTTTTACTCTATCCATATTTTCACCTTTTATATTTTTTTGCTTTTCTTTTTAAAAAAATTTAAATCTATTTATTAAAAATACAGTCTTGGTAACGAGAATAGAAATTATCATAGCAAATTTTTTGAATATCTTCTTCACTATATCCTCGTTTTCTCATTCCTTCAATAATTCGATAAGCTAAAGTAGCATCGCTAACATCTTGAATATTTGAATTAGGGAATTCTACTAAATAATCCATAAAGTCAAAGCCAAAGCAAACATTATCAACGCTCATAATCTCGACTGCAGCATCTAAATGATTTAAAAAATGTTCTAAATCTTGTTCTTCTTTGTTACTACTAACAAAGTTATTAGCTAATGTTAAGCCTAATAAGCCATCAACTTTTTTCAAAGCTCGCATTTGATCATCAGTTACATTACGAACATGATCACATAGTTTTTTAACACAGCCATGTGAATAAATGATCTTTTTATTTACTACTTCTAAAGCTTGATAAAAACTTTTTTCGTTTAAATGAGCAAGGTCAATTATCATTCCTAGTTCTTCCATTCGTTTATATAGTTTAATTCCATCAGCAGTAATTCCATGATCTTTATCGGCCTTAGCACCAGTTGCGTATTTATTCTCTTCATTCCATGTAACCATTGCATGACGGAAACCCATTGCATATAACTTATCAATATCACTAACTTCTTTTAAATTGCGTAATCCTTCTAATCCTAAAATTACTTTAAAATCAGGTAACTTCTTAAAATCTATTTCCTTTAAAGCTATCTCTAAATCTTCGATTAGATCAAAATCATCTGGTGAATACATTGTCCAAACAGCCGCTTTAATAACACTATTCTTCAACTGATTGACATGAAAATCGAAACGATTTTCAACTCCCGCCTTTTTGCGACGAGCAAGGTCATAGAGCATATCACTATGTGTATCAAATATTTTAATATTATCTTTCTTATTTATACTTTCCATAATTAATTATTTCAAAACTTGAAATTACAAGTCTTTACTAACTCCTCATATGTTTCTTTTCTAATTGCTTCAGTTATTTTATCTTCATTAACAAAAATAACTCCTGGTCTTGTCAAGCCATTGTAATTCATTGACATTGAATAACAATAAGCTCCTGTGGAAAAAACACACAAAATATCATCACATAATGGCTTTGTTATTTCAACGCCTTTTGCAATCATATCTCCACTTTCACAGCATTTACCAGCAATATTATATACATTCTTTTCTCCCTCAACACGACTTGCATTAATAACAGTATATTTTGCTTGATATAGTGAAGGACGGATGTTATCTGGCATACCACCATCAATAAAAGCATATTCAACGCCAGCATAAGTATGTTTGATGCGATGCGTACGATAAATTGTAATTCCCGAATCACCAACAATGCTTCTTCCTGGTTCAATCATTAAGTTTTTAATGCTTAATCCTAATCCATTAAATTCTTGATGAACAGCATCTAATATTAATTTAACAGCTTCTTCTACGTTTATTTCCTTATCATCATCAAGATATTTAATTCCAAAGCCACCACCCAAATCAAGGGTACTCATCTTCATTTGATATTTATCTTCTACTTCTTTAATAAACTTAGCCATCACTTCTACTAATTTTACAAATGATTTTCCGTCAGAAATTTGACTACCGATATGAGCATGAAAGCCATCTAAAGTGACATATTGACTATTTTTATATAACATCATAATCTGATCAATTGTAGATAAATCAAAAATTGATTCTCCAAATTTAGAATCTAATAATGATGTTTGAATAAAAGTATGAGTATGAGCCTCAACTCCCGGATTGACTCTAAATAATGTTTTTACTAATGTTTTTCTCTTATTTGTTAATTCGATTAAATCTTGTAATTCACTGACATTATCAACAACAATATATCCAACGCCCTTCTCTATTGCCATTTCTAATTCTGCTATCGACTTGTTATTACCATGAAGGACTACCATATTCATCGGATATCCTGATTGCTCTAGTAAATATAAATCTCCACCACTCACTGCATCTGCATAAACTCCATATTCTTTTAAAATTTGAACTAAATATGGTGCTAGAAAAGCTTTTGTGGCATAAACGATTTTACAATCATATTTATCATCTTTGAAGTTATTAACATAACGACTAATTTTATTTCGCATATGCACTTCATCATATACATACAAAGGAGTACCGAATTTATCGGCTAATTCTTCTAATGAAAATGATCCAAGATACAGTTTATTATCTTTAATTTGCATTGTTTTTGTTTTCATTTTTTCACCTAAAATTAATATATTTTTATTTCTTAATTTTTTAAAGTCTCTAATAATTGATAAAATTCTTGCGATGTATTGACCTTATTTAAAGCTAATTTGAAAGCTTTGTTATTGGGAACAGTGCGAACATACCAAGCAGCCAAAGAGCGCATTTCTAAAATAGCAATGTATTCTGCTTTAATTTTTTTTAATTCTTCAAAATGATATTTCATCATTTCCACTCTTTCCTCAATTGTTGGCTTTTCTTTGATTTTTAAACCTTTAAAATAATCAGCTAAATCTCTGATTAACCAAGGATCTCCTAAAGATCCTCTACCTATCATAATCGCATCTACTTTTGTATATTCAAGCATTTTTTTTGCATCAGAAATTGAACGAATGTCACCATTACCAATTACAGGTATATTAACAGCTTCTTTTACCATCTTAATAAAATCTAGATTTACTTTCCCACCATACATATCACTTCTTGTCCGCCCATGAATTGTAATCATGGAAGCACCAGCTTTTTCAATTGCTTTTGCAACTTCCACACAGTTAATACTTTGGTGATCCCATCCTGCTCTAATTTTACAACTGACTGGAATTGGAGATATTTCCACAATTGCCTTTACCATTTGATATATTTTTTTTACATCTAAAAGCATCTTACTTCCAGCTTCTTGTTTTAGTACTTTTTTAACAGGGCATCCCATATTAATATCCAAAATATCAGCACAACCTTGGTTAAAAACAATTTGTGCTGCATCTTTCATTTCGTTAATATCACCGCCAAAGATTTGCACTGCTAACGGATGTTCAGAAGAAATAGTTTTTAAATAATCAAATGTTTTATCATTCTCATAGATTAAACCTTTAGCACTGACCATCTCTGTAAAGACTAAAGATGCCCCCATTTCTTTTACAATTTTTCGAAACGCTAGATTTGTATATCCTGCTAAAGGTGCAACAACCACTTTATTTTTCAAGATCTCTTTCACAAGTTCAATGTTTTTATTTACTATATTTTTTTCTTCCATATACTCACCTTTAAAAAAGATCTATGCTTAAGTCTCCATACCCACATACTAAGGAAAGCTTAAGGCTGCTTCAGTCACGACCTGACCTGGTTCACTGCTTAGTATTGGATACAGAGACCTAAACATAGATCTTAATAATTATATACTATTTATGTATTTTTTTCAATAAATAATTTATGAAAAAAAACATAAATAAACAATAATGTCATTTAATCATTTTTGATTCGCGAAGTTCTTTAAAAAACTTCTTCATTAATGATTCGACTTCTTCTTCCATCAAGCCTTGTGAAACTTCTATATGATGATTTAATTTATAATCGTTTAAAATATTTCCGATGCTAACAATCGCTCC
Organism: Bacilli bacterium; assembly: GCA_016296945.1. GTDB lineage: Bacteria > Bacillota_I > Bacilli_A > ML615J-28 > CAG-698 > CAG-698. The sequence continues at coordinate 1,409 of JAEDHQ010000008.1, read as the reverse complement.
AAACTTTGGTTCATTTGCACTATAAACAATTCTTTTTATTCGAGCTTGGATAATTGCTCCCATACACATTAAGCACGGTTCTAGAGTTATATAAATTGTAGCACCATCTAAAAATTTTTCTTTAGTTTTCTTACAAGCTTTATTAATTGCCTCAACTTCAGCATGAGATATAGCGGATTTCTTTGTTTCCCGGAGATTATGCGCTCTAGAAAGTATAACACCATCTCTAACTACAACACAACCAACAGGAACTTCATTTTTTTGATATGCTTTTAACGCTTCTTTATAAGCTAACTTTATATATTTATAATCATCCATAATTATTAATTACGAGGAACTTGATGACAATGGCGACAACGTGGTTCGTATTGTTCTTCTGCACCTACTAAAATGATAGGATCATCATAGTGAGCTGGTTTACCATTGATAATTCTTTGTGTCCTTGTTGCTAAGTTGCCACAAACCTGACATATTGCATAAAGTTTTGTAACACATTCAGCATAAGATAATAATTCAGGCATTATTCCAAAAGGTTCCCCCCGAAAATCTTTATCTAATCCTGCACAAATCACTCTCACACCTAAATCAGCATAATGATTGCATAATTCAACAATTCCTTCATCAAAAAATTGTACTTCATCAATGGCAATTGCATAAGGTAACTTTTTATCTTTCAAATATTCATAAATAGCCTTAGAATCAGCCACATCAATCGCACTTACTTTAGAATTATTATGGGAAACAACTTCACTATTGCTATAGCGATTATCAATTACTGGTTTAAAAACAATAACATCTTTTTTTGCGTAATGAATACGACGAACACGGCGACATAATTCTTCAGTCTTGCCTGCAAACATACTTCCACAAATGACTTCAATAAACCCTTCTTTAAAATTCATATCCATAATAAATCCCTCTTTTTTTTATATTATTTATTGCTTATATTATACTAAATTTTGAAGTGATTTTAAAGTCTTTTATTTATTTTCATTATTTACATTTTCAATAATAAAAAATACAAATAAAAAAGCCGTAATTCCTTACGACTTCATTCATTCTTATTTAGCTTGTTTCTTTTCTAGACGTTTATTGAATTTTTCTACTCTACCAGCTGCTTGAACAAATTTTTGTTCGCCAGTATAGAATGGATGACATTTAGAACATGTATCAACACGTAATTCTTTTAAAGTAGAACCAGATTCAAATGTGTTTCCACAAGTAGTACAAACAACAGTAATTTTGTTATACTTTGGATGAATACCTTTTTTCATAGTCTCTTTTCTCCTTCCGCCATAGTTTTTTACTAACCATAGTAAGTTTTATTTCCTGATATATTATACAACATTTAATCAAAAAAGTCAAGGCTTATTTACTTTTTATTTTGTGTAATTAATTCTTCCTTCCTT
>JAEDHQ010000007.1 GCA_016296945.1 Bacilli bacterium | reverse complement strand
AATAAGTATTAGTTTGTTTATTCTTTATATCTTTGATTATTTTATTTGATTTAGCCATATTATAATAAGTTTCTTTATTTAATTTAGTAAAGAAATCATTATATTCGTTAAATATAGTCCAAATTTCACTTGTAGTCTTGTTTCTTAAATCTTTCATAATCTTAGTCTCTCTTTCCTAAGTTATCAAATGCTTTTAATCTACTATGCGCAATTTTTTCTAATTCTTCATATGATTTGTTTTTATAAACATCAGATTTTAAAATCTCAATAAAATCATTTTTATCATAATTATATAATTTATTTGATATTGCGTGATGTTTTACGTACTTTTTGTTATAATATATGTATAGATTGTTATCCTTGATATCAATCTCAACAATTTTTCCAACGTAAAAAGTTGGTAGAGAGTATTTATTACCTTTATATTCAATCATTGATTCTTTTGATACTTTTCTGGTTTGCAATTCTTTATAAGTATCTAAGATATTTTGGTTAATTACTGGTTTTAAATACTCTTTTTCCTTTTTAAATAATGAAGTAGGCTTTTCGTTAGTAGCTTGTGATATTTCATTATTCAATTCAATATTAAATTCTTTAATTCTTTTGATAATATCATCAAGAGATTCTAATTCATCATTGTATACTTTAAATCTATCCATCACCTTAGCAACATTTTCAATAATACCTTTTGTTTGTGGTCTATATGGTCTACAAGCTATTGGTTTATAACCAAACTCATTAGTAAACAACAAAAACTTCTCATTGAATGTTACTTCTCCATTATTAGGATTATGGTAATCAACAACAGTCTTCATATTATCAAACCATATTTCTTCAGGAACACCATTACAAAAGTTAAAAGCATTAATTAAACATTTAAATAAAGTATTTTGAGATCTATCCAAAGTTAATTCGATATATTTATATTTTGAATATGATAATACGTATAAAAAAATATTAAATTCAATTACTTCACCAAATTTAGTAGTTAAAGGAAATCTTTCTTTCCAATCTACTTGAGCCTGTAAACCAGGAGTATATAATACTCTAATAGATGCTTTTTTCATGCTTTCGCTTTTATGATTAGCTACATAATTTTTAACAGTAGAATAAGAACCTTTATAACCAAGATTTAAAATAAAAAGATAAATACTTTTAGCAGAACAACAATATTTATCTATTTTCTCATCAATGGTGTTAACGTAATCATCTAGTAACGATTTTCGTTTTAGCCTTTTCTTAGGTGCTGTACCTTCAATTTTCTTTTTAGCAGTAATCCATGAGATGCCAAGCATTCTAGCATATTCACTAATATTCAACTTTAATCTCTCCTTTCCATAATATTTAGAATTATAATAAAAACAGTTTTGCATATAATTTACCTCCTTTACTGTTTTATAGATAAATTATAACAAAAAAAGTTTATAGTCAATAGAACTATAAACTAATAATAGTAAATTACTATTTTTATAAACTTTTAATTGCCATTTTTATTAAATGTAAGCTGCCATATTTATAAACTATTAATTACCATAATTCTATAAATATATTATATACTTTACAAGTGAGTTTTAATTTTTCCCACTTGAATACATAATTTATAGAAAATCTAATAGTTTCCTCCCATTATAATGTTTATATTGTGTTGAGAAGTATAATTATTTCCTACCATAAAAATAAGCATTGATCAAATATACTTTGTCAACGCTCTGAGTATTATATTTTGTGTCGAATAAAGTAGATTTATTTTGAAAAAAATGATATACTTAGTATATAATAACATCTTAATTGTATGGGGTGTTAATATGTATAGAATAAATAATAAATTATTTAAATCGTTTAGACGTATTCAACAATTAGTTTTAAAATCAATGGTCTATTCTGATACTGAACGAAATGATTGTCCATTCTGTCAATATCATCTCGAAAAAGTTGCTGAAGATAATGTAACGAAATATCTATGCGAAAGTTGTAAAACATTGATTGTGGATGAGGTTTGTGAGAAGACAGGCAAGAAATATATTAATAAGTATAAAAATGAGAAGTGGCTTTATTATCGCAAGAAAGAAGCAGCTTTGCATTATCGAAATATTACCAAACTTGATGAAGATGGATTTATAATTTGTCCTCATTGTAATGAAATTCATGAAAAATGATTTATTATCTAAACAATTTCTTGGACTATAGCATATGATTATTAGTTCAAGAATTTTTTCAATATAAATAAGAGGAATAGTTGAGTAAATATAATAATATGAAGAAAAATGAATTAAAAGAGAAATGGTTAAAGGAAGAAAAGAAAGCACATATTCATGGATGGGATTTTTCATATCTAGCTGGGAGGTATGAAGAAGAAAATGATTTACCATGGAATTATGAAGAAATTATAAAAAAATATTTAAAAAAGCAAATGAATATCTTAGATTATGATACTGGTGGTGGTGAGTTTTTATTATCATTAAATCATCCATTTGAGAAAACTGCTGCTACTGAAGGTTATTTACCAAATGTGAAATTGTGTAAAGAAAAATTATTACCACTTGGAATTGATTTTAAAGAATGTAATGATCCTAAAAACATTCCTTTTAAGGATGAAAGCTTTGACATTATTATTAATAGGCATGGTGAATTCAATGCTAAGGAGTTATATCGATTATTGAAAAAAGGTGGATTATTTATTACTCAACAAGTGGGTGAAGATAATGATCGTGATTTAATTGAAATGGTACTTCCTAATGCAATAAAACCATTTTCTCATTTGAATTTACAAGACCAAATGAAAGTGTTTATTGATGCTGGATTTTCTATAATTGAAGAAGGAGAAGCATATCGACCAATTAAGTTTTATGATGTGGGTGCATTTGTGTGGTTTGCGCGTATTATTGAATGGGAGTTTCTAGATTTCTCAGTTGATAGATGTTTTGATCAACTGCTTAAAATGCAAGAGAAAACTGATAATGATGGAGAAATTAAAGGAACAATTCATCGCTATTTAATTGTGGCAAAAAAAACTAATTAGAAATGGAGCAATATTAATATGCAGATTCAAGACTATTTTATCAATGGAGATGTAAAAGCTGCCATTGAGTATATGAAAAAGCACCAAGAATTTAAAGATATTCTTCCCGCATACATTGCAATTTTTGAAAAATGTGAGTATCTAACATATGATATTCCTGAATTTCTTAATGAAATTTTATTAGTTTATCAAGTGTATTATCGAGATATTTTTTATTGTGGGATGAAAAAAGAAGAAGCTGATAATAAATTGATAGAGCAATTAAAAAAATTATTGAATAAACCAGATATTAGTGAAATAGAGCTTGAGAATAAATTGGTTTTAATATTTGAGGAATATGGTTATCATGCACTTTTTGGTTCGACACAAGGTTACTATGGACCATATATTTGGAAGGAAACTGTTCCGACAAGATATAATGTAGAACTACCTAATGGGAGTGCAATGTATACAGTAAATATATTAAGAGGTTTTATCTTTTGTAGTTGGATGAGATATTTAACTTTCGGAAGATTTGGTACGAATGGCTGGGCATCTATTGATGGAACAATTAACTGTATTGAAGATGGCTATGATTTTGAAAGCGAAAAATTTACAATTTCCCTTTTGAAACATGAAGCACAACACACTGTTGATATGAAGCAATATCCAGGAATTAAGGAAGATGAATTGGAGTATCGAGCAAAACTTGTAGAATTGATTTATTCTAATGATATATCACTTTTAAATAAGTTTATATCAGTAGCAGATGAAAATAAAGTTAATGATGGTCATGCAATTGCTTCTGTTCGGATCAAAAAAGAATTTAATGGTATTGATCAAAACAATATTTACGAGATTAAAAAATATGCATTAACTCTTTTTAAGCAACACAATCATGAAATGTCTCATAAATATTTAGATTTAAAGTAAAAAATAGAGAGGAGTAATATAATGAGTATCATTAACTCATTTGATGATAAATCAAAGCCTTTAGTTGATATCAGTGCATTTATTCTTGAAAGAAAAGAATGTGCTGATATTTGTATTGTGTCTTTTTCTAAACATGTTCTTGACATGTTTCTAGAAAATTATAAATATGAAATAGTAGGGTTTGTTGCCACTGCAAATGGACCAATACATGTTTATTTATTTGAAGAAGATAACATAAAGATGCTATTTTATATGAGCCCCATTGGATCCAGTCCAGCATCAACTATTATGTATGAAGTCCATTATGCTTTTGGACCTACTAAATTTATTGTTTATGGGTCTTGTGGAATCTTGGATAAAGAAAAATGTAGTGGAAAATTAATTGTTCCCTTTGAATCTTATCGTGACGAGGGCCTATCATATCATTATATGCAACCAAGCGATTATATTGCAATAAAAAATTACAAGAAAATCGCAAATATTTTTGATAAATATAAATTACCATATGTAATTGGTAAATCATGGACTACAGATGCTATTTATATGGAAACAATGAATAAAGCAAATAAAAGAAGAAGTGAAGGATGTATTTCAGTAGAAATGGAATCATCAGGATTACAAGCATTATCTAACTTCTATGGCCTAGATTTATATACGTTCTTTTTCCCGGCTGATTTATTAGATGGTGATTCTTGGGAGAAAGCAAATCTAGGGGGAGATAGCGAACGTAATCTCCAACAAGAGACTTTTAAAGTAGCAATGCTAATAGCAAAAGAGATTTAATTTTTTTAGTTATGTTTATTTTCAATTATTATTTATATAAATAAAAAAAGGGGCATTTTATGGAAAAAGAAAATGTTAAGGAATTAAAAAAGGAAATTAAAGAAATAAAAAAAGAATATAAAGATAAAAAGCTTATAATTAACAAAAAAGCAAAAAAAGATCTTGAAGAAAATAAATATGATTACAAATTAAAAAAGATGAATTTAAAAGAACCTTTAAAGAGTGAAAAAAACAAAATCAAAATTGAAAAAAGAAAAACAAACAAAATGAAAAATGAACCGCCAAAGCGTTCTTTGCTAGAGGAACTAGGAAGTGCAATTACTCATGGAATTGGTGCATTAATCGGCGTATTATTCTTATTCTTGATGCTTAAAAAAAGTAATGATTCATGGAGAGTCATAGTAAGTATTGTTTATGGACTATGTTTTTTCTTGCAAATGTTATTTTCTTGTTTATATCATTCATTTAAAAGAGAAAGTACAGTAAAAAGAATATTTAGAAGATTTGATTACTTATCTATTTATTTACAAATTGGGGGGACATTTACTCCAATATATTTAGTTTACATGCAAGAAAAAATGTGGGGTTATCCGACTGGATTAATTTTTTTTATCATCCAATGGGCATTTATTATCTTAGGCATTACACTGGTATCAGTATTTGGACCTGGAAGAAACAGATGGATCCACTTTACATTGTATTTTTGTATTGGTTGGAGTGGTTTAATTTTTCTTCCATTTATGATAGAAAATGACTTGAATCTATTTTTATGGATTCTCGGAGGAGGATTAGCTTATACAATTGGGATGATTCCATTTGCGGCTTTTAAGAAGACAGCAGGGGCACATTTCATTTGGCATTTTTTTGTTTTGTTAGGTGCTATTCTCCAATTTATTGGAATCTATTTTTATATTCTTTAAAAATCATCAAAAAAATAAAAAAGAGAGCAAACCGCTCTCTTTTTATTCTGATTCTTTATAAATGTAAATTCTATTTTTACCTTTCTCTTTAGCTTTATACAAAGCTTTGTCAGCTGCTACATATAATTCATTAAAAGAATTGATTTTATTAGATGTATAAGCAACACCAATTGATATACTAAATCCTTTATTAGCTTGGACTGTAATGTTTAGTTCATTAAATATTTGATTAATTCTATCTATTGATGCTTTTTCAAATAAAGCGATTGAGAATTCATCTCCTCCCATTCTACAAGATAAACCATTTTGATTGATCGTTGCATCAATCGTTTGCGAAATCTTGATCAGGAATTCATCACCGGCTTTATGACCATAAGTATCATTATATTTTTTAAAGAAATCGATATCAATAATTAATAAAGTTACTAAACTGTTTTTTAATAATTTTTCTGTCACATCATTTTCAAAAGCCGAATGAGTTAATAAACCAGTTAGTGAATCTTTTCTATAAGTTTCTTCCCATATCTTAAGTCTTATTTGTGATTTCTTTTCTGACTCGACATTAAGTATTTTTGCCGCATATGTTTCCAGACTATTTGTAATAATTATTTCACTTCGTTCTTCTTTAACAGCAGAATCAAAATATTGTCGACCTAGACATATAACATATTTTATAGTTCCATCTTTACAAAGTAAACGATGTTCTAGAAACCCGATATGATTATTAGCCAATTCTTTGCTTAATGTACATAGATACTGGCCTCGATCAGGTTTTGGAATTAAATCAATTTGATTTATCTTATTATTTGTAATATCTTCATTAGTGTATCCAGTTATTTCAGTAAACTCTTTTGATACTTCAATAATTATGTTGTCAGAGTTTAAGATATATTTAGCATATTTCACAGGATATGTAAAAGTATTCTCATTTGATACTTCTTCGGTTTCGCCAATATTAGCAACATGTATTACATGTGCTTGATGTATTCTATCCTCTTCAATAGCATTTTCATTTATCATTTCAATAAATGTAGAAGCAATTTTAGGGTCAAATTGAGTCCCTGAACATTTAATGATTTCACTTTTTGCTTCTTCAATTGTCATTGCTTTTCGATAAGAACGATTATTAATCATTGCATCATAGGCATCTACTACAGAAATAATTCTTGAAAGAAGAGGAATTGTTTCGAGACTTAATCCATCAGGATAACCTAAACCATCCCATCTTTCATGATGGTATTTAATCATTTCTGCGATTCCTTCAAGTTCTGATGTACTTTTCGCAATTTCATAACCTTTAATTGTATGCGATTTAATTATTTTCCATTCTTCTTCTGTTAGTTTTCCTGGTTTATTCAATATTTCTAGTGGAATTGCAACTTTACCAATATCATGGAGAATACATAAAAGTGACAAATTAGATAATTCTACATCAGATAAACCAAGTCTTTTACCTAGTTTTATGCCTGCTTCTTGTGTTCTTTTTACATGGGCTTCTGTATCTTCATCATTTGCTTGCAATGTTTTTACAAGTGAAGATATCAATACTGATTTGCTTGATTCTTTGTCCAATAACTTTTTTGCATTTAATCCATTAAACGCTTTTTTAATTGCATCGATGATAGTTTCATTTTCATCTTTTATTGAAGAAGTAGAAAATTGAATTGATCCTTCAAATTCATCTTTAACTTCTAACAGAAGCTTCGTAATAGTTTCTTCTGTTTTATTATAACAAATAGCAATTAATGATGCACTATTTCCTTTTACATAGTAAGAATTAACAGAAAACTTTTCTTTTAATTTTAAAGAAAGACTTTTTAGTAACTTATCACCTTCGTTTTTGCCATGAATACTATTATATAAATTTAATTTATTAATATCAACGATGGCAACACTTGTATTACAAGGAAAATTCTTTTTATTATCTAAAGCAAACTTTTTGAACGAATCCCAATTGTGGAAACCAGTTAATAGATCTGTATCTAATTGGGCATCAGCAAAAACAAATAATTTTCCAATAGTTCGATTATCGTTGTCTTTAATACAACGATAGTCACAACGCAAAGGAATTGAAACTTCTGAATCTTTTTTAATGAAACATTGAATTGAAAATGGTTCATCATCAATTGCATCAGAAATCATCAAGTCACATTTTTTCCTGAACTCATTTAATTCTGGTTTTAAAACAGTATTATATTCACCTAAAAAAGAAACTGCTTTTTTATTGTAAAGAAGCATTCGGTCATTGTAGTCAAATAATACTAGTCCTTGATTTAAACTATCACATATTTCATTTTTTAAACGATAAATCATTCCTTTTTCTGGGAATAAAAGAGCAGCATAATAACAAAGCATTGCAAGAATTGAATAACCAAACAAAGCATAGTCAATGTTAAAAGCGGCAACTAAGTGAGGGTCAGTCATTTTTTGTGGAAGCAATAAAAATAATAGATTGATAAATGTACAAACGATTATTCCTACAACAACAATTAAATATTTTGACTTATATTGATTAGGTACACTTATTGATTTCTTAATAAGTGTCACTAACACCATAACAACAATCATATATACATATAATAGATGAAGATCAAATAAAAATTTCGGAACATATTTAAATCTAGCTATCCTAAAAACATTAAATTTAAGTTCATAATCAATAACAATAGGAGTAAATATGTTTATTAATAATAGAATAATATCGATTGTACTAAAGATATACAACAATGAAAGGATTGTGTTGAATCTTTTTGTTTTCTTTCCTTCTGACAATGAAAAAATAAATAAGAATAATGATAGAACCATCAAATCCATAAAAATAAAGTAAAAACTAGAAAAAATAGATGTGATTAGTTTAGACTCAAACATAATACTAAGTAGATAAAATGAAACTACTAAAGCATTAAAACAACAAGAAAGACCTAAAAACAGCGAATATTTATTTTTATATCTAAAAGCAAAAATTGACATAACTACATTTATTACAATAGCAAAAACCATTGTCATGATAATAATAGTTTCAAACATATTTCACCTCTATATTAGATTAGATAATCTAATTTTATTATATAATAAAATGATTTAGTTTTAAAGCAATTTTTCAAAAAAAAACAAATATATTTATACTTTTATTAAATAATATCTGATTACATTAATAATTTTTAATAACACTATGAAAAACTTATTGAATTATTTGAAAAAATAGTAAAACGAGGAAATACAGTTGTTGTAATTGAACATAATACTGATGTGATGAAATTAGCAGATTATATTATTGATGTAGGTCCCGATGGAGGATCAAAAGGTGGCGAAATAGTTTTTACGGGTACACCTAAAGAATTACTAAAGAGTAATACTATTACTGCAAAGTATTTACAAAAAGAATGTAAGGAAATGAATATTAAAAATTTTTAAAAGTTTTTAAAATTCATATAAAGAATAAAGATATTTAACATTTTATAATTGTAAGAAAATCATTTATTTGGCAAAATAATATAAATAATATTTATATATGGAGATAAATAGATGAAAATTATTAGTGTTAACAATTTAACAAAAGTATTTAAGAAACCTATTAGAGGAGAAGGAGTGTGGGATAATATTAAAACACTTTTTTCACGAAAATATGAAGAAATAAGAGCAGTTGATAATATTAATTTCGATATTGAACAAGGAGAAATTGTCGGTTATATTGGTGCTAATGGAGCGGGAAAATCAACAACAATTAAAATGATGAGTGGAATACTTCATCCAACAAGTGGAAATGTCTTAGTTGATGGGATGACTTTTGATAAAGCAAGGAAAAAGATTAATCGTAATATTGGTGTTGTTTTTGGTCAAAAAACTCAATTATGGTGGGATATTCCATTAATTGAAACTTTTAAGATCTTAAAAACTATTTATGAAATAAGTGATGAAGATTATGAAAAAAGATTTAACTATTTATGTGAGCTTTTAGATTTAAAGCAATTTATTAATCAAAATGTAAGAACATTATCTTTAGGCCAAAGAATGCGAGCAGATTTTGCTGCTGCTTTGATTCATAATCCTAAAATTGTCTTTTTAGATGAACCAACAATTGGTTTAGATGTTTTAGTAAAAGATCGTATTCGTAATGCAATTAAAGAACTAAATAAAAAATATAATATCACTGTAATTCTAACTACTCATGATATGAAGGATATCGAACAATTATGTGATCGTATTATTATCATTGATAAAGGTAAGATTTTATATGATGGAACTTTACATAATATAAAAAATAAGTTCGGGAATACTAAAACTATTTTTATACCTAAAAATGTTTCACTAGATAATGAATTATTAGAAAGCAAATTTCAAGGAATGAAAATAGAAGAAACTGATGAATCAATTGTTCTTAAATTCTCATCAAACGAAGTGGAATTAGATGATGTCTTAATATACTTAATTAATAATTATCATGTTAAAGATTTTAAAATTGAAGATATTTCAATAGAAGATATTACTAAGGAGTTATATTTAGAAAATGAAAAGAATATCTAAGTTTTTTAAATTATACCTTCCATTTTCAAAAGCAGGAATTAAAGGAGACTTAACATATAAAGCAGAAACTTTCATGTGGATGTTTATAATTTTTGTGGATGCTTTCTTTATTGTTTTTTTGTATCATGCAATTTATCGTAATTCTCCTGATGGTTTAAATAGTGTAATCAATGGATTTACTTTTAATGAAATGGTCCTTTATATGCTAACTTCATTTATCTTTTCATTTGTTGTTAATGGTGGAGATACAAGTTGGAATATCTTTGTAGATATTCAAGAAGGAACAATTGCTAATACATTAACTAAACCTGTTAGTTATCGGTTAAGACATTTGTTTACATATTTAGGAAGAATCTTTTTACAGTTCTTTGTTTTGATTCTTCCAATGTTTGTTTGTGTTTATGTAATATTTTATGGTTTTAATTTAGTTGCTTTTGAACCATTAAACTTACTTATTAATAGTTTAATATTTTTTGTTTTACTATTTCTTGCCGCTTTAATTAATGATGCGATTAGTTACTTTGTTGGTTTAATGACATTCTATACTCAACACATGTTTGGAATCAATATGTTTAGAAATGCTGTTCAAGGATTCTTTTCCGGATCAATGTTACCTTTAGCCTATATGGGTAGCTTTGGTGTTTTATGTTCATATACGCCTTTTGCCTTTTTAAACTCGACACCAATTCTAACTTTGATGGGTAAGTTAAGTTCCAAGTTAGCTTTAATCTATGTTGTGATTGCTATTATTTGGGTAATAGTATTAGAAACTATTAACCATATTGTATTTAAACATTGCATAAAGAGACTTACAGTTTCGGGAGGATAAAAATGAGGTATTTAAAATTATATTTTGCCTATGCAAGAAATTCCTTGATTGGTAAGTTTACTTATAAAGCTAATGTATTTATTGGTCTTATTGCTTTTTTGGTAACGCAAGGTTTTGCTTTAGCAACGCTCTTTATTCTAATTAATACTGTTCCTAGTATTGATGGCTATAATTTATACCAGATTGGATTCCTTTTTGGAATTAGTAATTTAGCTGTCGGAATTGATCATTTATTTACTGATCGTTTATGGACTGTTGCTTATCATGAAGTAAAAACAGGAAAAATAGATAATATGATGCTAAGACCAGTACCCCTATTGTTTCAAGTTATTGCTTCCGAAATTCAATTGGAAGCATTTGGAGAAATCATTGTCGCAATTGCTCTAATGATTATATGTGGAAGGCATTTAGATGTAAATCTAACTTTTGCCAATGTTACATTACTAGTTGTTGGAATTTTATGTGCTGCAATAATTATTACTTCTTTTAAAATCTTAATTGCTGGTTTAGCTTTTATTTTTAAAAGAAGTGGACCATTATTACAAATAGTTTATAACTTCTCTAATTATGCAAAGTATCCCTTAACAATTTTTCCAAAGGTTATCCAATGCATTTTATTATTTGTAATTCCCTTAGGTTTGTGTATTTTTATTCCATTTGATAATTTATTTAAAGCAAACTATAATGAACTATTAATGGGGATAATTATCTTAATTGCAAGTTTAATTTTTTGTACAATATCAGTTATCATTTGGTCAAAATGTGTTAGAAAATACGAAAGCACAGGAACATAATATTTTTTATCTATTATTCTAAATTATTTACTAAAGGTGAAATCTTATGAATATTATATCAAAAGAAAAGATTAATAAAGGTTGGTCAAATGATACAAAATATTGTATTACTGATGAAAACAATTTAAAATATTTGTTACGTGTTTCACCTAATGAAGAATATTATAAAAAGTTAGATGAATTTAAGTATATGTGTGAATGCGATCGAAACAATGTAAAAATGTGTAAACCAATTGAAATAGGAAAGAGCGATGAGGGAGTCTATAGTATTCAATCATGGATTGATGGTGTTGATGCTTTAGATTATATTCCTACGCTAAGTGATGATGAACAATATCAATATGGGATTATTGCGGGGAAAGAATTAAAAAAGATTCATCTAATCAAAGCTCCTAGTGATACTCCTAATTGGGAAACTAAGTTCAATCAAAAAGTGGATTGTAAAATAAAAAAATATTTAGAGTGTTCTCTTAAATATGAAAAAGGAAATCTATTTATTAAATACATTAATGAAAATCGCCATTTATTGCATAATCGTCCAAATTTCTTCCAACATGGTGATTATCATATAGGAAATATGATGATTAATAAAGAAAAAGAATTAGTAATTATAGATTTTAATCGTTTTGATTTTGGTGATCCATGGGAAGAGTTTAATCGCATCGTTTGGTGCGTACAAGCATCAAAAATGTTTGCTAAAGGAATGGTAGATGGATACTTTAACCAAAATGTACCAGATAAATTTTGGCGTTTATTAGCATTATACATAAGTTCGAATGCTCTTTCATCATTACCTTGGGCAGTTGCTTTTGGGGAAAAAGAAATAAATACTATGCTTAAGCATGCAAAAGATATATTATCTTGGTATAAAGATATGAAAGAATATATTCCTAATTGGTATACAAATTAATAATGATAATTGAAGCTTGGGTTTTCTAAGCTTCTTTCTTTTTATTTAGAAGTTTACAAATCTATTATAGGAAAAAGAAATATTGTATGATAAAATAATAGTAGTACAAAGTTAGAAAGGAAAGAATATGCTTGAAATAAGGAATCTAACAAAAATTTATCAAACAAAAAATGTTGTTACTACAGCTTTAGATAACGTATCATTAAAGTTTCCTGATAAAGGAATGGTTTTCCTATTAGGTAAATCAGGCTCTGGCAAATCAACATTACTAAATGTTTGTGGTGGACTAGATACACCAACAGATGGAGAAATCATAGTTAAGGGTAGAAGTTCAAAAACTTTTTCAGGTAGCGATTTTGATAGTTATCGTAATACATACATTGGTTTTATCTTCCAAGAATATAATATCTTAAATGAATTCTCAGTGGAAGATAATATTGGATTAGCTTTAGAATTACAAGGAAAACAAAAAGATATTAAAAAGATTAACGAATTATTAGAGCAAGTTGATTTAGTATCATTTGCGAAAAGAAAGCCAAATACTTTATCTGGTGGCCAAAAACAAAGAATTGCTATTGCGAGAGCCCTAATAAAAAGTCCGGAAATAATCATGGCTGATGAACCGACTGGTGCCCTAGACTCTAATACAGGCAAACAAGTGTTAGACACATTAAAGAAATTATCAAAGACGAAATTAGTGATTGTTGTTTCACATGATAGAGAATTTGCAGAATACTATGGAGATCGAATTATTGAATTAAAAGATGGTAAAGTAATATCAGATATTTCGAAATCATTAGTTAAATCTAGGCAAGTCGGTTCAATTACAATGATTGATAATAATACGATTTCCATCAAAAATGGAGTTGAATTAACCAATGAAGATTTAAGATTATTAAATGATTTTGTAAAATCATCAGATAACGAAATATTAATTTCTAATAATCAAAAAGAAATAAATGATTATAAAAAACAAAATCATATCAGCACTGATGGAGCAAAAGAGACTTTTGTAAAAACAAATGAAGAGAAGTATTTATTAAAACAATATACTAAAGATGATGCAAATTTGATTAAATCAAAACTTCCACTAAAACATGCTTTTAGAATTGGTACATCCAGTTTACGACTAAAACCCATTAGATTATTATTTACAATTCTTTTGTCTATTGTTTCCTTTGTTTTATTAGGTGTTGTTTCTACAATGACTTTTTATAATGCAAAAGAAGTGGCAATTGAAAGTATCATTAACTCTGATATATCTTATATTCCATTAACAAAAGGATATAAAATGGAAGTGACTTATAATTCTCTTGATTATACTTATACTTATGATTATTATTATAATACTTTATTTAGTAACAGTGATGTAGAAGAAATAAAAACAAATTATGGTAATAATGTAATTTTTTATTATGATTTTACTAGAAATAATAAACTAGGTGAATATATATCTGATTCGAATTTCACTATTACAAATGTTAATACTGGTAGTGGATTTTACTATTCAACTGCGATTAAAAACTTTGCCTATGTCGATTTATCAAATTCTTTAAGACAAAGAATTATAAATGGAACCTATCCAACAAATAATAATGAGATCATGATTTCTTCTTTCTTATTTGATAGTATAAAAGCATTTGGATATAGAGATAGAAATGGTAATTCTATTATCTTAAATGATTATAATGATATCGTTAATAAAACAATAGTAATTAATCGTTTTGGAATTAATTTTGATTTCAAAGTAAGTGGTGTATATGATGTTAATGATTTAATTCTCCAAAAATATCAAGATTTATTGAATATTGGTGAACAATATAATCCAAACATTTTTAATTGGGAAGAAGAAAGAAAAAATGGAATTTATTCATTATGTCTTGTTAGTGATGATTTCTACAAAACTTATAAGGATATTTTTGTATCAAATGAATTAGACATTGGAATTAATATCATTGATTTTATAACTATTGGAAAAATGGAACAAGGAATGAATAGTATTGCTAAGTTTTCTGAAGTTGATTTATATGATTTATTTGGAAACAAATTAAATAGTAAAAATGATGACTCTATTGCTTTATCAACTAGTATCTTAAGAGATTATATTGTAAGTTATGTATATTCACAAGCTGTAGATTTCCAAGAGGAATTTTATCGTTCAAATTATGATGAAAAAAATGAGGTAAACACATTATCAATTGAGGAATATTTAGATATATTTGCTTATGGTATAACATATGAGTTAATTGGAGAAGAATTTGTTCCTACTGTTTATACAACTAAAGAAAGATTAGAAGCTTGGAAAAAGGTTTATTCTTTTTTTGAAAATAAGAACCTTCTTCAAGTGTTTAATGTAGAGCTTAACCAACCAACTGCCAGTGTAAAAAATAGTGCTTCAATTGTTGGTTTTACTTTTGCTAACGTTTATTCAATTATCATGAGTGATAACCTATATAATATTTATTCAGATAATCAATCTATTAATTATGAAACTTATAAAACAAGTTATCAAGTTGATAAAGAAGCAATATATAGTGGTGCTTTAGTTACAAATACTAAGAAATATGAAGATATCAGTAAATTAATTAATGATGCTATAATGATAAAAGATGATGATTCATACTTATCAATAAATAGTCCGTTAACAAATTCATTAGATTCAGTTAATGCTATGATTGATATATTATCTTCTGTATTCTTCTGGGCAGGCATTGTTTTAGCAACTTTCGCAACTCTTTTATTGTTTAATTTCATTTCTGTTTCGATAACAAATAAGAAACGTGAAATCGGTATTTTACGTGCAGTTGGAGCGCGAAGTATTGATGTCTTTAAGATATTCTTTAGTGAATCACTAGTCATTGTGACAATTTGTTGTGTAAGTTCAATTATTATTAGTTCAATTGTTAGTGGTGCAATTAATAGTGCAATGGCAGAAGGTTTATCAGGTGTGCAAATCTTATTTTTTGGAATTCCATCAATTCTCTTAATTGTAACAATCTCAATAATTGTTTCAATAGTTTCAACTTTCTTGCCTGTTTATAGCATAGCTAAGAAAAAACCTGTAGATAGTATTAGAGCTATTTAACTTAAAAACGAAAAAATGCAACCATTTCGGTTGCATTTATTTATAGATCAATTTTTCAAGAGTATTTCGTTCTTTTTCTTATGCCTTCTTATCAGAACAATTCCAATTAAAGCTGAAACAACTAAAATAACTTGTCTTAATATTGAAAGCGGAAGTTTATAAATTGAATAGTAAATTAAAAAGCCAATTTCGTGAAAGAATGCTCCAATTTTTACTACATATTCATTTGTACTGTTTTGTGTGAATGTGGAAATGGTAATTAAAAATGGTGGTAAGTAATTATCAAACACATTAAATGTTTTTGATAAAGCCATGTAAGCGATGATTATAATCCACATTATACCTAATAAAGATAAAACAATGGGCATTGGTAATTCTTTATTCCTCTTTAATAAGAAGAATGTCATTAAGAAATTTCTAATTAAACAAGTTGATGTTCCAATGAGATTAGCATATAATCCGGCAAAAACTGCTTCAAGGATAAAGAAAATAAAAGAAATTGTAGCAAAAAGCAAATACTTTTTTTTCGGAAATAAATATGATAATCCAATAATGATTAAACCAATTAAACCTGATATTTGGCTAATCCATAATTCTAAAGTTAAGTCATTAAAAGATAACATATGATTTACCATCTTTCATTTTTTGATTTATCTTTGTACTTACTAAGTACAGAGAAAATTCCATAACCGTTATCAATGCATCCACCATCACATAAGACATCACTGCCAATAAGATAGGAACATTTTGGATCTGATAAAGAGCAAATTAAGGCTGCAATTTCTTTAGGTTCTGCACCTCTTTGTAATCCACAGTAACTTAGCATATTATCAGATAGTTTTCCTTTTTCTACAACAGTCATCGGAGTATTAACATACCCAGGGCTAACAGTGAAAATTCTAATGTTTTTAGTACTAATATATTTATAAGCACATTTTTGTGCATACCAGCGAATAAATGTTTTACTAATTAAATATGCCATATCACCATTTAAGGCTTTAATATGAAAGATTTTAGATCTTTTAACGCATCTTCTTAAGAATTTTTCTTCATTCTGTAATGATAATTTAAAAGTTCTTTTCGAAGGTAAAAGAATTTTTGGAAGAATATAACTAGAATTTGAGGCAATATCGCATATTACACCATTTTCCATTACATTATAAAATTCTTGATTAATATAAAGTGTGCCTAAAGAATTAATTCTAATAACTTTATCAACAGTATTCATTGTCCCGCTAATTCCCGCACAATGAATAACTCTTTCAATATTTCCTAACGATTTTGCTTTGTTAGCTAATGCTTTTACATCTTGACGTTTAGAGACATCAAAGACAAAAGGAATAACATTATAACCAAATTCTTTAAATTCATTTGCGGCTGTTTCAATTTTTTCTAAATTGCAATCCGCAATTAAAATTATATATTCTTTTGATAGGTTTTTTACAACCTCTCTACCGATACCACTAGCAGCACCAGTTACTACAATTACTTTTTCCATAATGAATTTCTCCTTATGCGTATTATATTGTAGCAATTTTATAGAAAATTCTCAAGATAAAAAACAAAAATCTATGCAATTAAATAAGAAGATAAATAATTGAAATTGTTTATTTCATTTGATATAATTAATAGGAATATTGGTGAAATATATGATCGGAAAAAAGATAATTATTATTGGATGCTCTGGATCTGGTAAATCTTATTTTGCAAGACAATTAAATGAATTAACTTCAATTCCATTGTATTATTTAGATTGTATTTATTGGAAGGAAAATTGGACTCATTTATCAAATGAACAATTTGATAAGGAATTAAACAATATCTTAACAAAAGATCAATGGATTATTGATGGGAACTATTCACGAACATTAGAACTGCGTTTGCGGCATGCTGATACTGTATTCTTTTTAGATATGCCTATAGAACTATGTGTTGAAGCAGAAAATAAACGTCGCGGCACGAAAAGGGAAGATTTACCATCATATCTTGAGGAAAAAAATGATCCTGAATTTATTGATTTTATTAAAACATTTAAAGAAAAGAAAAGACCTATGATTATTTCTTTATTAGATAAGTATAGTGATAAAAATATTATTACTTTTACTTCTCGGGAAGAAAAAGAAATATGGTTAGATATGTATAATCAAAAACGAATTGCTTCTAAAGACTTCAAAAAAATATTGGATAATTATTTTGAAAGCTTTAAAAGAAAGACTTCTCGAAATGAGGTTACATATTTTGATGCCGGTTATTTTGGAATGACTAAAGAGAGCGCTACAACATTAGCTTTCTTAATTTTGTCAGGAAAAAAGAAAGCTACATCATCTGCCCTCCTTTCATATCAAAAAAATGCGGTTGAACTTCCTAAGGAAGGTTCTTTGTTTATTGTTACTTCATGGCTTGGGGAACCATTATGTATCATAGAGACTAAGAAAGTATCTTTGCATAAGTTTAAGGATATGACTTATGAACTGATTAAACTAGAAGGAGAAGATGATAATCTTCAATCGTGGGTACAAGCGCATACTGCTTTTTTTAAAAAGGATGGTATCGAAAATGGTTATTCTTTTGATGAAGATATGATTATCGTTTTTGAAGAATTTACTGTGGTTTATAAAGAATAATGAGGAACAGATTATGAATTATAATGATGAAAAGAACTTTATAATTAATGAAATAAAAAGATCTTATGAAAAATTGGTTACAAAGGAATTTATTATTTCCCAAAAATCGCAGTTTGATTTAGTTACTGATATTGATTTAAAGATTGAAAAAACATTAACTGATGCCATTAATAATAGATACCCTGATGATTTAATAGTAGGAGAAGAATTATCCTTTGATGAAAGGATAACTGGCAGAGTTTGGACAATCGATCCTATTGATGGAACATGTAATATGGCAAGAGATATAAAATTATTTGGTGTCCAATGTTCTTTGATTGAAAATGGTGAAATAGTTTTAGGAGTAATTTATTTACCAAATTATCAGGAAGTAATCTATGCAATTAAGAATCAAGGATGTTTTCTTAATGAAAGAAGAGTTTTTGTAAAAGAAGTAGAATTAAATAACTCTATTGTTAGTTTTGGTGATTACTCACATAAATATAAAGAATTAGCTACTTTGCAACATTCTTCAATTCAATATCTTTATCCTTTAATCTCGAAAATCAGAATGTTTGGGGCTGCATGCATTGATTTTTCTAATGTTGCTTTAGGAAGAACTGATGGCTGTGTTGTGCTGACTGATAATCTTTGGGATATCTGCCCAGGGATTATTATTTGCAAAGAAGCAAAAGCAATTGTAACTAATTTAAAAGGAAAAGAATATAGAATAGGTGATTGTGGAGTAATTGTTGCTACAAGCAATCAATTAAGTAATTTATTATTAAATAGTATAAAAATTAGAAATTAGAAGAGAATATAAAGTGAATTAATTATAATAAAGAATAAGGGGAATTAGAAATGTGCACTGCCGCAACTTATAAAACTAAAGATTTTTATTTTGGTAGAACTTTAGACTATGAATATTCATATCAAGAACAGATTACAATTACGCCTCGAAACTATTGTTTTAGTTTTCGAAATACTTGTGATTTAACTAATCATTATGCCTTAATTGGAATGGCTTATGTTGTTAAAGAATTTCCATTATATTATGATGCTATAAATGAAAAAGGCTTAGGGATGGCAGGATTAAATTTTGTAGGTAATGCGAAATATAATAATAAACTATCTGATACATTAGATAATATTGCCCAATTTGAGTTTATTCCTTGGATTTTAACGCAATGTGCAACAGTTGAAGAGGCAATAATAAAGATTAAGAAAATTAACATATTAGATACTCCTTTTAATGAAATCTTGCCAGTTGCGCAATTACACTGGATTATTGCTGATGCTAATAAAGCAATAACGGTTGAAGCAGTAGCTGAAGGAATTAAAATATATGATAATCCTGTTGGTGTATTGACTAATAATCCATCATTTGAAAAACAAATGTTCAACCTTAATAATTATCAGCACTTAAGTTCAAAAAATCTAATTAATACTTTTGCTAAGGACTTAGATTTGAAAGCTTATAGTCGGGGAATGGGGGGAATCGGCTTGCCAGGCGATTTATCTTCTCAATCAAGATTTGTTCGTGTTGCTTTTGTGAAGATGAATTCTATTTCTAAAGATACTGAAGAAGATAGTGTTAGTCAATTCTTTCATATTTTAAATTCTGTTGATCAACAAAGAGGTTGTTGTGAAGTAGAAGAAAAGAAATATGAAATTACTATTTATACCTCTTGTTGTAACGCTACAAAAGGTGTTTATTATTATACTACATATAACAATCATCAAATAAATGCTGTTGACATGCATAAAGCAGATTTAGAAAGTGATATTTTAGTATGTTATCCGTTGTTAGTTAATGAAAAGATTAATTATCAAAATTAGTTATTAAGAATTTTAAAATGCATTTTTAAAGTTTTTACAAAAAAGCGGCATATAATGCTAGAATGAATTACCATATTGCTAAACCATTTATAATAGAAGAATTAATGTCTGTATTATCAGGAATCCTAAGAACTCATAATCAAAAATAAACATATTTCTATGTTAATGTTTTGGATCACTAGTTCTGGTGATCCATTTTTTATCAAAATTATTTTTTTTGATATCGAAATAGACTGTTTTATGTCGTTTAAAATCATTAAATTTTGTTAATGATAGAGGAAAATATTATGCAAAAAATTCACAAACTAAATAAGATACATTTACAATTAATTGCAATTATCGCGATGACAATTGACCATCTAACATGGCTAATATATGATGGTTACGATAAGTCCACAATTGCGATAATACTTCATCTTATTGGAAGACTTGCATTTCCAATTATGGCATTCTTCATAGCTGAAGGATATCATTATACAAGAAACAAAAAGAAGTATATTAGCAGGATTTTCATTTTTTCTTTGATTTCTCATATTCCTTATATGATGCAAGCAATGAGTTTTAAAGAGTATGGGTGGCTATCTCTTATTCCATTTGCGACAGGAGAAGGAATAACAAGATTTTTAAACCAAGCAAGTGTATTATGGGCTTATTTTATTGGTTTATTAATGCTTGTTGTTAACGATTCTTCAAGACTAAAAAATTATCAAAAGTTATTATTAGTGTTTATCCTTGCGATAATTGCTTTTCCTGCTGATTGGAGTTCGATTGGTGCTTTAGTAGTTTTATCAATTGGTTCCAATCGTAATCATCCGATTAAGCAGATTATTTGGTCAATGTTTTATGTTTCACTTTATGCTCTAGTTTATATTTTTGCCCTTGATTTAACTTATGGTTTGTTACAATTTGGTGTTATTATGGCTATTATTCCATTAATATTCTATAATGGTAAAAAGAGTGAAAATCAGTTAATAAATAATATCATGAAGTGGTTTTTCTATATATATTATCCATTACATTTATTAATCTTAGGAATTATTGGAATTTTTATTTAAAACTTATAAGATAAAAATAGTTGATAATTGATATCTTTTTATATATAAAATTATTGTTAAAGTTCGTATCTTTGGAATACTAATCGTTCATGGTATAATAAACTGTTTGCTTGTTTTTTGCAGTTCTATACACAAAAGGTTTTTATTTGGATAATAATAAGAAAACACCTCGCTTTGAGGTGTTTTTATTAGCTTTGTTATAAAGTATTTTATTTATTATCTTTATCAATCATAATGATTTCTGCTTCTTTATTAATAACTTTTTTGTTCTTTTCAATCGATTTTGTAATAAAAACATTACTACCTATAATTGTATTATCACCAATTGAAGTTTCGCCACCAAGAATTGAAGCCCCAGAATAAATAGTAACATAATTGCCTATTGTTGGATGACGCTTTAAACCTTTTAGTCCTTGCCCTCTTCCTAATGATAGTGCACCAAGTGTTACTCCTTGGTATATTTTCACATGATGTCCAATGACTGTTGTTTCTCCGATAACTATACCTGTGCCATGATCAATAAAGAAATAATCACCAATTGTTGCTCCTGGATGAATGTCAATACCAGTTTTAGAGTGCGCAGTTTCTGAAATTAATCTAGCTATTATCTTTAGATCTAACTCATAAAGAATATGGGCAATTCGATAAATAATGATTGCATTAATTCCTGGATATGAAATAAGCGGTTCTTCTAAAGATGTGCAAGCAGGATCACTATTATATGTCATTTCAATATCATTTAGTAATGAATTATAAATGACACCTAATTTACTGAAAAATATCTGTTCCTTTTCGTAATCTTCACTAATATAGTTATGAAAAAAGAAGTGACATTCTTTTTCTAATAAATCTTTATCATTTACTAAATGAAAATAATTAGGAAATAATAAGTCTCTGACAAGAGAAACAAATTCATTGATTTTTTCTTTATTTGGTAAATCTTTATAATTAATTGATTTTAACTCCATGTGTATCTTTCTCCTGAATCTGGGAAAATCATTACAATTTTTTTATTTAAATAGTTAGGATTTTGCAATAATTTTTTTGCTGCAGCAAAGCTAGCTCCAGATGAAATTCCCACAAATAACCCTTCTTTTCTAACTAATTCTTTTGCAGATGATAATGCTTCATCATCACTTACGAGAATAATTTTATCAATAACTGTTTGATCGAGAATGCTAGGAATAAAGTTGGCGCCAATCCCTTGAATCTTATGTTTTCCTGCAATATTTTTACTAATTAAAGGAGAGGATTGTGGTTCAACACCGATTACTTCAATTTTTAAGTTGTTATCTTTAATAAATCTTCCAATTCCTGTAATAGTTCCTCCTGTCCCAATGCCTGCAATAACTACATCAACATCTGGTAAATCAGCAACTATTTCTTTTGCGGTATGAGTGTAATGAGCAATAGGATTATTGATATTATCAAATTGTCCCATAATGATACTATTAGGAATTTTTTTAGCTAATTCAAATGCTTTTTCTTTGCATTCTTTCATTCCACCATTAACTAATTCAAGTGTCGCATTATAATCACGAATTATTTTTCTTCTTTCTAGTGACATACTTTCTGGCATCACGATGATACATTTTAGGTTGTATGCATTGCATAAGCAAGCTAAACCAATCCCAGTATTGCCAGAAGTAGGCTCAATGATTGTACTACCTTCTTTTATTTTATTTTCTTTAAATAAATCCTCAATCATCTGTAAGCAAGCACGATCTTTAATTGAACCAGATAAATTATTTTTTTCTACTTTTGCGAAAAGATGTGAATTATTCTCTTTATTTATTTTTGATAAATTAACAAGAGGAGTATTCCCAATTAACTCAATAACATTATCTAATAGCATATCATAATCACTTCCTTCTTTTTTACTATATTTTATCACAATATCTATAAAAAGCATAGAGAATAAAAATTGATTTAAAAATTAAATAGTAGTATAATATAATAAATGTGATACTATAATTTATTATATGTATTAAATATAAACGGAGATAGGCTTATGAACATTATTGAGATTAAAAATCTAACTAAATATTACGGGAAAATCCGTGGGGTTATTGATCTATCATTAGATTTAGTTAAAGGAGAAATTTTTGGATTTATTGGTCCAAATGGTGCTGGAAAGTCAACAACAATTCGTTCAATCTTAAACTTAGTAAACAAGACAAGCGGAGAAGTTTTATTTAATGGCAGGCCATTAGAAAAAAATGATATTCTATCAAAAAGATTAATAGGGTATTTACCTAGTGAAGTTCATGTTTACGAAGATTTAACAGTGAAACAAATGCTTGATTTTCATGAACAAATTTTTAAAGAAGATTTAAGTATTAGAAGAAAAGAACTCGTAGAAAGATTACAACTTGATGAAACAAAAAAAGTAGAAGAATTGTCTTTTGGTAATTTAAAGAAAGTAGGCATTGTCCTTGCATTGATGCATAACCCAGAATTTGTTATTCTTGATGAGCCGACAAGTGGATTAGATCCAATCATTCAAAAAGAATTCTTCAATATTTTATTAGAAGAAAAACAAAAAGGAACTACAATCTTTTATTCAACACATGTTTTAAGTGAAGTATCAAAGATTTGTGATCGCGTTGGCATTATCAAAAATGGGCAATTATTAAAAGTTGAACCTGTAAAAGAATTGATTGATAAGAATCTTTTATATATTACAATCACATCAAAAGATTCGAATAAAATAATTACTGATTTAGGAATTGATACTATTAGTTCTAGTGATAATACGATTGTATTTAAAAACACAGATAATGCAAATGATTTATTAAAGAAACTTGTGAAATACGATATTGAAAATATTTATATTGAACAAGCATCAATCGAAGATATTTTTCTTCATTATTATGAATAGGAGGATAAATATATGTTTTTAAGAGAACTAAAAGTCAACTTCAAAAGCTTTCTTATATGGGCAATCGTTTCGATTTTTTTATTTTTAATTGTTTTTCTTGTTTATCCATCAATAATTAGTAGTGATGAAATGGGAAATTTAAATGAAATGATGCAAATGTTTCCTGAAGAATTATTAAAAGCATTTAATATGGATATTTCCTCAATTGATACTGCTTATGGTTGGTTAAAAAGTGAAGGGTTTGTTTTTATTCTATTAATAGTAGGCTGTTATGCTGGTATCTTAGGCTCTAACATTATTTTAAAAGAAGAAAGTGATAAGACAATTGAGTATTTAGGTACATTACCAATAAGTAGAACTAAAATTGTCTTAAGCAAAACTTTCGCTGGTTTAATTTATATAGTTGGATTAGTAATGGTGATTGGATTATTTAATTTGTTAGGATTAACTGTTAGTGGTGAATTTGATGTTGTACAATATTTGTTATTAAGCATTACACCTCTTTTACCTGCTTTAGTTGTTTTCTTTGTTTGCATGTTTATTGCTACATTTTTGAATAAAACTAAAAAAATGTTAGGAATTAGTTTAGGATTAGTTATTGGTAGTTATTTATTGCATACTTTATCAGGAATGTCTAAATCAGTCGTGTTTATTAAATATTTTTCTGTTTTCACACTTGCTGATTTAAGAAATGTAATTATCAATGTTAGAATTAATCCAATTATGATTATAATTACAATTATCTCTTCAATTGCTTTCTTAGGTTTAGTAATATATCGATATAATAAAAAGAGTCTAGTATAAAAAATAAACGTTATGTTAGAAGAAAATAGTTTTTTATATTAGTTTATGATAATTATAGTATGTGATTGTAATTATTGTCGATTTGTAGTATAATTTAGTGTATTGATGAAATTAAATATATCAAAATAGTCTAAATAATAAGAAGGTGATTAACAAATGATAGAACGTTATTTATTAAAAGAAATGAAAGATATTTTTAATGATGAACATAAATTTGAAAACTTTTTAAAAATTGAAGAAGCAGTAATCGAAGCTTATGTTCATTTAAATATTATACCTTTAGAAGACTATAAAAATGTTGTTTCTAAAGCACATATTAATCTAAAGCGAATTCAAGAACTCGAAGAAATAACTAAACACGATGTTATCGCCTTTACAAGATCAATTTCTGAGCAACTTGGGGAAGAGAAAAAGTGGGTTCACTATTCATTAACAAGTACTGATGTTGTAGATAGTGCGCAATCATTAACTCTTCATGAAGCAAATGAATATTTAGTAAAAGATCTCGAAGATTTTTTAGAAACACTAAAAGAAAAAGCAATGCTTTATAAGAATCAACCAATTATTGGTAGAACACATGGTATTCATGCAGAAGTAACATCATTTGGGTTAAAGTGGGCATTATGGTATGATGAATTACAACGCGATTATAAACGTTTTCTTGAAGAAAGAAAAAATATTGAAGTAATAAAATTATCAGGTGCAGTTGGAAATTATGCTAATATTCCAATAGAGATAGAAGAATTTGTCGCTACAAAATTTAATCTTCCATACTCAAATATTTCAACGCAAGTTTTATCAAGAGATCGTCATTCTGGATTTATTTTTTCATTAGCACTAATTGCTTCCACTTTAGAAAAAATCGCTACTGAGATTAGACACTTGTCAAGAAGCGAAATTAAAGAGGTAGAAGAATTCTTTGCAAGTGGACAAAAAGGCTCTAGTGCTATGCCACATAAAAGAAATCCAATAGGGTGTGAAAATATATGTGGATTAGCAAGAGTTGTCAAAAGTTATCCTTCTATTGCTTTAGAAAATAATAATTTATGGCATGAAAGAGATATTTCTCATTCATCAGCAGAAAGAATAATGTTACCTGATGCAATCTCATTGATTCATTATATGTTGAAACGACTAAACAATATTTGTAAGAAACTTGTGGTAAACAAAGATAAGATGCTAGAAAATATTCATTTGACTTATGATGTAATATTTTCAGGACGAGTTTTACAAGAATTAATTGATCATGGTTATTCACGTGAAAAAGCCTATGATTTAATCCAACCAATTGCTTTTGAAGCAATGAATAGGAAGATCTCATTTTTAGAATTACTAAAAAAGACTGAAGTAATAAATGTATTAAGTGAAGAAGAAATTAATCAGTGTTTCGACTTACACTATTATTTAAAAAATATCGATAATATATATAAAAGATTAGGGTGGTAAATATGGGAAAAACATTATTAGTATTAGGTGCTCAATGGGGCGATGAAGGAAAAGGAAAAATCACAAATTATTTGTCTGAAAAAGCTGAGGTTGTAATTCGTTATCAAGGAGGAAATAATGCTGGTCATACAATTGTTTTCAATAACCATAAGTATAAATTAAGTAGTATTCCTTCCGGAGTATTTGATGAAAATGTAAAATGTGTAATTGCCCATGGAGTTGTATTAAATCCTCGTGCTTTTATCGTCGAAAGAAATCAACTAATTGAACAAGGATTTGCTTGTAATAATATTTATATCTCAGATCGTTGCCATATTATTTTTGATCATCATCTTGAATTGGATAGATTAAATGAAGATAACTTAAAAGATAAAAAGATCGGTACTACTAAAAAAGGAATTGGACCATGTTATACTGATAAAACAGCTCGTATTGGAATGAGAATGTGTGATTTCGTTGGTCCTAACTTTAAACAAAAATATAAAGACTTATTAGAAATTAAAAATCAACAAATTCGTTCATTAAATGGCAATGAAATTGATTATGAAAAAACAGTTGTAGAATATCAAGAATTGGCAGATATTATTCGTCCAATGGTAACTGATACTATAACATTAATTAATGATGCAAAGAAACAAGGAAAGAACATCTTATTTGAAGGAGCACAAGGTTCTTTATTAGATATTGATTATGGAAGCTATCCTTATGTAACAAGTTCTCATGTTACTAGTGGCGGTGTATTATGTGGTTCAGGAATTGGTTGCCATGGTTTAGATGAAGTATTAGGAATTGTGAAAGCATATCAAACTCGTGTTGGCGAAGGTGCTTTTCCAACAGAGCTTCTTGATGAGATTGGTAATGAAATCCGTGAAAAAGGAAATGAATATGGAACTGTAACTCGTCGCCCAAGAAGAATTGGTTATTTAGATTTAGTTGCTTTAAAATATTCTGTGCTTGTAAATGGTATCACATCAATTTGCTTAACACTATTAGATGTCTTGACTGGTTTTAAAGAAATCAAAGCTTGTGTAGCTTACGAGTATGAAGGAAAAATTATTAACACACTTCCTGCTTCTGATGAAGTTTTACATAAATGCAAACCAATTTATAAAACATTTAAAGGCTGGAATGAAGATATTTCCAATGTAAAATCATTTGATGAACTTCCAGAAAATGCGAAAGAATATATTCGTTTTATTGAACATGAATTAGAAGTCCCAGTAGATGTTTTCTCTGTAGGGGCTGACAAAATGCAAACAATTGTAAGAAAAGAATTGTTCTAATATTTCAATTACATTCATCTCGATACTTATATGGTGTCGAGATTTTTAATAAGTGATATATTTTTATAAAACTAATAATAGTTTGTTTAAGTTATTATGTCATAATAATCATCAAAGATTATATGGCTTTTTCATACTATGCTTTAAGTTATTGACACTTTTTTTAATTAGTGATAAAATAAAAAAAAGAGTGCTTTCGTTTTCTTATGAAAGATTGAATTATTAATTATTTTTGTAATACTTAAATAAAAGCTTAGGAGTAATTTATGGATAAAAAAATCGTTGCAATAATTTATGATTTTGATAAAACATTATGTGATCAAGATATGCAAAATTATACATTCATTCCAAATCTAGATATGACACCAAAGGAATTCTGGTCAGAAATTGGTGATTTTTCTAAATCAGAAAATATGGAAGGAATTCTTTCATATCTATACTATATGGTTAAGAAATCTAATGAAAAAGGATTACCTATAACTAAAGAATATCTTGCTTCAATGGGAAAAGATGTTCATCTTTATCAGGGAGTTGAAGATTGGTTTGTAAGAATTAATCAATTTGCGAAAGAACAAGGAGTAATTCTAGAACATTATATTATTTCATCAGGCATTAAAGATATTATAGCTTCAACTAGTATTGCAAAACACTTCAAAGCAATCTATGGTTGTGATTTTTATTATGATGAAGAAGGAAAAGCAGTTTGGCCAAAAATTGCTATTAACTTCACTGGTAAAACTCAATATTTGTATAAAATCAATAAAGGCATTCTTGATGAAACGGATTCTACAGAGGTAAACAAAAAATATAAAGAAAAGAGAATTCCATTTAAAAATATGATTTATATTGGTGATGGACTTACTGATATTCCTTGTATGACAATGCTTAAAAAAGCTGGTGGAAAATCTATTGGAATTTATACTCAAAAGAACAAAGCACAGGTGCAACAATTTCTAATAGATGATCGTATAAATTATATTTGCCCAGCAAATTATAAAGAGAATTCATATTTAGATCGCATTATTAAATTGATAATTAGAGCTCTTAGTCTAGTTTCTGAATTAGAAGAATTAGAAGAAAAACAAACTGCTGAAGCAGAAAATAAATTAAGTAATAAGGATGAAAAATAATAATTGAAAGATTAAGAATTATGGTTTAATACAATATAAGTATTAGACCATTTATTATAAGATTAGGTGTGAATTATGAAAGACATAATAACAGTGGAAAATATTCGTAAAAGCGATGAATATACAATAAAAAATTTTATTTCATCACTAGATTTAATGTATAAAGCTGCTTTAGGAGTATACGAAAATGTTGATTGGAAAGGAAAGATAGGAATATTCTGTGGCAGTGGAAATAATGCTGGTGACGGATATGCTTTAGCATTGATTCTTTCAAAGAACAATTATAATTGTGATGTTATCTTGGCAACAAAAAATTTTAGTAATGATGGCAAATATTATTATGATTTATGCGTTGAAAATAACATTAATATAATTTTATTAAATGATGATTTAATAAACTATGATATTGCGGTAGATGCATTATTAGGAACTGGTTTTAAGGGTCAACTAAAAAAGGAATATGTGAAAGCAATTGATATCATTAATAAGAATAAATATATAGTATCTATTGATATAAATTCAGGATTAAATGGTGATAATGGTTTGGGCACAAATATTGTAAAAAGTGATCTAACTATTTCTCTTGGCTATTTAAAACCAGGCTTATTTCTGAATAGGGCAAAAGATTACATTAAAAAAATTGTTAATGTTGATATTGGAATTAAAGCAATTGATAAAAAATATAAATTAATCGAAGAAAGTGATTTTAAAGAAGTATTTATTAATCGCTTAAATTATAGCAATAAAGGAGATTATGGATATGTCGGAATTTTAGGCGGATCCGATAATTATCCAGGAGCTGTAAGACTTGCTAATCTTGCACAAACTGCATTATACTCTGGTTGTGGCGTTTCTAGAGTTATTGTTCCTGATTGTATATATGACTTAATATTTAATAATATAATTGAAGCGACTATCTATAAAATACCTTCTAACGGAAGAACAATGATTTTTGATGAAGAAGAACTAAATAAATCAATTAAAGGATTAAAGGCCTTAGGAGTTGGAATTGGTTGGTCAGAAAGTCAAGATTATAGCAATATATTAAAATACTTAATATTAAATTATAATAATCATTTGGTAATTGATGCTGATGGACTTAATGCATTATCTAAAATGGATTTAGATATTCTAAATCAAACAAATAATAGAATCATTCTGACTCCGCATTTAAAAGAATTATCAAGATTGAGTGGTTATTCAATTGATCATATCAGAGAAAATCTTATTAATGTTGCTTTAGAGTTTACAAACAAATATAATGTTATTTTATTAGTTAAAGGGCCTACCACAATAATTGCCTGTAAAGATGATATTATTTTTGTGAATAAAGGATGTAGTGGTATGGCAACTGCAGGATCTGGAGATGTTTTAACAGGCATTATTGTTGGAATGTTAGGTTATGTGGATGATGCTTTTAAAGCTACTGCTTTAGCTGCTTATCTTAACGGATACGCGGGAGAACTAGCAATGGATGAATATTCAGATATATCAATGACAGCAAGTGACACAGCAAAGATGATTAAATATGCCATTAAGAATATTAAAAACAAGATAAATAAAGCAGAATAAGTTTTATAAGAATTTCATTGACAAATTATCATAACTGTAGTATTATAATAATACAGTTGGGAGGATTAATAATGAAATATATAATAACAATCTTTTTATTATTCTTTGTAATGCTAACAGGATGTAGCAAAATGCATATTGAAGACACTAATGGCTTAGAAGATTATTCGTTACAAGAAATAACAGAAGCAGATATTTTGACAAGTACTAGGGTATTATATCAAATGTCAATTGAGAATAGTAAAACTGAAAATGGTGTCCAAATTGTTTCTAAAAGTGCTAAAGTTTTTACGGGAGTTGATTGTTTAGAAAAACTAACTGTAAAATCACCTTTTACAATTACTATAACAACTTTGGTAGAAGCAGGGAACTTTAGAGTGGTTATAATTAAAGATGGGAAAATAATTGATGATGGATTAATTAATGGTACTTTTACGAAAACATATACAGAATCAGGTAAGTATCAATTAAAAATAGTTGGTGAAAGTGCAAAGTTCAAAATTAATTATTCAATTGAAAAATAAAAATGACTTCGGAAATTTCCGAGGTTTTTATTTGCATTAAAAAAACCTTGTAAAAGTAGTATAAATATAGTATATTAATTATATAAAGAACGATAAAAAATTATATATAAAAATTTATTTATAATAAATAATATTATATATATAATATAGAAAGAGATAAACAAACAAATTATGAAGAAGTTAACTGATTTAGATATATCAAAAGAAATAGCTTTTCATGTCAAGAAAAATGGGGGAAGAACATTTTTTGTGGGAGGATGTGTTCGAGATCTTATTTTAGGAGTAGAGTGTAAAGATATCGACATTGAAGTTCATGGTATTTCACCATCAGTGTTAGAGCAAATTATCGATAGATTTGGCGAAAAGATAACTATTGGTGTCAGTTTTGGAATTTATAATATAAAAGGACATAGTATTGATATTGCAATACCAAGAAAGGAATCATTAAGGGGAACTGGCCATAAAGATTTTGATGTTGTTGTTGATCCTTTTGTAGGTACACAAAATGCAGCAATACGCCGTGATTTTACAATTAATTCATTGATGCAAGATGTTTTAACTGGAGAAATCATTGACCATTTTAATGGAATAAATGATTTAAAAAATCATATAATTCGCCATATCTGTGAAAAAACATTTATTGAGGATCCACTAAGAGTTTTAAGAGCTTGTCAGTTTGCTGCACGTTTGAATTTTTCTGTTTCTATTGATACAATAGAGTTATGTAAAACAATGGATCTATCAAAAATTCCAGCGGAAAGAGTTGTTGAGGAACTAAAAAAAGCATTATTAAAAAGCAATAAACCGTCATTATTTTTTGAAACACTGAGAAAAATGGATCAATTAGATTATTGGTTTAAAGAAGTAAAGGATTTAATAGGTGTTGAACAAAATCCTCATTTTCATCAAGAAGGAGATGTATGGACACATACAATGATGGTTTTAGATGTTGCCACAAAGTATCGTGATAAAGTGAAAAATCCATTTGGGTTCATGTTATCTGCTCTTACTCATGACTTTGGCAAGCCAAGTTCAACGGAGATAATAAATGGTGTAATCCACTCGAATTGTCATGAAATAAATGGAATAGAAGTTGCCAAGAATTTTATTAAGCGATTAACTAATGAAAATGAATTAATTAAATATGTTTTAAATATGACTGAATATCATATGAAACCAAATATTTTAGCCTTTGATAATGCTTCAATAAAAGATTCAAATATGATGTTTGATTTATCAGTTGATCCTCTTGGATTAATATTTCTAGCAATATCTGATAGTCAGGGAATGATTTTAGATCATCCATATGTCTCTCACGATAACTTCTTATTAAAACGCCTAGAGATCTATAATGAGTATATGGAAAGACCTTATGTAACAGGTAAAGACTTGATTAAGGCAGGGCTAACCCCTTCAATAAACTTTTCTGAAATTTTAGATTATGCTCATAAACTAAGGTTGGATGGTATAAAAAAAGAAGAGGCAATGAAGAAAATTTTAAATTATAGTAAGAAATTCAAATGAAGATATATAGGAAAAATTTATTTAATAAAAGAGTACAAAAATGCAGATAAAGGAGCAAAATATGTATAAAATAATTAATAAAAATGAATTAAAAAAGATTAACCAATATAATTGGTTTAAAACATTTGCTAATCCTTGTTATGGATTTGATGTAAAAATGGATGTAACTAATGTTGTGAAGTACTCAAAAAGCACTAATACATCATTTTTTATAAATGTTTTATACCTTATTACAATAGGCCTTAGTTCAATTGAAGAGATGCGTATCCGCGAAGTAAATGGTGAGATTCGATTGTATGATAAGATTAATCCAACTTTTACAGTAATGACTAAAGTGGGATTATACGAAAATGCAGGATTTAAAATGATTGATGATTATCAAGGATTTTATCAAAAAGCCAAGGAAGTAATTGAAGTTGTTAAGAATCAAGAAGGAGTGAAGGAAACATACAACGATTCAGATCAATTTGATGACTATTATATGACTTGTATTCCATGGTTATCAATTGAAGGAATGACACATCCCTTATGTGATAATAATCACTCATCTTCTTCATGTCCCCGAATTTGCTGGGACAAATATCGTGTAGAGAAAGATATCATCACGGGAGAAAATAAATATATAATGCTATTAAACATCACTGTATCTCATTGTTTTGTGGATGGATATCCATTAACATGTGCTTTCAAGCAAATTCAAAAAAACTTTGATGAAATTGATAATATCTTAAATAAAATTTAAATAACAAAAAATCTATACTGTGCATAATGAAAATATGCACAGTTTTTCTTGTATATGAAAAAAATGATCAAAAATATATGATAACGCTTGCATAAATTATGTTTTAGTAGTATAATTTTACAACTAAATTAGGATTTTATTTATTGTATTAAATCTTGATTAAAATTAGAGAAAGGAAAAGGAATTATGAAAAAAATAGTTGCTTTTATTTTTGTTGGCTTATTAGCATTTTTAATGTTTGCTTGTGTTGGAAAAGATTACACATTAAGTATTTCTAATGCTGATAAGAGTATCACACTAACAGAAGGTGATAGCAGAACTGTTGTTCCTGTTTATACAGAAGGCGCTACACTTGTTTGGGAATCTAGTAATAATGATGTTGTTACAGTTTTAGAAGGTAAAATTACTGCAATTTCTGAAGGTAGTGCAGTAGTTACAGTCACACTTAAAGAAAATTCTAAATTAAAAGTGGAAATTACTGTAACTGTTAATAAAAAAGAAGAAGTTAAAGAATTCACTGTTACTTTTAAAGAAGATAATAGTTCTGTAAAAGTAATAGATGGTGAAAAGGTTACAAAACCAGCTGATCCAGTTAAAGATGGATATGAATTTAAAGGTTGGTTTACTGATGAAGCATGTACAGTTGCTTATGATTTTAATGAACCTGTTACTGCTGATTTAGATTTATATGCTAAATGGGAGAAATTACCAGTAATCGCAACTGTTGCAGAGATATTAGCCAGTGAAGAAACATTATTTGAAGTTACTGGTTATGTTGCTGCCATCAATGCTCGTAGTTTTATCTTAAAAGATAGTACTGGAGCTATGCTAGTTTATAGAGGTAGTAAATGGACTGTAGATGTAGCAGTCGGTGATGCTGTTAAAGTAACTGGATCTGTTTCTACATATGGTGGTGCAAAACAATTTGGTGACGCTGCTGTAGTAGTAAAAGATGGTACTGCAGTTGTTGACCATGGTGAAGTTAAAGAATTAGATGGTGCAGCAGTTGATGCATATGCTTCTTTAGAAGCAATTAAAGCTGAATATGTAAAAGTAGAAGGTATCTTAAGTGTATCTGGCAACTATCTTAATCTAACAATTGAAGGTGCTACAGTAATTGGTAGTTTAACATATCCAGTAGATGCAGATGCCATTAAAGCTTTGGCTGATAAGAAAGTTGCGGTAACTGGTTATGTTACTGGTATTACAGGATCTAATACAAAATATTTTAATATTTTATTTACTAATGTAGAAGAAGTAATTGAAAATGTAAAAGTAACTATTAACTGGGGAATTACTTCTGCAGAAATTGGTTTAGAATTCTATAATGATTTCTGCAAATATGCTGGAACAGTAGTTCCATTTGATACTTTCCAAAAAGATAGTCATCCAGCAGTTAAAGATGCATTATCAAATGCGGAAATGTTAGCTAAATGGAAATGGTTATTTGAATATATGAAGGCTGATTTAGAAAGTATGGAAAATCCAGCTAACCCAGATTATGTTAATGATACAATTTTAATGTTAGAAAAATTAATTGCTGGTGATACAGAAGCTATTAAAGATTCTGCTGCTCCTGGTCCTAATGGAAGAACATTAATTAGAAGTTATGTCCATGGTATTATGCATAATTCAAAAGGTTCAACTGATAATGTGAACTTTGCTGAAGTTTCTCCTGATTTTTCTGATCCAGCAGTTCAAAAAGCATTAGTAGAAGCGTTATATGCATCAATAGTAAAATTATCAGATAATCAAAAATTAGCTAAACCTGTCGATCCAACTAGACCTGAATATGATTTCTTAGGTTGGTATACAGATGAAGCTTGTACAATTGAATATGATTTTGATCAAATTGTTACAAAAGATTTAACATTATATGCTAAATGGGAATTATCAAAATATAATGTAACATTTACAGGTATTGATAGTACTGTTGAAGTAACAAGAGGTGAAGTAGTTGCAAAACCTGCTGATCCTGTTAAAGAAGGACATTTCTTTAGAGGATGGTTTGTTGATGAAGAATTAACTACTCTTTACGACTTTGATGATCCAGTATTAAGTAATTTGGTACTATATCCTAAGTTTGAAGAACAATTAAGTGAATATAACATTACATTAGCTCATGGATTAACATCTGCTGATATCGGTATGTTATTCTACATTGATTTTAATAAATATGCTAATGCAGAAGTTCCTTATGAAACATTCTTGAAAAATAGTCATCCTGCAATTAAAGATGCATTATCAAATGCAGAAATGTTAGCTAAATGGAAATGGTTATTTGAATATATGAAAGCAGATTTAGAAAGCATGACTGAACCTGCTTATCCAGAATTTGTTTCTGATACTATTTCATTATTAGAAAAATTAATTGCTGGCGATACAGAAGCTATTAAAGATTCTGTTGCTCCTGGACCAAACGGAAGAACCTTAATTAGAAGTTATATGCATGGTGTAATGAATAACTCAAAAGGTTCTACTGATAATGCAAACTTTGCATTAGTTTCTCCTGATTTCTCAGATGAGACAGTTCAAAAAGCATTAGTAGAGGCATATTATAAGAGTGCATATAAAGTAACTGTATTTGAAAAATTTGTTAAACCAGCAGATCCTGTTAAATTCGAATATGAATTTATGGGATGGTTTACTGATGAAGCTTGTACAAAACCATTTGATTTTGAAACTCAAATTATTGATAATTATACTTTATACGCATTATGGAAACCTACATTTGAAATGTATAAAGTAACATTTGATAGTATTAATTTAACTGTTGAAGTTAAAGAAAATAAAACTGTTGCTAAACCAGATGTGCCTGAAAGAGTTGGATATAGTTTTGTTGGCTGGTATAGTGATGAATTATATACTACAGAATTTGATTTCAACACTCCAATTACAGCAGATACTGTAATTTATGGTAAATGGATTGGAGTTGAAACATTTACAGTTACATTTGATTTAGATGGTGGTGTTTTTGAAGATGGATATAAAACATCTGCAGAAATTGGAAAAGCATTCTATGATGACTTCGTAAAATATGCTGGAAAAGATATTCCATTTGATACTTTCCATGATAATAGTTCTTCTGCAATCAAAACTGCTTTAGCAAACGCTGAAATGCTTGCAAAATGGCAATGGTTATGGATCTATATGTTAGAAGATCTTAAAGCATTTAATGGTAGTAATGGCGGATCATATACTGCTGATACATATGAATTATTAGCAAAATTAGCTCAAGGAGATAAAAATGTAATTACTTTAGTAACTGCCCCAGGACCTAATGGAAGAACATTATTAAGAGCTTATATGCATGGTGTAATGCATAGTATGAAGGGCTGTGGATCTTCAAATGCTACATTTGCATCATATTGCCCAGATTATTCTAATGCTGATGTTCAAAAAGCTTTAGTTTTGGCTCAATTTGGTACTCAAATGAAAGTTACAGCTGGAAATTTAATTCCTTCTCCAACAAAAGAAGGATATAAATTTGATGGTTGGTATACAAATGATGGTACAAAAGTTACAGTTGTTGAAGGTAATGTAACTGTTAAAGCTAAATGGGTAGAAACAGTTTTAGTATCAGACATTGCAATTACTAATAAGATTAATGAATTAGAATTATTAAAGACTTATCAATTAACTTGGACTATTGCTCCAGAAGATGCTATTAATAAATTAGTTAAGTTTGAATCTAGTAATCCTGAAGTAGCAACAATTGATAGCAATGGTGTTATTACAGCTGTTAGTAAAGGTACAACAACAATCAAAGTTGTTTCATTATCTGCAAGTGGAAAGAGTGATGAATTTGTGTTAGAAGTAACAGTTCCTGCTTATTTTGATATTAGTTATGAAACTGAATCTTATGTGGAAATTGGTAATGAAGTTTTATTGAATTGTGAATATATTGATGGTAAAAACAAAGGTACAATCGTTTGGACTTCTTTAAATCCAGAAATTGCGACTGTTGATGCACAAGGTAAAGTAACTGGTGTTGCTGATGGTGTTGCTACAATTCGTGCTAGTGTTGAAGGTAAAGAAGGAGTTTATCAAGATTTATATGTAACAGTAGTTCCTGAAAACTTAAGTGATGCTATGAAGTTAGTTTTAGCTTCACATAATAGTAATGCATTTATCAGGTATGAATTAGGTATTGGCGCCGGTGTTCCTAACTATTATACTGATGTTATTAGTAGCGTAAACAAATTATTATTTGAAAAATTTGTAGTTAATAAAGATTATAATAAAGTGTCAAATGAAAAATATGGTGCGGAATTAGAAAGCCGTAAGATGGATAGTATTGAATTTATCGTAGTTCACTATACTGCAGGATTTAATACTACTGCTGGTGCAAAAGCACATATTGAATATTTTGCTCAACCATTATCTCAAAATGCGACTTCTATTCATTATACTACTGGTAATGATGGTATTTATAAAGGAATAGATGAACAATATAAAGCTGCTCATGCAGGCGATAGTGGATCAGGAAGTGAATTTGCATGGCGTGATACTGATGTTGTAGTTTTAGATACTGATCCTGTAATTCCTGTAGTTACTATTACATCAAAGGCAACATTTGCGATCAATGGTCGTGATACTGGAATCAAAGTTCCTGAAGAAACTAAGTTTAATCGTGGCTTTGTAACAGATAATAAATGGTTAAATGATTTAGGTCTTGCAGTAAACAAGAAAGATGGTAAATATCAATTAGGTACTGCTTGGTGGTGTTACTCTCAAATCGCAGAAGGTAGAATCTGCTCTAATGGTGGTAATGGCAATGGCATCGGTATTGAAACTGCTGTTAACTATGGCTCTGATTTATGGTATACATGGCAAAAAACAGCAATGTTAGTTGCTGATATTATGATTAGAAATAATTTGGATATCTCTAAAGTAAAAGGTCATCATTTCTTCTCTGGAAAAGATTGTCCTCAACCATTATTAGAAAATGATTTAGAAATTTGGAATGAATTCATTAAGATGGTACAATCTGAATATGAAAGAATGTCTAAATACAGCAATTGTGAATTTGACTTTGTATGTAGTAATCCAAATGTAAATCAAGTAGGAAGAATTATTAAGCAAGAATTAACTTCTCAAGTAGTTCAATATACAATTACAGTCTTCAATAATGATACTGATAAACAAGAAACTATTACTTTATCAACAATTGTAGAAGGAATTTATGCTAAATAAAAAGGATAAGGATTTCATTAAGTCATATGGTAAAAGCCATATGACTTTTTTAAAAAAGGATAATCTTTAGAATTTTAAATACCATAAAAAATAGTTTTAAAAATATTTATTTTTTATTTAGATAGTGATATAATATATTATGATGAGAATCGTTAAATCGAAATTTTATTATATAAGGAGAATTATTATATGGAACAAAAATTTTATGTTTGTGAAAGATGCGGAAATCTAGTTGAAGTAGTAAAATCTAGTGGAGTACCAATGATGTGCTGTGGACAAAAAATGACTGAATTAGTAGCTGGTACTGTTGAAGCATCACGTGAAAAACATATTCCTGAATATGTTGTAGAAGATGGAAAAGTAAAAGTAACTGTTGGTAGTGTTGAACATCCAATGGCACCTGAACACTATATTGAATGGATTTCATTACAAACTAAAAAGGGAACTCAAATGAGACATTTAGAACCTGGTCAAGAACCTAAAGCTTGTTTTAGAATTTGTGATTGTGATGAAGTAGAAGCAGTTTATGCTTATTGCAATTTACATGGCTTGTGGAGAAAATAATGACAAAAGTTACTAAAGATATTTTTTATGTAGGCGTTAATGATCACAAAGTAGATTTATTCGAAGGACAATATGTAGTTCCTAATGGAATGGCATACAATTCTTATGTAATTAAAGATGCCAATATTGCGGTTATTGACACTGTAGATAAAAATTTTACTCATCAATGGTTAGATAACATTAATGAGGTTTTAGGAAGTGAAAAACCAGATTTTTTAATTGTTCAACATATGGAACCTGATCATTCCGCAAATATTATGAATTTTTTAAAAGTTTATCCTAATACTACTGTTGTTGGAAATGATAAAACTTTTAAAATGATTGATCAATTTTTTGGCCAAAGTGATATAAAAAAGCTTGTAGTTAATGATGGAGATGTTTTATCATTAGGAAATCACTCATTAACATTTGTCTTTGCACCAATGGTTCATTGGCCAGAAGTAATGGTTACATATGATTCATTTGATAAAGTTTTATTCTCTGCGGATGGATTTGGTAAGTTTGGTGCTTTAGATGTCGAAGAAGATTGGGCATGTGAAGCAAGAAGATATTATTTTGGTATTGTTGGAAAATATGGTGCTCAAGTTCAAAATCTCTTAAAAAAAGCTAGCGAATTAGACATTAATATTATTTGTCCTTTACATGGCCCAGTATTAACTGAAAATTTAGGCTATTATTTAAATCTATATAACATATGGTCAAGTTATCAAGTAGAATCTGAAGGAGTTGTGATTGCATATACTTCTATTTATGGTAATACCAAAGCGGCAGTATTGTCATTAGCTGAAAAATTAAAGAGCAATGGATGTCCTAAGGTTGTTATCAATGATTTAGCTCGTTGTGATATGGCTGAAGCAGTAGAAGATGCTTTTAGATTTGGAAAGTTAGTTTTAGCAACTACTACTTATAATTCATCAATCTTTCCATTTATGAAACAATTTATTGATCATTTAACTGAACGCAATTATTCAAACAGAACAGTTGCTTTCATTGAAAATGGTTCATGGGCTCCAATGGCAAATAAAGTGATGAAAGAAATGTTTGCAAAATCTAAGAATATTAAATTCTGTGAAAATGAAGTAACAATTTTATCTAGCGTTCAAAAAGATACTAAGGAAAAAATCGATGCCTTAGCAAATGAATTATCACAAGAATACCTTGCAACGCAAGATTCTACTGCTAATAAAAATGACTTAAAAGCATTATTTAATATTGGATATGGTTTATATGTCGTAACATGTAATGATGGTAGAAAAGATAATGGGTTAATTGTAAATACAGTTGCGCAAGTTGCTTCTAATCCTAGTAGAATTGCTGTGACAATTAATAAAGAAAATTACTCTCATCACGTAATTAAACAAACTGGTGTAATGAATATTAATTGTTTAACAGTAGATGCTCCATTTAGTATATTCCAAAAATATGGTTTCCAAAGTGGAAGAACAGTTGATAAATTTGCGGGAGAAAGTGTATTAAGAAGTGATAATGGACTAGTATTCTTACAACGTTATTGTAATTCATTTATGTCTCTTAAAGTAGAACAATATGTAGATTTAGAATCACATGGAATGTTTATTTGTTCAATAACTGAAGCAAGAGTATTATCTAAAGATCAATCAATGACTTATAGTTATTATCATCAAAATGTAAAACCAAAACCAAAAACAGAAAATAAAAAAGGTTATGTATGTAGAATTTGTGGATGGGTTTATGAAGGTGATGAATTACCAGAAGACATTGTTTGTCCATTATGTAAACATGGTGCATCTGATTTTGAAAAAATCAAATAAAATAAATGAAACAATAAAAAATTATCAATAATAAGAGAGGAATTATAAATATGAAAAAATATGTATGCCAAGCATGTGGATGGGTTTATGATGAAGAAAAAGGAGCTCCTGAATTAGGAATCGCTCCAGGAACTAAATTCGAAGATTTACCAGAAGATTTCGAATGCCTATTATGTGGTGTTGGAAAAGATATGTTTGAAGAAGAATAAAAATATGAGGTTTAAAGCTTTATGCTTTAAACTTTTTTTTAGACATATTGATTATAACAAATTCTTTTGATTAACGTTTTCAGTGCAATTTCGTTTATTTTTATTGAAATAAGGTATATAATACTAAAGAAATAAATAAAAAAGGAGTTTATTGATTTAGTATGGAAGAAAAAAGTATATGTCCTCAAGAAGAAGTAAACCAATTAGTGGAAAAAGGGTTAGAATGTTTGAAAGAGTTTGCAAGTTATACACAAGAACAAATTGATTATATTGTTGCAAAAGCATCAGTTGCTGTTTTAGACCAACACGGATTATTAGCAAAATTGGCTATTGAAGAAACCAAGCGAGGTGTTTTTGAAGATAAAGCTACCAAGAATTTATTTGCTTGCGAATATGTTGTAAATAATATGCGAAATCTGAAAACTGTTGGTGTCATTAATGAAGATGATGTTACCGGTATTACAGAAATTGCTGAGCCGGTTGGTGTTATAGCGGGTATTACACCTGTTACAAACCCTACATCAACAGCAATATTTAAGTCTTTAATTTGCTTAAAAACTAGAAATCCAATAATTTTTGGTTTTCATCCTAGTGCTCAAAAATCTTCTGCAGCAGCTGCAAAAGTAGTTTATGATGCTGCTATCGCTGCTGGAGCACCAAAGAATTGTATTCAATGGATAGAACATCCATCAATGGAGGCTACATCTGCATTAATGAATCATCCTGGAGTTTCTACGATTTTAGCGACCGGTGGGAATGCAATGGTTAAAGCAGCATATTCATGTGGTAAGCCGGCTTTAGGCGTTGGTGCTGGTAATGTTCCATCATATATGGAAAAAACTTGTAATTTAAAACAAGCAGTTAATGATATTGTAATGTCAAAAGCATTTGATAATGGAATGATTTGTGCGTCAGAACAAGCAGTAATAATTGATAAAGAAATCTATAATGAAGCATTAGAAGAATTTAAATCATTTGGTTGTTATTTAGTAAATGATAAAGAAAAGAAGATGCTTGAAAAATATATGTTTGGAGTATCTTCAAAAGAAGATTGTGAAAATGCGAAGTTATTTGCCCCTATTGTTGGCCAATCTGCAAAGTTCATTGCTAATAATGCTGGATTTGATGTCCCTGAAAAAACAGTTATTCTATTGGTAAAGTGTGACTCTGTCGGTGTTTTAGAACCATTAACTAGAGAAAAATTATCACCAGTGCTTGCTGTTTTAAAGGCTAACAATTCGGAAGAAGGTATTGAACTTTCAAAGAATATGGTTGAGTTTAATGGATTAGGACATTCTGCAGCGATTCATAGTGCAAATAAAGATTTAGTTACTAGATTTGGTGATATTATCCCGGCTATTAGAATTATTTGGAATTCCCCTGCTACGTTAGGTGGTATTGGAAATGTTTATAATTCATTCTTACCAAGTTTAACTTTAGGATGTGGTTCTTATGGGCATAATTCTGTTGGTGATAATGTTTCTGCTGTTAACCTATTAAATATTAAAAAGATTGGTAGAAGGAGAAATAATATGCAATGGTTTAAAATCCCTAGTAAGATTTATTTCGAACGTGATTCAATTGAATATCTTCATGATATGAAGGAAATGAAGAAGGTAATAATTGTTACTGATAGATCTATGGTTGACTTAGGATATGTAAATAAGATTACTGATCAACTACGATTAAGAAAAGACCCTGTTCAATATCAATTGTTCTGTGATGTAGAACCAGATCCTTCAATTC
Organism: Bacilli bacterium; assembly: GCA_016296945.1. GTDB lineage: Bacteria > Bacillota_I > Bacilli_A > ML615J-28 > CAG-698 > CAG-698. Next base: position 3,020 of record JAEDHQ010000007.1, on the reverse strand, counting down.
AAACTGTTTTAGAAGGAGTCGCTTTAATGAAATCTTTTGAACCAGACACAATTATTGCTTTAGGTGGTGGTTCCGCAATTGATGCAGCTAAAGGAATGTGGTTATATTATGAACATGAGGAAGTAAACTTCAATGATCTTAAACAAAAATTTATGGATATTCGTAAACGTGCTTTTCGCTATCCAGAATTAGGCAAAAAAGCTCATTTAGTATGTATTCCAACAACATCAGGAACAGGCTCAGAAGTAACACCATTTGCAGTAATTACAGATAAAGAAGAAAACAAAAAATATCCATTAACTGATTATTCTTTAACACCTAGTGTAGCAATTATTGATCCATCCTTTACATATTCATTACCAAAAAAGATTACTGCTGATACAGGAATGGATGTTTTAACTCATGCTGTTGAAGCGTATGTTTCTACACTGGCTAATGATTTTACTGATGGTCTTGCATTACAAGCCGTAAAAATGGTATTTAAATATTTAGAAAGATCTTATAATAATGGTTCAAAAGATCCTGAGGCAAGAGAAAAAATGCATAATGCTTCATGTTTGGCAGGTATGGCATTTGCTAATGCTTTTCTTGGCATGAATCATTCAATGGCTCATAAGATTGGTGGCGAATTCCATGTTCCTCATGGACGCGCTAATGCAATAATATTACCACATACAATTCGATATAATGGTACAAAACCACAAAAACTATCTTCATGGCCAAAGTATAATTATTATCGAGCTGATGAAAAGTATGCTGAACTAGCTGCTGCTATTGGTTTAAAATTTGAAACTACCGCTGAAGGAGTTGAAGTATTTGCAAAGGCATGTGGTGATTTAGCAAGAAGAGTAGGAATTCAAATGAACTTTGAATCACAAGGAATTAATCGTGAAATATGGATGAACTCAATGGAAAAATTAGCTTACTTAGCTTATGAAGATCAATGTTCACCAGCTAACCCTCGAGTTCCAGTTGTAGAAGATATGAAAAAAATAATGATTGACTGTTATGATTGGCAAGAATTTTTGGAAAAATAATTAAACAAAATGTGTTTTATAAAGGTTTATTATCTTTGTAAAGCACCTTTATTTTATGAATAATATCTTGTTAATTTCAAATTATTATTGTATAATAAATAGAATTAAAATTGATAGGAGTGAGAATAATGAATGAAGTAGTATTTAGTGTATTAATTCCTTTTTTAGGGACAGTTTTAGGTTCCGCCTTTATCTTTATATTTAAAAAAATGAATGATTCTGTCTTACAAGGCTTTACTGGATTCGCAGCTGGAGTAATGATTGCAGCATCTGTATGGAGTTTAATCATTCCTGCAATCGAAGTATCAAGTGACAAAGGGACTTTTGCAGTTATTCCAGCATTAATCGGTATCTGGATTGGATTTATCTTTTTTATGATTCTTGATAAAGTTATTCCTCATTTACATAGTGGAAGTGAAGAATGTGAGGGTCCGAAGTGTAATTTGAATAAATCTATTATGACTTCTCTTGCCGTTGGTTTACATAATCTTCCTGAAGGCATTGCGGTTGGAGTAGTAATTGCTTCTGCACAAGTTAGTAATAGTGCAGTTACAATTGGTGTCGCTATTGTTCTTGCAATTGGAATTGCAGTTCAAAACTTTCCGGAAGGGGCTATTGTTTCTGTATCATTAAACAACTCTGGTGTCTCAAAAGGAAAGGCATTTGGTATCGGAGTGTTAACAGGGGCTGTTGAGCCAATAGGTGCTCTTGTGACTATTTTATTTGCAAAAATACTTAATCCGGGTTTACCTTATTTACTAACTTTTGCTGCTGGTGCAATGTTATTTGTTGTTGTGGAAGAATTGATTCCTGATATGGTTAAAGAAAAGCATTCTCATATTGGAACTATATTCTTTGCAATTGGTTTTTCATTAATGATGGTTTTAGATGTTTTACTAGGTTAAAAATTAATCATTAAGAAATATATAATACTTTATTTTCTTGATTGCTATTACTAAAAATGATATAATAAGAATGGATGAGTTTTCATATTATAAAATTCTTGATAAATATAGTTATTACTATATATACTTTTTAAAAATTATTTAGAGGTGCAAAATGAAAGTAAGAAAAGCAATTATCCCTGCAGCTGGTTATGGTACTAGATTTTTACCAGCTACAAAGAGTATGCCAAAAGAAATGCTTCCAATTATTGACAAACCTACAATTCAATATATTGTAGAAGAAGCTGTTTCTTCAGGTATTGAAGAAATACTGATTATCACGAACTCACAAAAGAGTTCAATTGAAAATCACTTTGATAGAAGTTGGGAATTAGAAGGATTCTTAGCTAGTCGAAATAAAAAAGAAGAATTAGAATTGGTTAAGAAAATAAGTAATATTGCTAATGTTTATTCTGTAAGACAAAAAGAGCAAAGAGGATTAGGACATGCTATTCTCTGTGCTAAAGCATTTGTTGGGGATGAACCATTTGCTGTGTTATTAGGTGATGATGTTGTTTATAATCCTGATCGACCAGCTATAAAGCAACTAATTGATTATTTCGATAATGTTCAAGCTAGTATTGTTGGTGTCCAAGAAGTAGAATATGATTCATTAAATAAATATGGAATCATAACTCCTAAAGGAGAATTAAATAATGAAGGAAGTAATGAAAGTTGTGAAATAAGTGACATGGTTGAAAAGCCAGCACCAGAAAATGCTCCTTCAAAATTTGGTGTTTTAGGAAGATATGTCTTAACTCCAAAGATTTTTGAATTGTTGGAAACACAACAAGTAGGTGTTGGTGGTGAAATCCAATTAACAGATGCTATTAAAAGATTGATTGCATTTGAAAAGGTATATGCCTTCAAGTTTGAAGGAAGAAGATATGATGTTGGTTCAAAAATTGGTTTTATCGAAGCAACAATTGATTTTGCCTTACAACGCGATGATTTAAAAGATGAAGTAACAAATCTTTTAAAAAAATACAATTAAAAACAATTTATAAGTTTACTATAATAAATAGGAAAAAGATTTTTT
>JAEDHQ010000127.1 GCA_016296945.1 Bacilli bacterium | reverse complement strand
TTGTAAATAATAAGGCTGAAATTGTGTTTAAAAACAAAGGCTTCGCATCTACTGCTGCGATTTCTAATCTTGCTGATTATTTGGAAGAGTTTAGCCCAAAACAAATAGAGTTTGCGTCTAAAAACGACGTGATTAATTCTCTCCCAGTTATTAAAAACCTTGGGCTTTACGATGTTCCAATTCTTAAAGAAATGGAAAAAATTATGAGGGAAAAGGGTTGGTATGGAAGTATATATAGGTACTTGATGAGAACTTTTAAGGAATTAAATTTTGACACTTCTGATTTACTGAAGAGGCTTGTTCGATTTGTTAGAAAAGTTGAGTTTTTAGATACTGATATATATTACGATTATATTTCAGCGATTCGCCACCAAAATGGCACAACAATAAAAGATTTCTTCGATAAAGACTATATAGAACGTCATAATGTATTGCTGGGATTAAGGCAACGAAGATATACCTTGCAAGAAGAAAAAAAATATTCACTTGTTGCCAAAGAATTGTCTTGGATTGATAGAGAATATAATGGCTATTATATTGTTGTTCCCAAGAACATAAAAGCTTTTAAAGAGGAGGGTGACATTCAACATAATTGCGTATATCAATTAGGTTATTATAATGCTGTTATAAATAAGCGATCTATAATAGTCTTTTTAAGAAAAGATAAAAACCTACCATACGTTACTATTGAATATGATTACGAGACTTTTGAGGTTTTGCAAGCGCGTGGAAAGTATAATCAAAGACTAAATAAAGATTTATATCAATACGTTGTTGATTTGGGTAAAATACTTTATTTTGAAAAAAATAGCATGGAATAGAAAATAGGTCAGTTTGAATTCAAAATATAGGTCAGTTATATTTACTTTTGGGGTGCATTTTGATATAATTAACGCAGAAAAATACCCCAAAGGAGATGCTGCTATGGATAGTCAATATTTGCAAATTCAAACGTTGTTAGAACAAAGGGCAGAAATTACTGCAAGATTAAATTTGATTCCTTATGATGGTTCAATTGAAATAAAAGATAGAAATGGTCAAAAATATATTTATATTAGAAAGCGTGTTCTAGGACGTAATACATCAACATATGTTGATTCGTATTCTGACGAATTGTTTGCTTCTATATCTAAATTATTAAAAGATGCCAAAGAATATAAAAAGCAAATAAGGAAGATAAATAATGAACTAGCAAAATTAGGCTATAGTGGTCAAGAATTATCTTCTAGAGTATTATTAAATATCGATTTTGCTAGAGCTAATATGAAATCAAATATTTATGATCAAGCCATTCTTGAAGGCATAGCCACTACATTTCCAGATACCGAAACAATTATTGAAAATGGAAAGGTTACTGGAATGACAGCAACTGATGTTCAAAAAATATTAAATTTAAAGCATGCTTGGGAATTTATTATGGATAAAGATGTCGTTGCATCCAAATCAAGTTATTCGATATTGTGTTATATTGCTGGACTTGTGAATGAAGGATTCTATACTTATGGCGGTAGAATTAGATGTGTTCCAGTAACAATTGGAGGAACAAGTTATATTCCACCTATGCCTATAGAATTTGTTGTTAAAGAAAAAATAGAAGAAATATTGAATAAAAATGAAGAACCAGTTGATATAGCCATTGAATTGTGTTTGTATTGTATGAAAACACAAATTTTTAATGACGGGAACAAAAGGACTTCGGTAATATTTGCAAATCATTTTTTAATTTCAAATGGTGAAGGATTGTTAGTGATTCCAGAAAATAAAGTTTCAGAATTTAAAAAAATGTTGGTTGCCTATTATGAAGATAGAGATAATGGCGAAATATTAGAATTTATGAAAAAATATTGTTGGAAAAATTTTTGATAGGGTGCAAATGACTATTATTTTATAACAAAAGCACCCCATAAAGCATCAAGCCAGATTAATTTTGATACCAAAAGAAATAATGGATTCAAGCCTTTTTTTCTTTGTTTTTAATAGGTTTTTAGCGTTTTTACCTATTATATAAAGTAGCGGGAACACAGGAACACGTCTCCGATTACTATAGTAATACAGGCAAAAAGTAGCATACTCAATTCCTAACACTTCACAATAAATGATAATCTCATATATCATTTTTTATATTAATTGTTATTCAATTTTGTTAATAATAAATCTAAGAGTGATATAATCAATATTGTATTTATGAAATATATTGTATTGTCCTCAACTTTATTTGTTATTGGTTCTTTAATTGGCTGGGTTATTGAACTCTTATTTAGAAGATTTGTTTCTCAAAAGAAGTGGATGAATCCTGGTTTTTTAACTGGACCAT
>JAEDHQ010000049.1 GCA_016296945.1 Bacilli bacterium | reverse complement strand
TGGTGCGACAAATGAGACTCGAACTCACACGGGCTTATGCCCACTACCCCCTCAAAGTAGCGTGTCTACCAATTCCACCATTGTCGCATAAGTCGTTTTAACGACTATATCATCATAAATAATTCAATTACCAAAGCAGTTAATGAAGTTGCAATTGCAACTATTATTAAACTTTTTTCTTTGATTGCTAAAAACAATGCAACAACTAATCCGCCGATTGCTGAAAAGATTGAACCGGTTGCATATAAGGCAGCAGGAAAAATCATTGCTGCTAAAACAGTATATGGGATATAGTATAAAAATGAGTTAATATATTTATTAGTAATCTTTTTTTTAATCAAAGAAAAAGGAATTACTCTAATCAAGTATGTTGATACAACTACAATCATCAAGTAAATAAAAAATTGCTCATTATTCATTTTCTTTGACCTCTTTAACAGGAAATAAAGAAGCACATATTAACGCTGCTATTACTGCACTAATACTTATTGCAATGCCACTGGGTACTTTATTTATGAGTGGTACATAATAAAAAACTATGCTCAATGTGGTTGCAATCAATATTGCTACAAATGCTTTTTTGTTATCTTTTGCAACTGGCGCTATAATGGCTACAAACATTCCATAAATAGCAAGACACAAAGCGTTCATCACAACATTTGGTAAAACATTTCCTATTAATGATCCTGCTAATGTCCCTATGCTCCAACCAAACCATGGTAAAATACTTAATCCAAAAAAATAAGATCTTGATATTTCTTTTTTCATTGTCGCAACAGCAAAAATCTCATCTGTAATAAAAAAGCCTAATAGCCATTTCCAGATACCCATAAATTTCGAATCTGTTTTTTGCGACAAACCAATTGTCATAAATGAATATCAAATATTTATTGTTGATTGTGAAAGAATCATCTCTAAATATCGATATGGATTAATCATAATATTAATTGCTGCTAATTGTCCAGCAGAAGTTAGTGTTAACATCGAAATCAATAATGCTTGGTACCAATATAAACCAAGTGATGTTGCCATAATTCCAAATGTGAAAGATACAGATAAGTATCCTAAAAAAATTGGTATACCTGCTTTAACTCATTTTTTAAAGTTTTCAATAACTTGCTCCGTAAATATAATTTATACTATTATAGCATGTTTTACTAATAATTTCTATAACATAAGTATTAAATATATTATTAATCAAAAAATATCATAGGTTATCAGATAATTTTTTTAAATTTGTAAAAAAAGCAAAAAACGCTATAAGTATTTGCTTATTAATTCTCTTTATTAATATTTGCTAATTCAATTAAATATTTTATTACTTCTTTTCTCTTAATTATCCCTATAAATACATTCCGATCATCAACAAGAGGAATAAAGTTTTGCTCTAATGATAAGTTTATAACTTCTTCCATAGAAGCAGTAATTGGAAGAGTTTTATATGGTCTATATATTTCTATATTGTCAATCTTTACCATTTCAGCTAAGCTTTGATTAAAATTACAAATATTTTTAATAAATCTTAAAATATCTCCTTCTGAAATTGTTGTTACATAAACTCCATTTTCATCAATAAGAGGCACCACAGAGAATTTATGAGCATCAAATTTTTCTAATACTTGACGAATAGTTGAATCAGCTTCTAGATAAAATGTTTGTTGCTTGGGAATTAAAAAATTTAAAATACTCTTCATATTAAGATCCTCACATCCAATCCTATTATATCATCTTAGATATATATTGTCAATTTTTAAAGAGGATCTCTAAATTAACATTTTTTTGTCTTTTGTTATTAAAAATTTTTAGTTAATAACATTATGTTAATTCCTTTTTTTGAATAATATATTCATTATAATTGTAATTAACATAATAATACCAACTGATACAAAAATATATAGCATTCCGATCCCTAGATAATATAAATTATTGATAAATTCAAAAGGTTTAAAATCCATATTTTCCTCCTATCCAAAGAAATTTAAAAATAACCCACCAGCTATCACTGATGCTATCTGTCCAAACACATTTACACCAATCGAATTCATTAAAATAAAATTTGTCGGATCTTCTTCAATTGCCATTTTATGAACAACTCGTCCTGACATTGGAAACGCGGAAATTTCCGCTGCACCAATCATTGGATTAATCTTTTCTTTTGAAAAAAGATTTACAATTTTCGCAAATATTACTCCTCCTGCTATATCAAAAATAAAAACAAATAATCCTAATAGAAGAATAATGATTGTTTCTATTTTTAAAAATTGTTCAGCTTGCATTTGGGAAGCGATTGTTAATCCGAGAAATATTGTAATAATATTTGTTAAGGCATTTTGAGCAGTTTCTTTTAATGAATTTAAGACACCAGACTCTTTAATCAAATTTCCAAACATCAAAAAACTGATTAAAGATATTGATTGCGGAGCAATCAAACCAGATATTATTGTAACAATGGTTGGAAATAAGATTATAGTTATTTTTGAAACGTTAGGTTCATTATTATTCATTCTAATTAATCTTTCTTTTTTTGTTGTTAGTAACCTAATTATTGGTGGTTGTATGATTGGTACTAATGCCATATATGAACATGCTGCCACCATGATTGCTCCTAAATATCTAGAATTTAATTTTTGGGCAACCACTATTGATGTTGGACCATCAGCTGCTCGAATGATTGCAATTGACGCAGCATCATTGAATAATCTATTTATAATTACCATAGTTCATTCCTTAACTACATATTAATTCTTTTAAGAAAATTATATGATTACAAATCTTAAATAAGAAACTTATCGACATAATAATGCAAAAAAAACTATAAGATGATATCCTATAGTTTTATAAATAATTCTAAAATGATGTTTTTATTATCTTATCAACTGTTATTTTAAAAACTGCTGACAAAATTATTAAATTATCAATAGTTGGAAGACATTCACCACGTTTCCATTTATATATAGCTTGTGGATATTCAAAGCCAAATATCTCTTGAAGATCACTGACTTTGATATTATTTTCTTTCATTAATCTTGTAATATTCTTTCCCGTTTTTACAAGATCTACTCTTGGGTATTTGTCCATATGGCTCATGTCTCCTTTCTATAAAATTATAAATAAAATAATAGAATAATAAAAATGATTTTTATTCCTTAGTTATTCTATGACTACATCATCAAAACAAGAATACTTTTCTAAGCATTCTAGCATAAAGTTATACGGATCAATACTTGAATTATTTGTTATCATTGAAATTACTTTTGCTGATGAACCGCTTATTAATTTCACTCCCATTTCATTTGTTGTTGGAAAATGAACATTACGACAGCGAACATTCCAAAACACTACTTCAGGCAACTTAAATCCTTTTTCTTTAAAATTGCTCTTGATTGTTTCAAAAGTTGATTGATTGATATCAACCCCATAATCAAACTCCATATCAGAAATTATTACAATACGATCTATTGCATCTTCTTCTTTAAATGATTTATTACAATATACATCATATATTAGCTTATATACTTTCGCAATATCAGTGTTTGATACATCATCATATTTTCGTAATTCTTCATATTTATCATAAACAGTTTTTCCATTTAACTTAACAAGTTTTGGATGTGATGAAAATGTAATAAATTTATCTTTAAAGTCACCTGTTAATTGCTCCGCAAATAATATTGCAAGAGATGTTGCAACACATGCAGCACTCACCGGATTAAAATCATACATTGAGCCACTTCCATCACGAACTACGATTGTCTTTGATGAAATATTACGACGATCAAAGTTTTCCCAAACTGTATTTAAAAAGTCTCTTTCTTCTAACGTTGTTCCTCCCTCAAATTTTCTAATTATTTCATAAGGGTATAAAACGTTAGTATTAATTTTACTTTTTCCTTGTTTTACACTTACTAAATATTCATTATATCTTTCATTATCGTTATTAATAAAAGCATGATGATATTTAAGTAATGCATTTCCTGGAACATTTTTATATACAAAAGAATAATCTTTTTCACGTAAATTATTTTCGATTATCAATCCTTTTCTTAAAGAAGACAATATTTTACGATATTCTTCTTGTTTTAGACCTAATCCACTACATATTACTTTTGCATAGTTTCTTGCTTCAAGAGAAGAGGTATTAATTGATGGTAACCATTTAGCTAATAAACTTATTGCTTGATTATTTTTCTTTGCTTCAATATCTTTATCTAATTGTTCTTTAATAAAATTAATTACATCTTGATGTACTGGAGTATTAAGGGCTACAAGTAAATCATCATATCTACCATATATAGGAATATATTTAATTAATTGTTTGCATACATTTGGATACATACAAGCTAAAGCATTTAAAGTATAGCGAAATATGCTACGTTCTCCTAATCCTTCTTTGATGTCTCTTACAAAAAATAATAACTTAATAGCAAGTTTTTGATCTTCAAAATAAGCTTTCATAAATAAGTTTAAAGCATCAACAATATTATAGCGCATTCCACCAACTATTGAAAAATAGTCTAGACATGCTGATCCAGTAGTATAATATGCTTTATCTTTATTTTCTGTAAAAGCTTCATTTAATATTTTTTCAGAAATATCAAAAAAACCCATAATATTTCTCCTTTCATAATTTTTTAATAATCTATTATATAACTATTTATTATTAATAAAGAAGAGAATGTTTATACAAGATGCAAAATATAGCATACTTTTTTATCAGAAAAGGGCTTAATATTAGCTGTGCGCATCTTTACATTCTCATACAAGACACTAAATATCCTTTACAAACTTTTCGTTTAAATTATAATTGCTGTATGTGTCTTTACGATAACAATTATATCACACAAATTGAATATTAATCAATAAACTTGTAGTTTAATTCTATAAAAATAATTAAAAATCCTCCCAATTGGGAGGACTATATTCCATATTAATTATTAAAAAGATGTTGGTACAAAAAAGTAAACTAAGAATAATACAAATACTACTAATAAAACAACTGAAATTTCCCATTTTGGTTTATCTTCAGGTTTTTTAGTAAATGCATATTTAACTAATTGCACTAAGTAACTAGCGATAGTCATTAATACGTAAGCAATAACACCAGCACCAATACCTTTAGTGATTGAATATGTTAATACCATTAATAAAATTGTTAAGAAACATACGCAAGCATTCTTAATATCACTTAAATCTAAGTTCTTAACATTACCCATCATTAATACACCAACATACATTAAGGCACCAGCTGCAGCTGCAGATGGAATGAATGCAAATACAGGTAATAAGAAGATAGCTAATAAGAATAGGATAGCAGTAATTAATGAACTAAAACCAGTTTTACCACCTGCTGCGATACCAGTTCCTGATTCAACGAATGTTGTTACAGTTGATGTACCTAATGCAGCTCCAGCAACAGTTGCAACAGAGTCAGAAATCATAATCTTATTATAATTCAATGGTTTACCATTTTCATCTACTAAACCAGCATTTGTAGCACATCCAACAACTGTTCCCATTGTATCAAACATATCAATCATACAGAATGTGATAACTAACATCACAGATGTTACAAATGCTCCAGCAGGGAAGTTAAATCCATCTTTGAAAATTGAGAAGAATAAACCATCTTTAGAAAAATATGCTCCTAAACTTTCCCAGAACTTCCAAGTTACGCCACTTGCATTTCCAAGTAAAACATCAAAATTAGTTACTTGTAGAGGAATAGCTACTACAGTCGCGATTAAGATACCAAAAATAACAGCACCTTTAACTTTGAATTTTGCAAGAATTGCAATAGAAAAGAAGCTTACTAAGCCAACAATTGCAAAAGCAAAGTTATTAATACCACCTGCATCATTATGTAAACCTTCAGTGAAGATCTTTGTAAAGTCAACAAATTCAACTAATGTATATTGATTTGCATTAATGATTTTTGCATTTTGTAAACCAATGAAGGCAATAAAGAATCCAATTCCCACTGGGATTGCCTTTCTAATTGATTCAGGCATACCATCATATATTTTTTCTCTTAATGCAATCCATTTTCCTGTTTCTTTATCTTTTCCAATTGGAACAATTGAGAAAAATAAGAAAATAACACCAGAGATAAATACTAATAATAAGGCATTTGCTAATGAATATTCGATGTTATAAGCATAAAAGCCTAATCCACCACCAATTACTCCTCCTAATGTTGAGTTAAGTCCCATACCAGATGCTTGTGCTAAAGGCATCTTAGCATACAATGACATTAATAAAGTACCAATAATAGCCCCAAATGCTGTTGCGATAAATAATGAAGCCCATCTTGGGTCACTAGATCCACCATACAAAATTTGATTAGGGTTAACGATTAGAATGTAAGACATTGCTAAGAATGTCGCAATACCAGCTATGATTTCGACTTTAAATGAAGATCCACTTTCTTTAATGCCGAAAAAAACATCAAACTTTTCTTTGATTTTTTTCATAAAAACATTCCTTTCAAATTTTCTGTATTCTTATCTTAAGAACACCCTTATAGTTTACCCAATTTTTCTTCATTTTTCAAGTAATTTTTATAGTTTTTTCATTAAAACGTTTACCAAATTAATTTTATAAAAAAAGCACCTCATAAAGGTACTTTTAAATAAATATTTATGAATATTTTTTACTTTGAATTATTCTGTTTAATTGTTTCTTCTTCATTGATTGTGCTATTACAACAACATTTCTTAGAACATTCTTTACTATAAGGACAACCAATACATTTTTGACCATTTTTTTTAGCTTTGATAATATAAAATATTGCTAAGAAAACAATTAAAACAACTATTATGATTATAATTATATTCTCTTTCATTTTCTGATTCTACTCCTTTTGATACTTTTTTTGATTATTGATAATTAGATAAGTAACAATTAAAACAATTATTATAACTATTATCCAACCAAGGATTGCCATCCATACTGATGATACTTTTCCAGTCAAAAATAATGTTCCAAAAAAACTTACTAGAAATGAAACAAAATAACCCATTGCTAGTTGTAAACAAATCCCAGCAAACAACCATTTTTTACTTTTTAATTCTGCGTTCATAGCTCCAATTGCGGCAAAACAAGGCGGAGAAAATAAGTTGAACATCAAATATGCTAAAGCAGCAACAGATGTAATTCCGAAGATTGCTTGCACCTCTAAAGCACCGCTTTCTAAAATTAATTCATCAACATTAATAAAGTTTGTTACTCCATAACATACGGCAAGTGTTCCAACTACATTTTCTTTTGCAATAAATCCTGTAATAATTGCAGCTGCAAGTTGCCAAGCAACTATACCAACAATTGGTGCAAAGATATATGCAAAAGGTATCGCAATATCATGAAGAATTGATTCACTAGCATCAACCACTTCAAAATTCCAATTAAATGTTTGCATAATATGAATTGTAAAATTACATACCAGAATAATTGTTCCTGCTTTTACAATATAAGCACAACCACGATCTAACATTGCTTTTGCAGCTTTTCCTAATCCAGGAACTTTATATTCAGGAAGTTCCATAATAAAATATGTTCTTTTCTTATTATTAGCTGTTATAGCATTAACTATTAATGCTCCAACAAGGATAATCACAATTCCCACAAAGTACATTAAGGGACCTACCCATGTTGATTTACCGAAGAAAACACCTGCAAATAAAGCAATAACAGGTAATTTTGCTCCACATGGCATAAATGGTGCAAGCATCGCTGTTGCTCTTCGTTCACGTTCATCACGGATAGTTCGACAAGCCATAACACCTGGAATAGCACAACCTGTTCCAATGACAAATGGAATTACTGATTTACCTGATAAACCGACTTTTTTAAAAATTGGATCTAAAATAACACTTACACGTGCCATATAACCACAATCTTCAAGTAACGCAATTAAGAAATACATAACCATTACAAGTGGTAAAAATCCAATAACTGCAATCACACCGCCAATAATTCCATCTACCAAAAGCGAACCCCAAATTGTAAGTTCTCCAGCATCATTTTTTAATATGCTTGCAATAAAATCTTGAAATGATGTTAACAAGGTAGCTAATCCTGGAATTGTAAATCCGTTTTTGAATTCAATCCCCTCTGCAATCCATACCCCTGGTCCTACTTGTGAAATCCAAAATACTAAAAACATTATTATGGCAAATATTGGTAAACCTATAAAGCGATTAGTTAAAATGTTATCAATTTTATCATGAATAGTTAATGCATTGGTATTGACTATTTTTGTTTCAACTTCACTTACTATTCTATCAACAAAATCAAAACGTAATTTATCATCATTTTTAAAAGAAAATGATGCTAATTGGTTAGTTCCAACAAGCATTATTGCTTCATCAATTAACTCATCTAAGCCAACGCCATCAATTGATACTGTTTCATGAACTTTACAATTTAATTTTTGACTTAATTTAGTGACATTAATTTTTGTTTTTTTCTTTATATTGATATCACTTTTATTTAATGCAACAATCATAGGAATATTTAATTCTAATAATTGTGTTGTAAAAAAGAGACTTCTACTTAAGTTTGACGCATCAACAATATTAATTATTACATCAGGATTGCTTTCTTTAACATATTCACTTGTAATACTTTCTTCACTTGTGTAAGGTGATATTGAATATGCTCCCGGCAAATCAACGATTGTAATTTCTTCATTATGACCTAACTGATTTTTATACTCTTTAATACTTCTTTTTAATTTTGCTTCCTTTTTGTCAACTGTAACACCAGCCCAGTTACCAACGCGCTCATTGCTTCCTGTAAGTGCATTAAACATTGTTGTTTTACCACTATTAGGATTACCTGCTAAAGCTATTCTCATAATATCATCTCCTTTTAGTAAGCTATAGCTTACTCTATTAATAAAAAAATATTAAACTATAATATCTTTCGCTAAATTCTTATCAATATTGTAGCGTACATCTTTAATTACAACAATACAACTACTTTTACGACGTGAAACAATTGTAATTGTTTCTCCCGGATAACAACCTAAAGAAAATAAAAAATTATTGAATTCTTTATCTTTAGTATTAATTCCTTTAATCTTATATTCTTTTAATAATTCTCCACTATATAATTCCATCATATCACCTTTCAGTAAGCCATTGCTGACTATATTATATATTATTTTAATTAGATTGTCAATATTTTTTCTTTTAAATTCTATTCATTATAGATATAATTTATTCATTTGTTAAAAAAACTGTTAATATAATCATTTTCGATTATACTAACAGTTTGTTAATTATTTTTCGTTTTCCACTAACTTATTTAAACCATTTTTACTACCTGAAACAAATAATACATCACCTTTTTTGATTACATAATCAGGTAGAATTGTCTCTGTTAAGTTTTTACCATTTTCAATCGCAATAACGTTAACTCCATAACGACCACGGAAATTAATTTGTTGGATTGTCTTCCCTACCATTTTATCTGATACACTTAATTTAGTAATGTTTAGTTTTTCACTTAGTTGAATATAATCAATTACTAATGAATTTTCTAAACGATGTGCAAGTCTTATGGCAATATCACGTTCTGGATAAACTACTTCAGCACCTAATTTTTCTAAAATTAAACCATGATCAGCACTAGTTGCCTTAGCAATAACTGATGGAATATTCATACTGACTAAGTGCGAAGTCGTTAAAACTGAGGTATCAATCTTTTCACCAATGCAAACAACAGCGATATCACTATTTTGAACTCCAGCTTCCATTAATGATTTACGATCTAAATTTCTTACAACATATGCTTCTTCAGTATATTCACGCATTTCACGTACCTTTTCTTCATCTGAATCTAAAACAATTAAATCAGCATTAGCCATTGCTAATTCTTTTGCTAAAGCCATTCCAAATCTACCTAAACCAATAATTGCATATGTATTTTTTTCATTTTTATTCTTTTTGAAATTTCCTATCATAAATTAATCTCCTAACCTATTGCAATATTTCCATAAGGATATTCAGCTCTATCTCCTTTAGTGAAATACCATAAAGAGATAACAGTAAGTGGACCTAAACGTCCAATATACATCATAAATATAGATAATATTTTACTTCCTGTACAAAGTGCTGGTGTAATACCTGTTGTTAACCCAACAGTACCAAAAGCACTAGTCATTTCAAAAAAAGCATCAATAAATCTAATATTAGGTTCCATTACTAATAGTAAATAACTGCCAGTAAAAACTATTGTTAAACCAACTAAAATAATAACACTTGCTTTTCTAAATGATTCACTAGGTATTGAATAGTGAAAAGCTTTTTCAGATTTATTAGTTGCAGCAGATTTTATTCCTTGCAATAAAACAAAGAATGTACTTGTTTTAATACCACCACCTGTTGAACCAGGTGAAGCACCAATAAACATCAAGATGATAATAACTAACAAACCAGCATTAGAAAATTCACCAATTGAATAAGTTGAAAATCCTGCAGTACGTGTTGAAACGCTTTGGAAAAATGCTCCAAGCCATGTAATGTTTTCAGTTAACTTTAATAGGACTGTTCCAACTACTATCAAGACCAAACTTACACTTAAAACAACACAAGTATGCATTGAAAACTTCTTCCAATTAAACTTCTTATGGATTACTTCTTTGATAACTAGAAAACCAATACCTCCTAGAAATATCAAAGCACAAGTCACTAAATTCAATAAAATATTAGTTTGATATGGAATTAAACTTTGAAAATTGCCTAAAATATCAAAACCTGAATTATTAAAAGCAGCTATGGAATGGAAAATACTAATCCATAAGGCTTTTAATGGAGGATAATCTTGTACAAAAACAATAAAGCTTAGTAAAGCACCAATTAATTCAATAGTAATTGTTAAGAGAAAAACACTCTTAACAAACTTGATAGTTCCTTTGCCGGAATCAAGATTTGATGCTTCTTTGATTAAGTGCCTTCCTCGTATATCTATTTTCTTACGCATTAAAATAATTAATCCCGCTCCGATTGAGGTAACACCCAAACCACCAATTTGAATTAATACAACTAAAAAAAATTGTCCAAGTGGTGTGAATGTATCTCCTGCATCAACACACACTAAACCAGTGACACATACTGCACTAGTGGCAGTATATAAAGCATCAATATATTTTAAAGTAACCCCTTCTTTAACACTCCAAGGTAAAATTAATAATATTGATCCAATAAATATTGTTGCTAAAAATCCTAATGCGATACTTCTCACAGGAGATAATCTTTTTATATATTTAAGCATCTAATCACCTTTTCTTTAAAGATAAATAAAGATCTATTCAACTACTTATCTTTAATCATAAAATATTAAATATCTATCTTCTATCATATTTATTTAAAATAATTATTTTCTATAATATTATACTAAAATGACTATTTATTGTCAACGTGAATAAAAATGTTTCTTTTATGTTTAATATCACCTAATTAAAAAATACTCTCAATAATAATTGAGAGCATTAAAAATGTATAATTTAGTTTTGATGATGTTGTTTTTTGCATTCATATAACTTTCTATCGATTTCCGTTAAAAAAGCATCAGTATTTTCACCATCAAAGTGTGCAATACCATAAGAAAAAGATATTTTATATGGTTTGTCTATTTTTTGATTTACTTCATTAGTTTGATTTATAATCTTATTCATTATTCTTGAAGGTTCATTGCAATCATCACTAACAATAATTATCAAAAACTCATCACCACCTACACGAATTAATTCGATATTATCTTTTGCTTCGTTAAGCATAATAAGACTAAACATCCGAATGACATTATCTCCTTCTTGATGCCCATAATTATCATTAATTTCTTTTAACTTATCAAGATCAATTGAAACCCCATAAATATTTTTTATTTTTTTACGACTAATTCTTTCAAAAAAATGATCATAATAATTTCTATTATACAATCCAGTCAGTTGATCAATATATGCACTTTCTCCTTGGTGATTTAATTGAACAAAAGCCAAAGCAATCGAAACTGACAACCATCCAAAAGTAAATCCATAGAAAAATCCTTGAAGAATAGTGCCTACTATACAAGGAAACACAAAATATAGGATTGGAAAGAATTTAATATGAGGTTTTTTATTCCTAAAATAGTAAGATAAAATAATAGTATGAAAATAATAACAGAATAAAAGAATATAAACTAAAACACTATATTTACCTCTAACATAATAATTACTTTCGTTTATTTCAAACAATAATTTAGCACCAAACATATCAGCTATTAAAAACAATACGATGATTAATGCAGGAATTGCTAAAACACGATATGCTTTTTTCATATGACTATCACTCTTATGAATACGTAAATCAGCATAAAGACTCCATAAATAACCAACAATAATAGTTGAAGCAATACAAACTGCATTAGTTAATAATTGAAGAAAGCGACTCATAAAGAATGTTTTTCCATCAATAAAAAATGTAATTATTTCTACAACATTTGCAACTAATGTTATATAAAGCATTGCATCAAATAACTTACTGCTTAATGTTTTATTTTTAAAGTATTTTTTTCTTGATAAAAGAAGTAAAATGATTATTACTGTGCCAACACCATTTGCCACTAATATTTCAATTAAATTTTGTTCCATCTTGTACCATCCTATCTATTTCAAAGCATAAAGAAACCATACATTAAGATTATATATTATATATTTTACATTAGTATTTATTAGATATATAATTATACCAATTTTTACCATTTATTGCAACATTTAAATATTTTAATGATTAGACTTTTCTAAATAATTATTTATCATTAGT
>JAEDHQ010000048.1 GCA_016296945.1 Bacilli bacterium | reverse complement strand
CCACGAGGTTAAAGATAATGGCCGCTATTCCGGCAAACGAAAGTATGCCCAAAACTATTGTCTGCGTTTTCTCTGTTCTGTGCTTGAGCGCGAAGTAAAGTCCTATTGTAATAGCTGCGCCCAGCAAAAGTGAAAGGATGTGCGTAATGGTAAATGTACCCCAAATCATAAAGTAAATCTCCTTATTTTTTATTACATAGCAGATTGTAAAAAGCTAATCGGCAAAATACTTTTTTAAAATATTTCAAAAGTATTAGAAAATTGCTGTCAGCTTAATTTACCATATATTGTGTTTTTTTGAGTCGGTTCCCACCTACCTACTTTTCTTGCACTCAAAAATCTGGATGATATTTTGTTATATAGTCGTTCAGACTTTTACAATCGGCTATAGAAGTAAATATTATATCACAGAAAAATAAATTACACAAGATGTAAATATAAGTTTTCAAAATTAATTTACGCAATCAGACATGTGAACTACAACCCTTCGTAGTTTTCACGTCTTATTTGTTTTATTAGAATTCCCGCTTGATTAATAGTAAAATGAAATATCGCATTTGCAAAAAGAGATGCCACAATTGTAAGTAAAACGCAAGCTTGTACTATTATTCAAATCCAATGTAGTTAAATTTCATACTACAAAAATGGATATTGATATGTTATGCTAATTCAACTGCAGTATCATATTTTCTGTTGTTTTCATGATATCTCTTTCTTAAAAAATAAACATAACGAGAGCTATCAACTACACTACCTCTTACGAGGAAGAGCTAAACATTTTTTTGAAAACACCCTAAAATTTATGCAAACACCTTTCGTTTTTTGAAAACATCTATCGTTTTTTGAAAACACCCTGTTTTGCTATAGAATGTATCAAGATAAATTGGCATTTGTCAGTATTACAACTGCTTTATCTCATCGGCAATCATAGCCACGGTTTTTGCGTTGGTATCAATTTTAATGGTATTGAGTGCTTGATACATCGGTATTCTTGCTATGCTTCTCTCAATTACATCTTCAGAACGAATACCTCTTTCTACATCCATTGCCATTCTTTCACACAGAGTCTTTTTATCCGCTACAAGCGAGACGCATTTCACCTCACAGTTCTGTGTATCCAACTTCTCAAGTATGGAATTGATAATACTCTGCTCGTGCATCACCCAACAAAAAATAATATTCTCATATAAAGAACACTTCAGAAAATTATTGAGTAAGTAACAAATATTATTTGTAACCATTGCTTTTGTTTCATCGGTTACTTGGAACGGACTTGCATCCCAACACCAATCTCCGTCAAGAAATACGCTATTCGGTAAATCCTGTTTGAGCTGTTGGCACACAGTTGTTTTTCCAACTCCCATAGTGCCACCAATCATATATAAAGTTTTCATCATTCACACCTACAAATTCTAATTTATTCTACTTCAAGATCAATTATTTTTATTAAATAGTTACTTACTATTTTACCATAAAAGCGATAATTTGTATACGCAGCAGCAACAAAAAAATCAGCCCTTACGACTGATTCTTGATGTTATTTAATAATTTCATAGCCATTCTTAAATTTGAA
Organism: Bacilli bacterium; assembly: GCA_016296945.1. Taxonomy (GTDB): domain Bacteria; phylum Bacillota_I; class Bacilli_A; order ML615J-28; family CAG-698; genus CAG-698. The sequence goes on along the minus strand of JAEDHQ010000048.1, from coordinate 11,382 downwards.
GGTTATTGTTTTATCTTCGCGAGCTACGCATTCATCAATAAGTGTAAGCCATAGCTCGTCAGATCATTTTAGTAAAACTGCATAAGCTTCTATCATTTTCTGAAGGAAAGCTTCCAGTTCTTTTTTCTTTCGTCTTTTGGAGTCTTCATCTTCATATATCTCTCTTTTTTTATTAAATAATACCTTCCTTTTTTTTAAATTGGTCTATCGTTTTTTAGAAGCACCTTTCATTTTTTTAATGGGTCTATCGTTTTTTAAAAGGACCTTTCGTTTTTGAGAATTTATATAAATATGAATCTTTGGCTTCGATTTTTCCTGGCAGCTCAGGATTTTGTGCAAAAATGGGTCATTCAATTATCAAATACGGGATTTCAACCCCTATGTCAAGGCGTAAAAAAAGGCTTGATACCTTAATTTTATTGTATCAAACCTATGCTTTCAATATGGTGCAAGAAATGGGACTCGAACCCACAAACTATTGCTAGTACAAGAATCTGAATCTTGCGTGTTTACCTATTTCACCATTCTTGCATTAATAGAATTTTTGTTAATGAATATTTTTTAAAAGAAGAAGTAATGCCATTATATGAAACTATGTAATCAAATTTTCTCATGATGATTAAGAATGTAATAATTGAAATTGTTTTTTGAATAAAAAAGAAATTCGTATTCTCCATTGACCATTTTAGTCTACATTTCATGGTAATTTTATTACATAATTATGATTAAACTCAGTATTATTTGATAAATTATCACTTTCGATTTTAAATATGTCTTTTTCATAGAGAATATTATCATCACATTCTTTTAAAATAGGGAGGTTTGTTATGCAATCCGAATTTGATAATTTAATTGTTCTATATTCAGGTTCAATATTAAAAGAAAGTATATTTCGAAGAAACTGAGAAACTATTCTAAAAATTCTTGTTGCTTTAGTTAATATTCCAACAGTTATTACTATTGTAACTATTTTTTACAAGTTTAAAACTTCATACATCTGTATTTATATCTAAATTTTATCCAAATAAAACATCATTGCTTTTTAGTATAAATCCTGTAAACATATTAATTATTTATATATTTCTTTATCTATATTATACAATAAATATTGAGAAAAGTCTATTTATTGAAATAATAAAAATAATTATCAGAAAGATTACTCTATTTTAGATCATAGAATTTTGATAAATCTCTATTCCTGAATTCGTGTTTTTCGTAATATCCAATTAGGTTATGATTATCATCTCTTAAGGCAATCATATAAACATCTTTCATTTGCTTCTCATTATAAAAAGTATGGACTCTATTGTTATTGATATCTTCCATAAACCATTTAATTACTGTATTAATTTTTCCCTTTGATTCATCATTATGACAATTTAATAAGTTCTTTTTAACTAAATCTCCATACTTTTTATACGAATCAATTGCCGCTTTATTCATATAGATTATTTCATGGTTCAAATTACAAATAACAATACTACAATTATCATTTTCAATAATAGACTTAAAGTAAATATCTAAATTCATTGAGTTCCCTCCAAAATTAAAAAATAAATATAAAAAAATCTTGATACAATACTTATATTGAATCAAGATGAATATTTCGTATGGAGCAGGTAGCGGGGATCGAACCCGTATCTTAGCCATGGCAAGGCCACATAATAGCCATTATACGATACCTGCATCATCACTGCTCTTTCAAGCATATATATTATACCAAAAGTAAATTAAAAATGCAAGAGTTTTTTTAAAAAAATTTTTAAAAGTTAAGTTTTAAGTAATAATAAATAGTGAAAAGTAATAATTTTAATTAGAGTAAATAATTAAAATTGTTTTTTCTTGTAAATATTATAAATTTAATGTATAATATTAATCATAAAGTATTATTAATTTTAATAATGAAAGGAGAAAGAATATGGTTCTCACAACTATAGATATTATTGTATTAGGGATTATCTTATTATTTGCAATTATTGGTCTTTGCAAGGGATTTGTAAAAGTTGTAATATCTTTAAGTAGCGGATTATTATCATTGTTAATTGCGTATTTCTTAGCTCCGAAATTTACAACTTTTCTTCAAGGAACTGTTATCAATGATAAAATTTTTGGATTTTTATTGAACTGGGTTAATGGAAAAGGTGAAATCTTTTCACAACCTATTCCTGAAGGAGGGATACCAGAAGTAATTGCAGGAGAACTTAACTTGCCTGGTTTTTTGATTGATTTTATCAATAAATTAATAGAAAGTGATCCTAGTTACCAAGGACAAATTTTAGGAGAAGTAGTTGCTAATTCGGCTACATATTATGTGTTAATGATAATTGCCTTTATAGTGCTTTCACTTCTTGCAAGAATAATTATTGCAATTATTTCTAAGTTACTTACAAAACTAATTGAAAAGGGTGGAGCTATTAAATTTGTAAATCGTTTATTAGGATTAGTTGTTGGAATATGTAAAGGCGCATTAATTGTCTTCTTTATTTTTTGGATTGCTGGTTTTTTATCTTCATGGATTGGTAGCCTTAACAATTTAATTGTCGAATACATTAATCCTGATAGTCCAGAATTTGGTATTGCTAGATGGATCTATAATCATAATTTTATTGATTATATAATAAATAATTTATTAAATCCAGATGCTTTGAAACTAGGTTAATAGATCATATCTTAAATAAGGATACTATTTTTGTAGTATTCTTTTTTAAAATCTAAAAATAAATTTAATATGAGGTTATTTTGAAAATGTTAAATAAAGTTAAAGAATTATCAAAAAAAATATTTAATGATTTAGTTGATCTTAGAAGAGATATTCACGCTAATCCTGAAATTGGAGGAGAAGAATTCCGTACTCAAAGTTTAATTATAAATTATTTAAACAAACTGCAAGTATTTGATGTTGTAAAAAGTGCTGATACAGGAGTAGTAGCGGTAATCAAAGGAACAAAAGAAGAGTCTAATAAATGCATTGGATTACGTGCTGATATTGATGCTTTAGGTATTGAAGATATGAAGGAAGTTGGATATAAATCTAAAAATAAAGGTTTATGCCATGCGTGTGGTCACGATGTTCATACAACAATCCTGTTGGGTGTTGCTAGCAACTTAGCAAAATTACAAAACCAATTTTCTGGTTATGTGAAATTATTTTTTCAACCTGCGGAAGAGAATATTGGTGGGGCAGAAAGAATGATAAATGAAGGATTTATGGAAAATCCACATGTTAATGTTATGTTAGGATTACATGTGTCAGAAAACTATGATGTTGGACAAGTTCGTTTTTGTTATGGCACAATGCAAGCTTCTAGTGATGAAATAGCAATTGTTGTAAAGGGATATAGTGCTCATGCTGCTCATCCTGAAAATGGGGTTGATGCAATCTTAATCGCTTGTCAAATAGTAAATAACTTGCAATCGATACCTTCACGAAATGTTTCACCTACCGATAGTATTGCTTTATCATTGGGAAAAATCCAAGGGGGAACTGTTACTAATGCGTTAGCTGAAAACGTGAAAATTGAAGGAACATTAAGAACATTATCTTTCAAAACTAGAGAAAAAGTAATTCAAAGAATTAAAGATATTGTAGAAGGAGTGGCAAAAGCATATGGTGGTAGTGCTGAATTAATTGTAGACCCATCTTATCCACCTGTTATTAATAATGAAGAATTAAATGATTTTGTTAAGAATAACGCATTAGAATTTATTGATTCCAAAGATGTTATTATTAATAATGTACCATCATTAGGTGTTGAAGATTTTGCTTATTTTGCCCAAAAGGTTCCAAGTTGTTTTTATAATTTAGGAATAAGAAATATAGAAAAAGGAATTATTTATCCTGGTCATAATAATAAATTTGATGTTGATGAAGAATCTATTTTCTATGGGGTTGTATTACAAACTATTTCAACTTTAAAATATTTACAATAATTTAATACTAATATATTGCCTTTAAAAAAAAGATTGCGTTTGCAATCTTTTTATGTTATAATAAGTAAGATTTATAGAGGTGAATAAAATGTTGAAAAAATTCATTAGTTATTACAAACCACACAAGAAGATGTTTGCACTAGATATGTTAGCATCTTTATTAATTTCACTGATCGGCTTAGGTTATCCAATGATTACTAATAAAATGCTTAATGAGTGGATAAAAAATAAAAATATTGAATTAATCATTATTTTTGGAATGGTATTGTTTGGAATTTACATTATAAGGTTATTTTTAAGATTCTTTGTTCAGTATTATGGACATATTATCGGCGTTAAAATGCAAGCACAAATGCGTACTGATATGTTTAAGAAACTACAAAAATTGCCATATTCTTTTTATGACAATCATGAAACAGGTAAGATAATGTCTAGAATGACTAATGACTTGCAAGATGTAAGTGAACTTGCTCATCATGGTCCTGAAAATATTATTATTTGTAGTGTAATGATTGTAGGATCATTTATTTATTTATGTACAATAGAATGGCGTTTAACGTTAATAATTTTTACTGCTGTACCAATTCTATTTATAATTGCTTTAGTATTACGTCGTAGGATGACTGCTGCATTTATGGATACAAGAAAGAGTATTGCAGTAATTAATGCTTCACTTGAAAATAGCGTTAGTGGAATTCGTGTTACAAAAGCTTTTACAAATTCTAAAAAAGAAGTAGAAAAATTTGAAGAAGGAAATGTCATGTATGTAGAAGCTCGTCGCCGCTCTTATAAAGCCATGGGACAATTTCATTCATCAACATCTTTTATAACAGATGTTTTTAATGTTATTCTATTAGTAGCTGGGGGGATATTTATTTGTACATATGATACAATAGGATATCCTGAGTATGCTACATTTATTGTCAGTATTAGTTTATTTATTTCACCAGTTATGACATTGATTGGATTTATAGAACAATTGCAAAATGGTGCTACTGGTTTCACTAGATTTATTGAAATAATGAATGAAAAGGAAGAAGTAGAAAAAGAAGGAGCTAAAGCTTTAGAAGTTAATGAAGGTCATATTGAATTTAAAAATGTTGATTTTCATTACGATAGTACTAAAGATGTATTACATAATATATCTTTAGATATTAAAGCGGGAAAGAAATTAGCTCTCGTTGGTCCTAGTGGTGGTGGAAAAACAACAATTTGTCATTTAATACCTAGATTTTATAATGTTGTAAGTGGAAGCATTACTATTGATGGACAAAACATAAGTGATGTTACATTAGAATCTTTACGTCGTAACATAGGAATAGTGCAACAAGATGTTTTCTTATTTAATGGAACTATGTGTGAAAATATATTATATGGAAAAGAAGATGCAACATTTGAAGAAATTGTGGAAGCAGCTAAAAAAGCAAATATTCACGACTATATAATGACTTTACCTGATGGATATGATACTCAAATAGGTGAAAGAGGAGTTAGACTATCTGGAGGACAAAAACAAAGATTAAGTATCGCTAGGGTGTTTTTAAAAAATCCGGCTATATTGATTCTTGATGAAGCAACGAGTGCTTTAGATAATACTACAGAAATTTTAATTCAAAATGCTTTAGATGAATTATGTAAAGGAAGAACGACATTAGTAGTTGCTCATCGTTTGTCTACAATTAAGAATGCAGATGAAATCGTAGTAATTGCTAATGGTAAAATCAAAGAACAAGGTTCTCATTCTGAATTAATTAAATTAGATGGAATATATGCAAAGTTATATAATTTACAATTTAGAACATCTGATAATATGATTTTAAATCAAGATTTATTAGACATAGAATAGCAGGTGATATAATGGAAGATATCTTTAGATATTTTAATATTATAAGTAAACACTCAAATGTCTTTTTGGATAATATTTTAGAACCTTTTGAATTATGTAGTTGCCATCGTTTATTTATACATAAGATTTACGAAAATCCAGGTATTACAAGAGATAAGATAAAGAATATCGTTCATATTCATCCATCGAATACGACAAGAATTATTGACTATCTTGATTCTAAAGGATACATTATTAAGCAGATAAATGAAAGTGACAAAAGAATTTGTGAATTATATCCAACAGAAAAATTAAAAGAAGTATATCATGTCTTGGTGGCTGCTGAAGAAAAGTGGATCGGAATAATCACTAAAGATTTAAGTGAGGAAGATCTAAATAAGTATCGTGAATTATTAGAATTGTCAACAAAATTATCAATTGAGTATATTCATGGTCAATAATGTCATTTTAAATAAAAATAGTATTAATAAATACTTTAAAATATTCGTGTTTCATGTTATAATTAACAAAATAGGAAAGAAAATTATTGAGAGGTAAAAGAAATGAAACAATATTTGGATTTTTTACGTAATATCCTAGATAAGGGAAGTAAGAAAGATGATCGTACTGGCGTTGGTACAATTTCTACTTTTGGTTATCAAATGCGTTTTGATTTGAGTGAAGGGTTTCCTTTATTAACAACAAAAAAAGTATTCTTGCGAGGAATCATTCATGAATTATTATGGTTTATTAGAGGAGAAACTAACATTCGTCCCCTAGTATTGGAAAATGTAAAAATATGGAATGATTGGCCTTATAAAAAGTATACTGAATCATCCGAATATAAAGGTGAAACTATGGAAGAATTCATCGAAAAGATTAAAGAAGATGAAGAGTTTGCAAAAGTATGGGGAGAATTAGGCCCTGTTTATGGATATGAATGGCGTCACTTTGAAGGACAAGATTGTTTTATTGATCAATTGCAATGGGTTATTAATGAAATTAAAACTAATCCAAACTCTCGACGTTTAATTGTAAATAGTTGGCAAGCAGCTTATGTTGATCGAATGGCTTTACCACCATGCCATATGGCTTTCCAATTTTATGTTAATAATGGTAAATTATCATGTCAATTATATCAAAGAAGTGCTGATGCTTTTTTAGGTGTTCCATTTAATATTGCATCATATTCTTTATTAACAATGATGATTGCAAAAATCTGTGGTCTTGAACCTGGTGAATTTGTACATTCATTTGGTGATTGTCATATTTATTCTAATCACTTAGAACAAATTGAATTGCAATTATCTCGTGAACCTAAACCATTACCAAAGATGATTATTCATGGAGATCAAAAAAACATTGAAGATTTTAAATTTGAAGATTTCGAATTAGTTGGATATGATCCACATCCAGCAATAAAAGGAGCTGTTGCTGTATGATTAGTTTAATTTGGGCAATGGATAAAAACAATTTAATTGGTATTGATAATGATCTTCCATGGCATTATTCTGAAGATTTAAAATATTTTAAAGAAAAAACTACTGATAAGAAGGTAATTATGGGTGAGAATACCTTTTATTCAATTTTAAATCGAATTGGTAAACCACTACCTCATCGTAAAAATATTGTAGCTACATTAGACACAAATTTTAAACGTGATGATGTCGAAGTAACTTATGATTTAATTAAGTTCTTAAAAGATAACCAAGATACAGAAGAAGAAATATTTGTTATTGGTGGAAAGCAAATCTATGCATTATCCTTACCATATGCAAAAAGATTGTATATTACGCATATAAACAAAGAACATCAAGGAAATGTATACTTTCCAGAAATTGACTACAGTAAATATAATATTATTTCTAAAAAAATAGTTGATGTATTGAATTTTGTGATATACGAAAGGAAATAATATGATTCTATTAGGATTGTTTATTTTTTCAGTTATTGCAACTCTAGTAGCATTTTTACTAAATGTTACTTGGTATTGGTTGTTCTTAGTGTTTATTGGTGCTTTTATTGTTGGTGTAATTATTTTAGTCTGCACTCTTTATATCATTACTTTATTTTATGATATGAATAAAATTATTATCAAACCAAAAAAATTTTTTGGAGCGATGATTTATCATGTTTGTGTGTTATTAAAAAGTGTTTTAAGAATAAAGGTAATATCAGAAGGTTTTGAACAATTAAAGGATTTAGAAGGATATGCGATGGTTTGTAATCATCAAGCAATTATTGACCCGATTTGTTTTATTCTTGCTTCAAAAGAACAAGATATTTCTTTCATTATGAAAAAAGAAGTACGCAAAATTCCTTTAGTAGGGCGTTGGTTTGTTATTGCTGGATTATATTACTTAGATCGTGAAAATCCTCGAGAAGGATTAAAAACAATACTTAATGGTGTCAAGGCATTAAAAGCAGGTCGCCCTGTAGGAATATATGTTGAAGGAACAAGAAGTAAAAGTGCTGAATTAGGTGAATTCCATGAAGGATCTTTTAAGATGCCACAAAAAGCTCAGTCTCCAATTGTTTTATGTGCCATTGACAATTCATATAGAATGGCTAAGAATTATCCTTGGAAAAAAACAAAGGTTTATATTAAAGTGTGTGAAGTTATTCCATATGAGAAATATGCTTTTATGTCTACAAAAGAATTGGCTGAATATTCACATAACGTTATAAGTAATGAATTGATAGCATTAAGAGAAAAATATAAATAAAATAATTGTATTATTTTTGACAAATGTCCGAAATTAGTGTATAATATATAATAGAATAAATAAGGGGATTTTTATGGATTTAATTGAAATTATCTTTTTAGTATTAGACATTTTATTTGTATTTGTTATCTTTATTATGTCAAAGGTTTTAATCAAAGTAGTTGAAGAATATAATAAAAAGTCTGCATTATATTCATTTGCTTTAGGTGCTGTTCTAGTAGCTCATTCTACTTTATTTACATTTTTGTTAATAATTTTTGTACTTGAGTTTTTAGCAATTTGCGAATTAGCATTTAAAATTCATCAATTTAAAACAAAACCTATCGTAAAAAAAGAAAAGAAAATAAGCCTTCCATATGAAATATATACATACGAGGGACAAACTGAAATGCCTAGTTCAAAAGGAACAAAAGATCTTGAAGAAAATGTTTTAGAAACTGAAAATCAAGCATCTGTAGAAACGAAAGTGGAAGCATAGAAATAATGGTAGACTTACTAATACTAGTCTACCTTTTATTATTTAGAGAAAATTAATTAATAATAGATTAAAGGAGAACAAATAATGCGTGCTGTTGATATTATAATCAAGAAAAAACAAGGCTTAGTATTAACTGAACAAGAAATTCATTTTATGATTGATGGTTTTGTAAAGGGAATTATTCCTGATTATCAAATTAGTGCTTTACTGATGGCAATTTGTTTTAAAGGATTAAATGAAGAAGAAAGATTTCATCTGACTAAAGAAATGTTAGAAAGTGGTGAGCAAATTGATTTATCCGCAGTAAATGGTTTGTGTGTTGATAAGCATTCAACTGGTGGAGTTGGTGATAAGACAACTCTAGTTGTAGCTCCAATTATTGCTAGTTTTGGATTAAAGATGGCCAAAATGAGTGGTAGAGGATTAGGACATACTGGCGGCACTTTAGACAAATTAGAATCAATTCCAGGCTTTAATATTAATGTCAGTAGCAAGGATTTCTTTAAACAAGTAAATGAAATAGGTATTGCAGTTGTTGGGCAAACAGCTAATATTACACCAGCTGATAAGAAATTATATGCCTTACGTGATGTTACTGGAACTGTTGAATCAGTTGGCTTAATTGCAGGATCTATTATGTCTAAAAAATTAGCGAGTGGAGCTAAGAATATTTTATTGGATGTAAAAGTTGGTGATGGAGCATTTATGAAAACATTAGAAGATGCTCAAGAATTAGCTAAGGCAATGGTAAATATAGGTACTAAATTTGGACGTAAGGTTGTGGCAATGTTGACTGATATGGATCAACCTTTAGGTGAAGCTGTTGGTAATAGTATTGAGGTAATTGAAGCTATTGAAACATTAAAAGGAAAAGGACCAAAAGATTTCGTTGATTTGTGTTACCGAATTTGTGCTGAAATGTTAATTATATCTAATGTTTGTAAAAATCAAGAAGAAGCATTTAAACAAATAAAAGAAAAGATTGATTCTGGTGAAGCATTAAATAAATTAAGATTAATGATTGAATATCAACATGGTAATAGTAATGTAATCGATGATTACTCATTGTTTGGAACTGCTAAAGAAGAAATCATAGTTAGTGCAAAAGAATCTGGATATGTTAAGAAGATTCATACAGAAAGCATTGGGATAGCTGCAATGATCTTAGGCGCAGGAAGAAGCACTATGGAAGATATAATTGACCCTACTGTAGGAATTAAAGCTCTTGCGAAAAAAGGCGATTATCTAAATGTGGGAGACCCTATCGCAATTGTTTATACTAATGGTAAGAACACACAACAAGCCATTAATATGTTATATCAATCATACGAATTATCTAATGAATTAGTTAAAAAAAGTGATATTATTCTAGATGTAATAGGTGAATAAATGGGTTATTTTATGGTATTCAAACAATCAGAGAAATTATATCAATTTAAAGATGCATTAGGTTCTTTATCAACGTTATTAATTGGATCTAAGAAAGCTTTGGTTTTAGATACATGCTATGGTATTGGTAATCTATATCAAGAAATAAGAAATATTACGGATTTACCTTTATTAGTTATCAATAGTCATGGCCATATGGATCATTCTTGTGGCAATTATCAATTTGATGAAGTATTCATTAGTTCAAAAGATTATGAATTAGCAAAAAATCATAATTCAATTGAATGGAGAAAAAGAAATATTGCAACAGCTATGAAAAATAACGTTTTACCTGATGGATTTGATGAGAAGACTTATATAGAGAGAAGAGAAGGTAATTTAAAATTCTTAGATAATATTAAAGAGTTTTCATTAGGGGATATTTCTATAGAAATAATTTCTGCATCTGGGCATACTGCTGGTTCAATCGCCATTTATTGTAAAGAACTAAAACTAATGATTGTCTCAGATGCTATATGCCAATATGTTTGGTTGTTTTTAGAAGACTCTACAAGTGTTACTGATTATATAAATACTGTAGAAAGAATATTAAAAGAGGATTTTGAATACTTTATTGTCGGTCATGTTCCAGGATTATTACCTAAGAAAACAATGATAGAATATTATGATTGTGCTAAGAATATTGATTTAAGAAAAGCTCAAAAAGTATCTTTTGAAAATTTTGATAATATTGAATCCTATGCTTATTGTACAGATTATTTATACTCAAAAATAGGTTGTGGTATAGTATTTGATAAAAATAAGTTATAAAACACTTGAAAGAAATTAGAAAAAATGCTATAATATTATAGCATTTTGATGGCCCCGTGGTGAAATTGGTAGACGCGCTGGACTCAAAATCCAGTGGTAGCGATACCGTGTCGGTTCGAGTCCGACCGGGGCCACCATTTTTTGAAAGGCTCTGTAAAAAATTCAGGAGAAATCGAGTAGGAGAAAATAAATAAATTCCTTTATTTATTTTCGACCTCTCACAC
>JAEDHQ010000047.1 GCA_016296945.1 Bacilli bacterium | reverse complement strand
TAGTAAATCAAGACATTGATTTTAATCTCTTTTTTTATTGCTTTCTTTTTTCTATTTCTTTTTTTCTTGATTTATGGTATTATATTAATATATACATTTTTATGCAAATAATGTATATATTCCAATAAGTGAGGTGGAGAAAATGTTTGCTAGTATTGCAATTAATGTATTAACAAATACTTTAAAAGACACTTACACATATCATATTCCCGATGAATTTGCTGATTATGTTGGCATTGGTTCACGCGTAATGGTTGACTTTGGTGTGCGAAAAGTTTTAGGTTATGTCGTGGATGTTATGGAGAAAACAGATTATCCTGGAGAAGTTCGTGATATTGTAGAAGTGTTAGATTTCTCTAATGAACTTACGCTTGAACAAGTTGAGATGGCAAAGAAAATTGCTAGCGATACGAACTGTCAATTGAGCAAAGCAATGGATGCAATGTATCCTGCTTTTCTAAAAAGTAAATTTAGACGATTTATTTCGATTAAGGATTTTAATAATCTTGATCCTCATGTGGCAGTATTATTTAGAGATAAGAAAAAAATAATTCTTACTAGTGAGATTTTAAAGAAAAATCCACGAATTAAAAAAGAAATCGAGCGCGGAACATTAGAACTAGATCATGATGTTTTCACTTATGGGCGTAGAAAGTTATTAAAAACATATTCTGTCAATAAAAATACTTTTAATATTTATGAATCATTTACAGGTTTAAAAAAGAAACTAATCGATTATTTATTAGTTAATGAAGATGCTTTATTAGATGATATCAAGGATGCTGTTGATTGTAGCACTTATTTAGTTAATTCTTTGGTTAAGCAAGAAATACTAGTTGTGGAAGAAAAACCATTAGTAGTAAAGAGTGAAAAAGATAAAGTATCTTTAAGAAATCGCTCGTTTAATTTTGATCAAAAGCAGATTAGAGAAAAATTTAGTAATTTAAGTAATAAACCATTCTTATTTTACAGCAATGATGAAAAATTCAATTTAGAATTATATTTAGATATATGTATTGATATGATTTTAAAGGATAAAAAAGTATTGATTGTTACCCCAACATTAATTACTAATTATACTATTTATCATTATATAAGGAATAATTTAATGGGTTTTTCAATTTTAAATTTCTCAAGCGATATGCCTAATAGTGATTATTACAGTAATTACCTTCGTTTACTTAATGGAGATGTTGAAGTTGTCGTCACAACAAAAGTGGGAGCCTTCTTGCCACTTGCGGATATTGGTACAATCATAGTCGTTGATGAAAGCAACTTTAATTACATTAATGAAATGACTCCAAAATATAATACGATTGAAGTTTTAAAGTTTAGAGCAAAATATCATAATGCGAAAATAATTCTAGCTTCTAATCCATTAACTGTCGAAAACTATTATCGATATTTTAAGGCAGAATATCATATGCTTAAGTATATCGTTCCTAATCAATATCAAGCAACCCTTGTAAGTATGTATGAAGAAGCTGTTTCTGACCATTCAGTGATATCAAGAGCATTAGAAGCAAAATTAAAAGCAACACTTAATAGTAATAAGCAAGCAATGCTGATTTTAAATGCAAGGGGTTATAGTAATCATTTAATTTGTAGAAGTTGTGGACATATAGCTAAATGTCCTAAATGTAATATTCCTCTAACATATTATAAAGAAAAAGAAGAAATAAAATGCCGTTATTGTGGTAGTAAAATTGATAGTCTAAAATGCAAATGTGGGGAAGACTCATATTCAATGCTGGGAATTGGACTTGAAATGGTTTCTGAAAAGATTAGAGAAATATTTCCCAATGCGAAAGTATTATTAATTGATAGTGATACTTTAAGAAACTATGAAGATTATCAGGAAATCGTTGTTAAGATTGAAACTAAAGAAGTAGATATTGTTATTGGAACAAACAATGTAATTTCCTTGAATAATTATGGTGATTTTAACTTAGTTGGATTAATCGCTGTTGATAATCTATTGAATACAAGTGATTATCGAGCAAGTTATAATACATTTTCTTTGATTTCCAATGCTATTAAAAATAGTGATGTTGTCATTCAAGGATATAATTTAGATCATTATGCGATTAAATATGGAATTCAAGCAAACTTTGTTGATTTTTATAATGATGAGATTAAGGTGAGAGAAGCTTTTAAATATCCACCATATTATGAAGTTAATCGTTTAATCATCACTGGCGATTATAAGACAATGTATCATTGTGCTAATTACTTTAAGAAAGCATATGGTGTTTTAATGGGAGATCCTAATCTTTGTTTAGGACCAACATATGTAAAAATTAAAAAAGGTGTTCAGTTAATATTAAAGCATCAAAATTATGAAAAAGTAGTTAAATTAATTGGTGAAGTTGTAAATAAGTTTGATGGTTGCATATTTAATTTTGAGCGTTATCCGCGATCATTCAATTAAGAAAGGTTAAGTGAAAGATTATATGAAAGTTATATTTATGGGAACACCTGATTTTGCTGTTCCAATTGTGGAAGCAATCTCAAAAGTTCATCAAGTAGTATTAGTTGTTACGCAACCTGATGTTTATAATTATAAGAAAAAAGAGATTGTCTTTAATCCAGTCAAGAAATGGGCGGTAGAAAATTCAATTGAAGTATTTCAACCGGAAAAGATTAGATTAGATTATCAAAAAGTTTTAGATACAGAAGCAGATATTATTGTTACAGCTGCTTATGGCCAAATTGTAAGTGAAGAAGTTTTAAACCATCCACGCTTAAAATCAATTAATGTGCATGGTTCACTATTACCAAAATATCGTGGAGGAGCACCGATTCAACGTTCTATTATTAATGGTGACGATAAAACAGGGATTACGATAATGTATATGGCTAAGAAAATGGATGCTGGAGATATTTTAGTTCAAAAAGAGCTTCCAATCTTAGATAGTGATAATCAAGATACAGTTTTTCATAAGTTAAGTATCTTAGGTAGTGAAATGATAAATCAAGTAATAGAAAAATTAGACAAAGGTTTGATTAACCCAGTTCCTCAAAATGAAGCAGAAGTCACTTATGCATGGAACTTATCTAAAGAAGATGAACATATTGATTTTACAAAAGATGCTAGAAGTGTATTTAACCAAATTAGAGGATTAAATTCTAATCCCACTGGATATATCTTATTTGAAGGATTAAATGTAAAAGTATATAGTAGTAAAGTGAGTACTAAAACACATCATACGGAAGTAGGTAGAATTGTAGGGATTAATAAAGACTCTTTTGATGTTAGCTGTGCTAATGGTACAGTAATTTCTTTATTGGAAATTCAACTTCCATCAAAGAAGAAAATGATGGTGAGAGACTTTCTAAATGGACAAGGAAAGAAAATGTTAGAAATAGGTAAGGAGATTAAGTAATGAATCAAAAAAGAGTAGTTTTTTCTCGTCAAGAAATGTATGAAATGGATAAGAAACTTTTAGAGGAAAGAGGAGTAACATTAGAAGATATTGCGAAAATTGCATATCGCCAACAAGCTCGTTATAATCCGGAAATTAAGATGGATGATTGTTTAGAATCTGTAAAAAAGATTATCTCATATCGTGATATTTTCCATTTAATATTATTAGGAGTCGAAATCGATAGATTAGCTGAAGAGGGTAAACTAAGTTCACCACTTCAAGATATTTTGCGGGCTGATTTAGGCTTATTTGGTGTTGATGAAATTTTTGGTTTGTCAATTGCTCAAGAATTTGGAGTAATTGGACAAACAAACTTTGGTGATATTGATGTCAATAAACCAGGAATTGTTAAGATACTAAATGAGGATGGAAAAGCTGGTAGTGATAAGTGTCATACATTTTTAGATGACATAGTTGGTGCGATTGCGGCAGCTGCATCAACTCGTGTTGCCCAAATTATAAGTGAAAATGCCGCAAAAAAAGAAGCAGGAGCAGAAGATTAAGATGAAACAAAATCGATTAAGTACAGGTAAGTTATTAAATGTTTATGGGAATCTTAATGAGGCTGGTTATGCTTTTTCATTAGTTAAAGATTATAATCGTAAAGATATAAAAGCAAATAAGCTGAGAATCAAAGAATGGGATTATTATTATATTGGCAATGACTCTTTCGGTTTTGCTTTTACAATTGCTGATAACTCCTATATGGCTTTAGGTAGTGTTTCTTTATTAGATTTTACAAATAAACGTTATATTACAAAGAGTATTATGAAGTGGTTTACAATGGGGAAACTAAATCTCCCAAGCACATCTAAAGTTGGCGATGTCTTTTTTAAATCTAAAAAGTTACAATTAGAATTTTTAAATAATGGTAAAAGTAGAACAATCAAGTGTAAATTTATTAAGTTTGATAAACAACTTGATTTAGATTGTGAAATTGAATTGTTTGATGAAATCGATGATTCAATGGTAATTGCAACTCCATTTGAAAAGAAAAAACACTTTTACTATAATCAAAAAATTAATTGCATGCGCGCTAAAGGAAAAGCTATTGTTGGCGGTAAGATCTATCATTTTAAACCAGAAGAAAGTTTTGGTACTTTAGATTGGGGTCGAGGTGTTTGGACATATGCAAATACATGGTATTGGTCTAGTATGTCTAGTGTTATTGATGGTAAAAGAATTGGGTTTAACTTAGGATATGGATTTGGTGATACAAGTGCAGCATCTGAAAATATGATTTTTTATGATGGCAAAGGATACAAAACTGAATCTGTTACCTTCCATATTCCAAAAGATGAGAATGGTAAAGATGATTTTATGAAACCATGGAAATTTACATCAAATGATAATGCTGTAAATCTAACATTTACGCCAATTATTGATCGTCGTGATTACACCAATGTTTTAATAATTAAATCTCTTCAAGATCAAGTATTCGGTACATTTAATGGTGAATTAAAATTTGCTGATAAAACCATAAAGATTAATAATTTATTAGGATTTGCAGAGAAAGTAAGAAATAATTGGTAAAGGTGAATTGAATAATTCACCTTTTCTTTATATTTAATGCTTTTTATACAATAAATATAAACAATCCTAATATTATTGCTTTTTTTGCTTAAAAATGATAGAATATATTAAGAGATATTATATTTTGTAATTATTTTTTTTAATAGAATGGTTGTGATAAAATGGAAAGTGTTCGTATTATAAATTTATCATTTCAAATATGGGGTAGTATCTTATCGTTATTAATAATGTTTACTCTTTTAATTGCGAAGAAAGTTTTAAAAAAAGGCGAAAAAATTTATTTTGCAATGCTAGGAATTAACATGTTAACAATGATAATGGATGTATTAGCATTGTATTTCCGTGGAAGAACTGGTGGTTTTGCTTGGTTTGGTGTTCGTTTCACAAACTATTTTGAATTTGTTTGTGGTAATATTTTACCAGTATTGCTTGTTTGCTATATTAAAGAGTATATTGAAAGTAGACATAATACTAAAATTAATAGGGGATATTTACAAGTTACATTATTTATGTTTATCCTTGGTCAAATCATGCTAGTAGTAAATTTATTTTTACCATTCCTTTATGTGATTGATTCTAATAATATTTATAGTAGATTGCCATTTTACTTTTTAATGTATATACCAATGTATATAACGATGATTTTTGCTTTGATAATGCTAATTAGAAATTGGAAATATATTAAAATGAATGCTGCCCTTGCTTTTATAGTATATATAATAATTCCTATTTTATCTTTATTAGGTAGTATTTTATATTATGGTATTACCTTCAGTTACATTGGTACAACTGCTGCTCTTACTTGCTTCTTTTTATTTTTACAATTTGATAGATATAATGATGAGATTATCAAGAATGCAACTGATACGGTTGAACAATTAAAAGATTATGAAAAATTAATCAATGAAGGTATTAAATTATCAATGGAGAATGAAAATCCGGAAGTAAATATTAATGCAATGCTGCAATATTTAGGGAAAGTGTTTGAGTCAGATCGTGTTTTCTTATTTGAAATAGAGGACCTTAATAGTTATGAATGGCGTCTTAATGACAACATACAATTAATCTCTTCAAATCAATTATTAAACATTTGTAAATATTTGCAAAAAGAATATTCACACAATCAAATATTTGTGGTTAAAAATGTTGATGAATTAAAGGATCAAGATTCAATCATGTATGAATGTTTTAAAGAATTAAATATTTCTTCTTTAGTTTCTTTTCCATTGCTAATGAATCATAAGATTATTGGATTATTTGGATTTACAAATGCATCAAATGAAGGATTGAATATTTCTTATGATATTTTAGAAATTATTGCAAGTTTTAATACATCTTTATTGAAAAAAAGAAATTTAATTCGCGAATTAAAACATTTAAGTCATACCGATGTTGCTACAGGTGCAAGAAATCGTTTAGCAATGTATGATTATTTCAAAACACTTACAAATAAAAAAGATATAGGTGTTGTATTCTGTGATATTACTGGATTGAAAAATACAAATGATACTCAAGGTCATAGCGCAGGAGATGAACTAATTAAAAATACATATTATTGTCTAAAAGAAGAATTTGCAGATGAATCAATTTTCCGTATCGGTGGTGATGAATTTGTTATAATTTGCGATGGAATTATCGAAGAAGTATTTAACAAAAAGATTAATGATTTACGAAAGACTTTTAATGATAAAAAAATGATTGTAGCCATTGGAACTGAATGTCGTGATAGAGTTGCTGAAAATGTTAAAAAGACAATAATTAATGCTGAAAATAAAATGTACGAAGAAAAGAATGAGTGGTATAATAATAACGGAAATAAAGCAAATCGCCGTTAAGATTATATATAGTGTAATATTTTTTAGAATTAGTCAAGGACTCTAAAAATTACTTATTGTCAAAAAATTTTGTGATAAAAAAGGTATCTATTAAATATTCTACTGATAAAATGAGGTCATATAACATCTATGTTATATGGCCATTTTTTTTTGTTATTAAATGTTAATCTAATATATAATATTTTTCTATATTTATTTCAAAAAAGACATCTATTTCTAAAACAATAGTAATTAATAAATCCATTATCATTGAATGTTCTTTTTATTTGTTATATTTATTTTAATGCCTACACTTTTTTTTAGAATAATTAATATTATATATTGTGTAGGTGATATAATGGATGTATTAGAATTTGATAATGTTTCAATGCTTTATTGTAAAGATGGAAATAAATTATTAGTATTAGATGATATTAATTTCAAAATTGAAGAAGGAGAACTCGTTGCAATAGTTGGACCAAGTGGATGTGGAAAAACAACTATTCTTAACCTAATATCAAAGCTAATAGAACCTAGTGAAGGTGATATTACGATCAATGGTAATATTGGTTATATGTTTCAACATGATCATCTGCTAAATTTTAGAAATGTTTATCATAATATTTTATTAGGGTTAGAAATTAAAAAATCTCATAAAGATCAAAAATTATTAAGTGAAGTTGATCGATTAATTGATAAATATGGATTAAAACAATTTATCAATAGTTTTCCTAAAGAATTAAGCGGAGGGATGCGACAGCGTGTTGCTTTAATAAGAACACTGGCTGTTAATCCTAATATATTATTATTAGATGAACCATTTGCTGCTTTAGATTATCAAACAAAAATAACAGTATCAAATGATATCTATCGTATTATTAAAGAAGAAAAGAAGACAGCAATTTTAGTAACTCATGATATTAGCGAAGCAATATCAATGGCTGATCGCATTATTGTCTTATCAAATCGACCTGCTTCAATTAAAGCAATTCATAAAATAGAACTCACTTGTGACGGAATCAAAACACCATATGAAGCAAGAAAAGCAAAAGAGTTTCGCAATTATTATGATTTAATATGGAGGGAGTTACAAAATGAATGATTGTTTAAAAGTGGTAAAAAGTAATAAACAGAAAAAATATTGTTTACTCCTCACGCAAATTATAATTGTCATTCTAATCTTTGGTTTGTGGGAGTTATTAACATATTATCACTTAATTGATTCATTTTTAATTAGTTCTCCTTCGAGAATTATTAAAAAATTAATTCTATATATTGAAAACGGAGAAATCATAAAGCATATAGCTATTTCTGTATTAGAGGTATTATTAGGAATGGCAATTGGAACATTAGCAGGAATTTTTATCGCCAGCTTATTATGGTTTAGTAAAAGATTAGCTAAGATCTGTGATCCTTTTCTAATGGTTTTAAATGCTCTACCGAAAACTGCTTTAGCTCCAATTATGATAATATGGGCTGGTACGGGAGTTAAAGGAATTGTTGTCGTTGCTTTATCGATACTTTTAATTATCACGATTATTTCTACATATAATTATATGATTAATATTGAAGAAGAAAAGATTAAGATGATGAAGAGTTTTAATGCTTCAAGACTACAAATATATTTTAAACTAGTCTTGCCAAGTAATTATATTAATATAATAAATATTGTGAAGATAAATATTGGAATGGCTTGGATAGGTGTAATTGTTGGGGAATTTTTGGTAAGTCGTGCAGGAATTGGCTATTTGATTATGTATGGCGGGCAAGTGTTTGACATGGATTTAGTAATGATGGGTGTTTTTGTTCTTGCTATTTTAGCATTTGTGATGTGGAAAATTGTTGATTCATTAGAAAAACTTATTAAAAAGAAATTAACATAAAAAAAAAGAAGTCTTACGAGATGTCAAGATGACATTACATTAAGACTTCTTTATTGTTGTTAGGTTTTTTACTTTTTATTCTCTATTAGTTTCTCTATTAGTTTATTAAGTGGTAAAGGTTTTGAATATAACCATCCTTGGTAATTGTTACATCCTAGATTATGCATACTATCTCTTAATTCCTCACTACTTATGTATTCAGCTAAAACCTTAAATCCAAGAGTGTGAGATAAACTAATGATATTAGAGACTATTTCTAATGAACGTTCATTAGTTAAACAGTTTTGGACAAGAATGCCATCTAGTTTTATTACATCAAAATAAGACTCTTGCAAATAATGAAGAGAAGTAGAACCGGCAGAAAAATCATCGATTGCAAAAGTATAGCCAACTTCTTTTAATTTTAAGATTCTTTGCTTGAATTCTTCATTAAAGATTACAGCTTCTTGTTCAGTTATTTCAATACAAATAGTTTTGTTAATTTGATTTTTGTTAGCTAAATCAATTAAAAATTGTTCAAATGATTTACTTTGGATAGTTTTTCCACTTATATTGATACTAATTGGAATAACTTTATTAGTTTCTGAGTAGATTTTATCTAAATCTTTAAATGCTTTATTAAAGATATATTCTTCAAGTTTTTCAATTTTTTGTGATTCTTTTGCTAATTTGATGACTAAAGGAGGATAAATATAACCTATATTTGCAAAATCGTAGCGAAGCAATGCTTCAACCCCAATGCATTCATTTTCATAATTATATTGTGGTTGATAATAAATATTAATTGTATGATTATCAATTGAATTAATTAGATCTGAAGCCAATGCTTTTGCAAATACTCCATTTTGACCAGGAAGTTCTGTTAGTGTAACTTCTTTATGATTTCGTTCATGTTCTTTAAAAATAGCTACAAGATTTTTATAATCATTTTGGGCACTTACTAGTTGTTGTTTTTCATATTTGATTATAAATGGGCGGTATATTAATACTCCAATTACGAGATTAAAAAGTTGTAGCAAACTTCCGATAATTGATCCAGTTCCTAAATATCCGCCAAGAACAATCGGTATTGTCCATTCAACTTGGGAAATTGTTAATGGAACAAGACCAATACTCATAGCAGTATATGATGTTAAGTAACAAACAACAGGAACAGTAAGGAATGGGATTAACATACTAGGGTTATAAATAATCGGTAATCCAAAAATCATTAGTTCATTAATATTAAAAATCATTGGACCAGCAGCAAGTTTTGCTAAATTTTTATTACTTTTTCTTTTGCTGAATAGAAATAATGCTATTAATAAGCAAATAGCACTGCCACAACCTCCCATTAAGACAAAAATATCAAAAAATTGTTTTGTCAGAATTTCTGTTGGTTGTAAACCGGCATTAACTAAAGATATATTTATATTGATGTTTGGAGTAAACAATGTATTACAAACACCCTCTAAAACATCACTTCCATGAATTCCAAAGAACCATAAAATACTAGATAATAAAACAAATAATAAGCCACTAAAGAAACCTCCGCCACTTAATTTAAATAAAGCATTTGCACAATTTAAAAATATATCATGGATGTTTATACCACCAGAGATAAGAAGTAAACATTGATTTAATGTTACAATAACAACTAGTGAAATGACAAAAGGAAAGATTTGTGAAATGGCATTATTATAATGAACTCCCCCACCATCAACCATCAATTTGAATTTCGGTAATTTGTTAACTAAACAACAAAAGAATTTGGTTGAAGCAATGGCGGAAACGATTGATATAAACATACCTTTAGGGCCTAATGTATCAATTGATAGATTGTTATATCCTGTAAGAACAATAAAGCAAGCTATTGACAAAAGTGCTGCAGTATATTTAGCTGTAGGAGCCTTGTTTGTAGCATAGTTAAAACTGATAGACAAACAAATATGAATTGAAAGGAGCCCAAATGTTACTTCATAGAGTAGTGAAAGAAAGCTTTTAAAAAATCCATTTAAAAAAGAAGATAAGAAGCTCTGGTATCTTTCAATAGGAAATGAATTAAGAGTAAGGGCAACAGCACCAACTAATAGAATAGGAATTATATTAATTAATCCATTTTTGATTGCTTTTATTGCAGGTAATTTATAAAAATTAAAAGATAAAGAAATTGTTTGTTTTAAAACTTTCTTCATAAAAACCTCAAAAATAACAAGTATATAAAATTTATTGATAAGATTATAACATAAAATGTTATTAATGTAAATAAAGTAAAAATGTATTATTATAAAATAATGAGCCTAATCTTTATTAGACTCATTTTTATTTTTAGTTATTAGTTTTTTTAAAAAGGCATTAATTTGCTCAGATTTCTTCATTGAAATTATAAATGCAATAATACCAAGAATTGAGAAAAGAATTATTATAACAATCCCCCAACCATCATAAGGAATTATTTCACCACTCATGAACAATAGTGTTGCTCCTATGGATGTAAATCTCGTCAGAAGTTGCATTATTGAAAATTCAAAGAATGTGATTGGGAGAATTCCTGCTATTGAACATAAAAGATCATCAGGAAAAAAAGGAAATAAAAACATAAAAAAGATAACTATTTTTTCTTTTCCTTTTAGTTTTAATAAATATTTATCAACTGTTTCTATATCTCCTGCAATCCAATTAATAAATTTTCTTCCTAATTTCTTGCCAAGAAAAAAAGCAAACAAAGATCCAAGAATCATACCAATATATGAATATAAAAAACTTAACCAAGGACCAAACAAAAGATTGCCTGTTAAAACGGTAATTGTAGAGGGAATAGGAATTAATGTTACCTGGGCAAATGTAACAATAATAAAAATTAATGGGGCAACTATTCCTTTTGATTCAATAAAATTCCTTAATGAATCTACTGTTAAATCTTTTAGACCTATTTTTTTATAAATATATATTAAAAATAAAGCTATTAAAATTAAGCATATTATTGAAATAATTATCTTATAAATTAACTTTTTTCTTTTTACTTTCAAATCATCCATAATTTAACCTCTTCAATATAAGTATACTACTTATCTTGTTTATTATACAATAGAAATATAAATATTTATATAAAAATGGCAATTATTTCTTATACAAAGAATTTATCGCATATTTTGTTGTTACAATTTTTTCATAAACATCATGATTCATTACTTCTTGGTCTAATTCTTTTGCTTCAATCATTATTTTCATCAGATTATCTAATGCCTTTTTTGAAAAATAAGGATTATTTGACCATGCATTGATTTCTTTATATTTAGTCATCGCAATAGTTAACTCTTCTATAGTATTTGAAGCAAAATGAGGTTGAATCATTTTAGCTACCTCTTCTGGATTATTAGACAAAACCCATATTTGAGCTTTATATAAAATATCAGTAAATGTTTGGATAATTTCTTCATTTTCTTTAATGTAGTTTTTTAAAGCGCAAAATGCTGTATATGGGATTTCACCAGTGAATTCGCCAACACTTGCAACAATAAATCCTTTTTTATTATTGACAACACTAGTTGCTGTAGGTTCAAATAAGGTAGTAAAGTCACCTTCACCTGAAGAAAATGCTCCCGCCATTGCCCCAAATTGAATATCAGTTCGCACCATTACGCCATTCTTTTCTAAAACAGATTTATCATCTTGACCTACAAGCAAACCTGCTTGTTTCAGTACATATTCTAACGTCATTTCTGGCATTCCGCCTTTTCTGCCTCCAAGAATAGTTTTTCCTTTTAAATCTTGTAATGTAAAGTTATCGATTTTCTCTCGACTTACAATAAAACTTCCATCAGTTCTTGTTAATTGAGCAAAATTAATTGCATAGTTTTCTTGTCCTCCTAAATAGACATAAAGACTTGCTTCAGGTCCCATTAAGCCAATTTGTGCATCTTTAGATAATAAAGCGGCCATCACTTTATCAGCACCATTACCATTTACAAGTTCTATTTCAATCCCTTGTTCTTCAAAATAGCCTAATTCTAATGCTGCATATAAGGGAGCATAAAAAACAGAGTGTGCCACTTCACAAATTGTAATTTTTTTATAATTGTTTTTACAGCCAATACTTATAATAGTAATTAATAACAAAAGAATCAAAGATAAAAAATATTTAATAATTAAAAACTTTTTCATAAAAACTTCCTTTCTTCTTTTTATTATATTAATAATTGATGAAAAAGTTGCATTAAATTAAATATTAACAATATTGCAATAAAGACTTTTAAAAAGGTAAAAAAATTGGTATAATTAATTAAACAAAAGTCAATAAAATAATTTAAATTATTTTATTGTTT
>JAEDHQ010000046.1 GCA_016296945.1 Bacilli bacterium | reverse complement strand
AACAAACAATAAAATAATTTAAATTATTTTATTGACTTTTGTTTAATTAATTATAGCACAATTTTAATCATAACTAAAGATAATAAATAATAAAATTTATTGGTGATAAAATGAAATCTAACCATGTTGATTATATTTTTTTATTTTCAGTTATAATTTTATCTTTTTTTGGTCTTATTATGGTATATTCAGCTAGTAATGTTGTCGCATTGGAAAAATATCATGATTCATTATATTTTTTCAAACGTCAAGCACTTTTTTTAGGATTTTCATTTATCATTATGATTTTAATTATTAAGATAAATATTTCCAAATTAGAAAAATATGTTACAGTAATCTTCTTTTTTTGTTTAATACTTCTATTAATTGTTTTAATCCCAGGAATTGGAGTTGTTCGTGGAGGAGCACGAAGCTGGATTAATATCTTTGGGTTTTCAATCCAACCATCTGAGTTTATGAAAATTGGTTTAACACTTTTATATGCAAAATATTTAAAAGACAATTATGCTGAATTAAAAAGCTTCAAAAAATTCATTATGATTTTTAGTATTGCTATAATAATTTTTTTAATCATTATGTTACAACCAGATTTTGGTACAGCTTTAGTCATTGTTCTTTCAGCTCTAATTTTAATCTTTATTACGGGAGTTCCCATCAAATATTATGCTATAATTTTAGGCATTGGTTTGCTAGGGATAATTGTCTTAATTATAAGTGCTCCTTATCGAATTGAAAGAATTATGGCTTTCATTAATCCTTGGAGTGATCCCCTTGGAAGTGGATTCCAAGGAATTCAGTCCCTTTTTGCGATTACTCCTGGTGGATTACTAGGTCATGGCTTTAACAACTCAATTCAAAAGCATTTCTTTCTTCCTGAACCACAGAATGATTTTATCTTTGCAATTATTCTTGAAGAACTTGGTTTAATTGGCGGAATAATTGTTTTATTTTTATACTTTTTAATTATTTATCGGGGAATTAAAATAAGTATTGGATCTAATAATAACTTCCTAAAATTTACAGGTTTAGGTATTGTAATTTCCTTAGCCACCCAAGTAATAATCAATGTATCGGTTGTTATCGGACTCTTGCCGGTAACAGGAATAACATTACCATTATTTAGCTACGGTGGAAGTAGCCTTTTATTAACTATAACATCATTATCAATCATATTATCTATCAGTAAAGATTATAATCATCAATAATAATTATTAATAATAATCAATAAAAAAACTGTTAGTACTCAACTAACAGTTTTTATAATATTTTTATTTTTTATATCTTTCTTTATAAATAGCTTCAGCTTTTTCTAATGATTCCATATCATTAATGCCAGTTAAAATAAAATCATCTTCTAACACATAACTATCAACCTTATAATTACGTCCTAAAATTTCCACTAAATCAGTTAAATAATATTCATTTTGTGCATTAATATTTTTAACTTCTTTTAATCCCTCAAATAATAACTTAGTATTAACGCAGAATAAGCCGCTATTTATTTCTTTAATTAATAATTGTTCAGGATTGCAATCTTTATATTCTACAATCTTTTTAATAATGCCATTTTCACGATAAATCCTTCCATATCTTGCTGGATCATCAACAATTGTCGTAACAACAGTTAAATCATTGTGATCATTTAAATGCTTTTCAATTAGTTTATTAATTGATTTACTGTCGATTAAAGGCATATCACCAGGGAAAATCAAACAAATTCCTTCTTTTGATTCAATCGATCCCTCAGCAGCCATAACAGCGTGACCTGTTCCTAATTGCTCTGTTTGCACAGCAATTTTACAGCTTTCATCTAATACATTAATCAGCACTTCTTTTTTGAAACCGACGACAACAACAATTTCATCAATTTCACTTTCTTTACAAGCGTCAACAATATAACTTACCATTGGTTTATCTAAAAACGGATAAGCACACTTTGGTAATTCAGTGTGCATTCTTGTTCCTTTTCCAGCAGCTAAAATAATTGCATGTTTTAACATAAAAATTACATTCCTATCTCTTTATTAATATTTTTCCATTTTCCTTAAATAATTTAGAAGCAACTTCTTGACCAAACTTCTTTACTACTTTATTATATGCTTTTGCCATTCCGTTATCTCTAGATTCGTGAATATCACTAGCAACAAAATCAACTAAACCATTTTTAATGAATTTTAAAACTTTTCTTTTTATAAAAAACCCATATTTGCCATTTATTGATGAAGCATTAACTTGGATTAATGCTCCAATTTTTTTTATTTCAAATGCTTGTTCCAAGGTTACATATTGATACCTTTCAATATGGGCAATAATTGAATTATAACCATTTATTTTTGCGTTATAAATAACTTCACTGATGTCAATATCTTTTGTATATGAAAACTCTAACAGCAACCAATTAGTTTCATTAATTGTGATAATTTTATTGTTTTCAAAATACTCTTTCAAAGCATTTGGTCTTCTTAAATAAATCTCTTGTCCTAAATATAGATTTATTGGTAAGTTATTCTTTTTTGCTTCATTTACTAAAAGTGAAAACTGAATTTTTAATTTTTCAACTTCTGTTTCAAACATCTGTTTACGATAATGTGGCGTGCATATTAAATCAGTAACACCCTCATGAATTGCCTCTTTTAAAAGTTTAATGGAAGCATCTAAAGAAGTGCTTCCATCATCAACATTCGGAATAACGTGACTATGAATATCGATCATTTCTTCTTATTCTTATCTCCATATCCATAATAATTATAATAACCATAATTATATTCACTATAATTATTAGACTTTTTATAGTCATAAAAACTATAAACTGCTCCAATAATATTCATATTATTGTTTTTCATCAAAGAAATAGCTTCAGAAACTTGTTTTTTCTTTGTTTGTGCATATGCAACAACAAATAAGACACCATCTGATAGACTACTAATATGAATATAATCACTAATTAATAATACTGGTGGGCAATCTAATAAAATAAAGTCATAATCCTTTTTTAATTCTTCAATTAATTTTTTTAATTTTTCTGAAGTTAAGATAACAGATGCGTTAGTTACTTCACTACCACGATTAATAATTGAAACATTTTCATATTTTGTTTGTTTAATCATTTCTTCTTTACTAACTCTTCCAACCATGTAATCAGAAATTCCATCTACATTTTCAATTTCAAATGAACGATGTGTACGTGCTTTTCTAAAGTCTAAATCGATAATAACAACTTTTTTACCACTTAATCCTAAGCATACACCTAAATTAGAAACAGTAGTTGTTTTACCTTCGCCAGCTATAGAAGATTCAACTTGAATTACTTTTTTAGTTCCATCAACTGCAAAATATAAAATATTATCTTTTAATCTGTTATAAGCTTCCTTGACAATTTCATTACCTTCACGGCCAAAAACAATTGATTCACTACGATGTAGTTTTTTTCTTTTTTTATCAAAAATAGACATCATAGATTACCTCCATCAGCTTCATGAATTGAAGACAAAATATTAATATTATAGGCTTTTTCAAATGATTCTTTAGATGTGAAAGTATCATCAGATAAATACTTAACTAAAATAATACCAAATGAAATAACTAATCCAATAACGATTGCAACAGCTACAATAATTAATTTATTACTCTTTATAGAAGTTGTATCCATACTAGCTTCACTAAAGACCTTTAGCTTATTAGCTAAGATAATATAATTATGTACTGGTTCACCATTCGTATCTTTAATCACTTCTCCAGTTTCTGAATTAACTGCATACTTATCTACAACAGAAACAGTTGCTTTTAGAATTGCGTTAGCAAGTAAAATAGCTTCTTCAGGAGTTGTAGAATTTGCAGAAACTGTTAATGTTAATGTTGATGTTGTAGAAGATACAGAAACATTTTTTTGCAATTTTGCTTTTAAAGCATTACGATCTCCTTCTGAATAATTATTTTCATCAATTAATTCATCAGCTGCAACATTAATTACAGTAATATTCTTAATTAAATCTTTAAAAGTATTAGTTAAAGCAACAGAATATGAATAACTTGTTGCTTCACTACCATTGTTTGTTGGTTCTGCTTGCACAACCGCAGTTGCAATTGCAGTATAAACTGGCTTTTTAATGCTAAAAGCATAAACTCCACCAGCAATTGCACATATGATTGTAATAATCAAAATCATCAAAAAATTTCTTTTTATTAAAAAGAATAAATCACTTAGTGATATTCCTTGTTCATTGTATGTCTCTTCGTTCATTTAGGCACCTCGCATATCTATGTTTATTTTATCATATTTTGTTGAATTTATCAATAAATAAAATTTTTTTGTCAATCGCTATTATTTAAAATAGAACTCCTCACTATAATCTAATTCTTTTAATAGCCTATTAATTATTGCTTTAATATCTGATTCATGTTTTTCAATTTCTCTAACCATTTCCATTTGGTTTCGAGCACGAACAAGATTATGTGTTGGATATTGAACTTTAAAATAATTATCTCCATCAATATAATCATGTAAAAAACGCATAGCAATTTCACAAGTAATAATATGGAATCCATCATATAATCCTTCCACTTCTTTTGGAGTAATAATACCATTCACTTCTTCTAAAAATCCTTTAGTAAATGACTCAAACAAACCCAAATCTATCAGTACCTTTGATAAATCTACTTCATCTTCAGCAGCTTTTGATGCGCCAATTCTTAATGCGTCACCATAATCATATAACAAAGACCCTTTCATAACTGTATCCAAATCTATCAAACATAAAGCTTTTCCTGTTGCATCATCAATTAATACATTACTTGGTTTTGTGTCGTTGTGTGTAACACGACGTGGAATCTCTTTGTTTGCTAGCCAATTTGTAATCTTATCGAATTTATTACTACGTTGATTAATAAATTCTATTTCTTCTTGCACATCTTTAACACGATTAACTCGATTAAGTTTTATGCAATCTATGAATTTTTTATATCGATATGGTGTATCGTGGAAATGTGCAATTGTTTCATCTAAAACTCTCGTATGGAATCCCTGCAATAAACTTTGAAATTCACCGACTACTTTGCCAACCTCATAAAACATATCTGGAGAAGTAATATGATCATATGCCGTAGAATTGTCAATGTATTGCATGCATCTCCAATATTTATCATTTCTGATACATAAAACTTGATCATATCTTGTTTTTACTACATTCATCACACTTCTGTTTGGATCTTTTCCATCATAAATAACTTGTTTACGAATATAATCTGTTATTTCACATATGTTGTGCATCATCCCAAACGGGCTTACAAAAACATCACTATTTATTTGTTGGAGAATGTATTGAGCCTGTGGCATTTTAATTAAATAAGTACTATTAATATGCCCACCTTTTAGTTCTATCACATCTACAATTTTATTAACATTTACGAACTCTTTCGCTACATTTAATAATTCAGTATAAATATCATCAGTCATCATAGTTTCCCCTTTTATTAAATAAAATTATAATTATAAATATTATTAATAAGCCAGATAAATATCCCATATAATTAATTAATAAATCGCCAAAACTAGGTCCTCTATCATTTGGAATCATTTGCAATATTTCAGAAACACTTGCAATTAATAAACCGATTATAAAATTAATTAATAGTGACTCAGTCATTTTTAATCTTAAAAAATACCAAGATAAAAATCCTAATATTCCCATCATAGAAGAATATCCAAAATGTCCAATTAGTTTTCTTACGATGTTATGAACAATATCATAATCATATTGCCAATTTTTATTAAAAATTAATATTATTTTGATTATCGCTTCAGTTACAAAACTAGATTGATTTGATGAAGCACTTCCACTTTGTAAACTCAGAAAAAAGAAAAAGAATACCGATATAAAATATAAAATAGTAAAAATAATTCCAATTTTTTGATGTTTCTTTAAATTATTGCTTAGTTTCATCATTTTTCAATTCATTTGTTTCATTTTCTTTATTAGCACACTTTTTTTCATACATTGAAAAGTAACCAGCTACAAAAGTCCCCAAAGCTAAAACTAAGGCACTAATAGTATAATCCCATATTCCCATACTTTTTATAGCATTAGGATATTCTTGTAACACAGCGTAAACAATAGAAAATGGAGATGCGATTAGAAAACCCAAAATAATAAAATAAACAGTCTTAGGACATATTTCAAATAATTTTTTAATTAATTTTGAAATAAAAACTAAGCCAAACACACACCCTAAACCAAATGATAATACAATAAT
Source organism: Bacilli bacterium (assembly GCA_016296945.1). Classification (GTDB taxonomy): domain Bacteria; phylum Bacillota_I; class Bacilli_A; order ML615J-28; family CAG-698; genus CAG-698. The sequence continues at coordinate 7,363 of JAEDHQ010000046.1, read as the reverse complement.
TATTGATTGTAAAATATTTGCAAAATCAAACGATAAAATACTATAAATCACTTCTTTTAGTGTACTCATTATAAAGAAGTAATAACCAAAAATCATCAAAACAAGTGAACCACTAACTCCTGGAATAATCATTGTAGCAGCAGCTATTATCCCCATAATAAATACTATAAGTACAATCCAAAAATTAAATGTTACTGCTTCAATTGTATTTCCTTGAATTAATGGCAATATAACTAAAAAAATAAGTGCAATTATTAGACCGATATAATCATAAAACTTTGGTCTACCATGTTTTTTAGTACTTAAATATATAAAAGGAATTGAACCAATAATTAAACCTACAAATAACATTACTGTTGGAATAGGAGCAAATTCTAACAACTTAACAATGCCAATAATAGCTAATAACACGCCGGCAACTAATCCTATTGCTATTGCCCAAACATCTTTAATTACTTTAATTGGATGTTTAAAGACATTACTAAAAGCGTCGATAATTCTTTCATAGACATTAAAAATAATGGCCATTGTTCCACCACTAAATCCGGGAATAACATTCGCAATTCCAATAGCTAATCCTTGAAAAAACTCTTTAATAAACTTTATAATTTTACTCATTTTATTTATTTTACAAAGCTATAAATTATTGTTGCAGTTCCAACTAATGCACAATAAATACTGAAATAGCTAAGTTTTCCTTTGCGGATAACTGTAAGTAATAATTTAAAAGCAAAATAAGTAGCAAGACCAGCAATAATAAAACTTATTAAATAAAGTGGTATTTGACTACTTACAATAGTCATCTCACTAATATGAGTTAATTCTAACACCGTAGCTCCTACTACAGCAGGAATAAACATTATAAATGCATAATCAGCAGCAGTTTCTTTATCAATTTTACGAGCAAAAGCACCAGATATACAAGAACCACTTCTACTAATACCAGGAAAAATTCCAGCACATTGGAAACAGCCAATAACTAAAGCATCTTTCCAATTCAAATCTTCTTCCTTTCTTGTTCCTTGAATTCTTGTAAGGAAGAATAACATAATCGCATTTATAATTAATAACAACCCTACAACCCATAAAGTTGAACTGGCAAGATCAACTAAATCTTTAAGGATTAATGTAAAAATAACTGTTGGGATTGTTGAAATAACTATATACCAACAATACATAAATTCTCTTTTATTCTCTTCTTGTTTCTTAAATAAGTATAAAAAGAATCCCTTAAGTAGTTTCCAAAACTTTTTCCATAAAAAAACAAGAATAGCCATTAAACTAGCTAGATGTAAAAATATTTCAAAAGTTAATCCTTCTTCACTTATACCTAATATTTCTTGAGCGATAATTAGGTGAGCACTAGATGATATAGGAAGAACTTCAGCTAGTCCTTGTACTAAGCCTAACAAAATATATTTCAATATTTCTAACATACAATACCTCTTGACTATCACTATTTCACTATATTTTACCATATTTTGCTAATCATTTCAAGTTTATTGATAAAAATTAAAGGTTATTGGTCGTTATAATCTATGTTATTCTCTACTTTTTTATAACATTCATCACATAATTGCCCACACCCAATGATATAATGTTTTCTTTCACTAATTATTTTATTTTTATCTACACTTGTGTTTTTCCCACAAATCACACATTTCTCATATGTTTTCATAATCCATAAACACCTCTAATATATTTTATGATTAATCAACTAAATAATACAAAAAAAGATTAATAAAAGCAGCATAACTAATCATTTTTATAGATATTTATCTAGCAATTATTTCCTAATACTTATTAATGTATGCTATAAAAAAAGACTTAAGGAAACCTTAAATCTTTACGCTTTGTATTTTTTTAAAAAATTTAATAATTCCAAAAGAAATCAAAAATGATCCAATGCATTGTGATATCCCAATTATTAAAGGATAAAACGAACCAAAAATATTTTGTACATAATTTAATGGTTCAACCACTCCCGGACTATTTATAAACATCAGGTTTGAATCAAAAATGACATTAAAAATATAAACAAATAATTCAACGCTTAATATTGTAATTGTATATAGTTTTATATCATGAGATTTAAACGAATCTAAATTCTTGAATATTAATATTATTCCTACATAAGCTGTTAAAACATGATAAATCCAACTGTGAAATGTCAAAACATGAAACAATGGTTGGATTCCAACTGATGAAGAAGGAAAGAGTATAAAGACTAGTCCCCCAATGATTTGCCCGTATGTCATCCACAAAAAGCCAATTTTTTTAATTATTCCTTCCCCGTAACTATACATCCCGCTAGCGTAAATAAATAAACTACAAAAATATAGTGGAACCCAATTATTTAATTCAATGTTAGTACGATAAACAAAGTTCCAAATTATTTTTAAGATCTCAAGTACAACAACAATAATAAATATATATTTGATATACTTGTCTATTTGCTCTTTGTTTTTTTTATGTGTTAAAAAAACTAACATAAAAATAGCTATAATTCCTGTTAATGAAAATATTAAATGGTCTATTGAAAACATTCCCCTAATAGGACCATATCCTGACTCACTAAAGAACTTCATAATCCACTTCATTCATTTTTTCAAATTCGTATTCTAACATTGCCATTCCTAACACTAAAGGAATCATATAGTTTACAAAATAATAACTAACATCAAATAAACCATAAAAACCAGAGATTGCAAAACTAGCTACGACTGTAATTTTCCAAACATTTGGTTTTTTTAGTAATACAAAATATTTTTGGAATAAATGAACTAGCATTGCAAAACAACCAAATAAACCCATTGTGCGAACAGTTTGCAATATTGTACTATGTCCCCATTCATAAACAAGTTCACCAGAACCATTATCTTTATATGAAGATAAAATGCCTTGACCAAAGATCATGTTTTCTTTCAAAACTTTCAAACATTCTTCATAAATAGGTGTTCTACCATTTAGATTATCTAAATTAATTTTTAAGAGAATATCATGGATTTGTTTAAACTCTTCTGGCATGCTTGTTTTAAACTTGAATATTCCAATTACCAATACGATTAGTATTACAATTAATATTCCGCATAAACTAATCTTATCTTTTGCTTTTACAATAACGAATGGAAGAAAGACTATTAATCCAATTAATAACGAAAAAATAGAACCTCGAGAATATGTTACAACAATTCCAAACATTTGTACAAAAGCCAAAATACTATAAATAATAGTCTTTGCATTCTTTGCTTGCATAGCAAGATAAAAAGTAAAAGGAAATGTAAAAAGTAACATTAAAGCAACATTATTGCTTACTCCCCATCCAACATTTGAATTCTTAGATAAAAAACCAGCTAAAATGTCTTCTTGAGAAAAAAAATAGACTGCTAATTGACATATCAAAAATATCCCTAAATATGTAAATAATCTAGCAATTACTTTAAAATCAACTTGCGATGAAGAAGCAATCATACAATATAATAATAAAAATGCACAAACACATAGTAATGTTAGGAATAACTGAAAGACAAAGTTTTCAGTTGGTACGTTAATTCCTCCGAGAACGAAAGCAATACATAAAATTAAAAATCCCCAGAAAAATTTTCCTATTTTAAGCTTTGGTTTATATATAATTATATTTAATACCAACCCTAGAACCATTATTCCTAATCCAACATAAATAAATACTGGAATAGTTAAGACATCAAATGGCCTTGCAAAAATAAAAGGGACAAATATTATCCAAGGAATAAAATAAAAGGTATTTTTGAAAAGCACTAATAGTAAAGCAGCAACAACACCAAAAGTAACTAAAGCAATATTTTCTACTTTATTCATAAAAACTAAAGCATTATCATCTAATCGATGTGAATAAGCTATATACCAGAAGACAAATGATACTATAAATACAACTGGAATATAAAAATAACTATCTAAAAATTTTCTTAGTCTAATCATATATTTCTCTCTACATAATGGTTAAATTTTTTATTTACCATTATATTATACCATAGCCATTTTAAAAAAGCCATAGTTAATACTATGACTTTAATTTAATATAAGAATTTATGCTTTAAAATTATCATAACGATCAATTGTGTCTTTTATTTTTCTAGCTAATCCTACACAATCTTTTTGACTTAATGAGCAAATTGCTACTCTAACAACACCACTAACTGGTAATAAATATACTTTATAATCTTGTTTAAGCATTTCACAAATTAACACATTGTTTTTACAAGGAACCGAAATAAAGAATCCTCCTGAATATGGATAAATATATAATCCAACTTCTTGTGCTTCACTTAAGAAAATCTTACTTCTATTTTTTAATGAATCCCAAACAACTGATAATTCCTCGTCTAATTCTAAACGTAAATTGATATCTTTATCAACAGTAGTAACCAAAGAAATCATTCCATGGTTACAGTTACTCCATGTATTACGGGCTAGATAGCATCCAGCATCATACATTTCATTTACTGCTTTTTTATCTTTACCAATAATTATTTGCGCACCTAATCTTTGACCATAAATAAAATATGTTTTTGAATAACTTAGACATAAAGAAATAATTACATTTTCGTTTGCTTTTGTAAAGTGTTTCAATTTTTCTCGTGTCTTTTTAATTCCTTCTGCTGCCATATCCATATATGCACAATCATATATTAAAACACAAGGAACATTAGTATTATTTAAATAATTAATCACTTCAAGCATTTCATCGTCACTCATAGTATAGCCTGTAGGATTATTACAAGGATCATTTAAAATAAATACTAATTTATGTTGCTTATCAATTATTTTATTAGCTTTTTCAATAAACCCTTTAATGTTAAATTTATCATCGTCAAACATAAAAAATGTTTCCACATTGAAATTACGATGTTTTGCAATTCCAAAATAAGGTCCCCAACAAGGAACAGGAATTAATATTGTTTGTTCTGTATCAAGTGTTGTATAACAACTACTTACTAAAGCCCCAGTTCCCCCAGGAGTGGCAATACATTTAATCTCCATTGTTTGTTCTATAAATGAACGATATGCTCTAAATAAATGATTGAATGCTGCATTTTGAAAATCTTTACCACCATCAGATGTAGAATATGCATAAACATCTTGGTCACTCAAACTACTAAATACTTTCTTGACAACGTTATGAGTACAAAATGTTCCATCTTCATAATAGAATGTTCCTAATGTTCCATCAATAACTGCTGGATCGTTTTTCTTGGCATTCTTTGCTTCACTTGATACTTTAAGTGCATCATCTTGTAATACTTTTCCAATTGCATGTTTTCCTAAAAATTCCATATAAAAACCTCGTAATATTTTGTAATAATTATATATTAAATTATTACATATTACAAGGCTTTATTTTTTAAATTATTTTCATCTTATTAACAAGATGAATCTTTATGATATGTAGGTACTAATTCTTCAACTTTGGACTTCATATCTTCAGTTTCATCATATGCCGCTTTATATAGTTCATCTAATTTTGTAAATAAAGCATCTTCATCTAAATCAATTGGCTTACCAATATGAATTAGTTTGTTAGGTGTATCCTGAAGTCCTTCTTCATCCATTAGTATCTCTTCATAAAGCTTTTCACCAGGTCTTAAACCAATAATCTTAATCTTAATATCTACATTAGGAGTATAACCACTTAATTTTATTAAGTTGACTGCTAAATCATAAATTCTTACAGGATCACCCATATCTAAAACAAAGATTTCGCCACCTTTTGCATAACTTCCGGCTTGTAAGACTAAACTAACTGCTTCTGGAATAGTCATAAAATAACGTACGATGTCTTTATGAGTTACAGTAACAGGGCCGCCATTTTCAATTTGTTTTTTAAATAATGGAATTACTGAGCCATTAGATCCTAAGACATTACCAAATCTTGTTGCCACAAATTCTGTTTTTGACTTTTTATTTATTGTTTGCACAATCATTTCACAAATTCGTTTTGTAGCACCCATAATATTTGTAGGATTAACTGCTTTATCTGTAGAAATCATAATGAAGCGTTTGGCCCCAAATTTATCTGCTGCTCTTGCCACATTATAAGTTCCAAAAACATTATTTTTTACAGCTTCATTAGGACTAGTTTCCATTAATGGTACGTGTTTATGAGCAGCTGCATGGAAAACAATTTCTGGACGATATTTATCAAAAACATCGTCAATTTTTTTCTTATCCCGAACAGAAGCAATCAAAACTAAAAGATTCAATGTATCTTTATAATCACGTTTTAATTCCTGTTCAATATCGTATGCGTTATTTTCATAAATATCTAAAATAATTAATTGTTTAGGACTACTTTTCGCAATTTGACGACACAATTCAGAGCCAATTGAACCGCCGCCTCCTGTTACTAATACTACTTTATCTTTTAAGTATCCATTTATCTCTTCGAGATTAACACTTACTGGTTCTCTGCCTAATAGTTCATTGACAGAAACATCACGTACATTACTTAACATATTTGTATCACTAACCATTTGATAAATGCCAGGAATTGTTTGAATCTTGCATCGAGTATCTTTACAAATTAAAATAATATTTGATAATTGCTTAGCAGTTAATGAAGGAATAGCAATGATAATTCTATCAATATTATAAGCGCTAACTATTCGAGGAATATCATCTCTATTACCAACAACTTTAACGCCTTCCATAAATTGATGAAGTTTTGAACTATCATCATCAATTAAACAAACTGGATACATTCCTAAAGTAGTATTATTTCTGATTTCACGAATTAATGTTGCACCTGCTTCACCAGCACCAACAATCATTACACGAATTTTATCACTGATTTTATTTTGATTAATTCCTAAGATTTTATTACCTTTTTTATAATAACGAATAAAACGTAAAATTACACGACCAACTAAAGTAAAAAATAATTGCAACATCGAAAACACTATACACCAACGAACTGGCACAAATCTTTCTCCAGCTATCAAACCAGAAAGAAAAGAAAAACCTAAATTCAATAAGAAAATTAAAACAATCGCAACTGTCAATTTTACAAACTCTTCAATACCGGCATAATCCCATAAACTTGCATAAAGTTTCATGAAATAAAAGACTATAAAAGTAACCCCAACCATTACTAACGAATAAATTAAAACATTATCTAATAAAGATTCATGTGATGTAAATTCTACTATCAGTATTGCCGCATAACTTGCAAAGAAAGCCACAATCATATCAAATAAAAATAATATTATTTTCTTTACATATACTTGATTATTTTTCATTTTTATCCTCACAACGTTTATAATTACTAATTAATTATATCATAATATATATTATTAAACAACAAAAATTATAAATAAGAAGGTAAAAA
>JAEDHQ010000006.1 GCA_016296945.1 Bacilli bacterium | reverse complement strand
TTCGACAATTTGATAAAAACGTTAAACTTTTTAACTAAGACTTTCCATATATAGTATGGGGAGTTTTTTTATTGTTTAAAATATTTTTAATTTTTTTCTTAAAAACGTTTAACTTTTGACTCCTAAATTTCCATATATAGTGAGGGGATATTTTTATTTTTTTAAATTATTTTTTAAAAACACCCGTACAAAACACGAGTTTCTTTCCATATATAGTGAAGGGTAATTTTTAATTTAGAAAAAAATTTTTAACTTTTTTTATAAAAACGTCTAAGTTTTTGATTATAACTTTCCATATCTATTGAGGGAGTATTTTAAAAAATATTTTTCAAAAATACCCTACAAAACACATATTTCTTTCCATATATATTGAGGGACTATATTTTATTCTCTCATTAATTGTGGACTAATTAAAAGGAGAGTGATAAAAAAGATTTAACTAATTTATAAGAATCAATTTAAAAATTAATGAAAGGAGGGAAGAAGAATGGATCAATTTACATTTTATGATTTATATTATGAAACATTTAATGGATTAAAAGATGAAGGGTAGTGTCAAATAAATTATGAAAAGTTATGAAAGAATTAATGAATTTAATAACTTCTTGCTATTTCTAATATTTTTAGACATTTATTAGGCATTAATTTTATCTTATTTATCGTGCTATCATCTATACGTGTTTTATTATTTATTCCTGAATGTTTTCTTAGAAAATTATGAAAGCATACGAATAAAGATATGAATATGTTTGCTCCTCTATATGTGCCATATCCATTGGTACCATAGTAATTTAGTTTATATGTTCTATTTAGTCTTTCCTCTATTTGCTTATAAGGTCTGTATTTACAAGATATCTCATCATTGTTTTTAACATCTATTACTTGATATAAATCAAATTTAATATCATGAGTAGAGAAAAACACTTGTGCTGCATTATAAATGGGATTACCATCAGTAATAATTCTTAAATCATCTGGAACTTTCTCATATTTAGATAGCGATTCATAAATGGATTTGATAGCACATAATGTATCTCTTTTAGGAAAGATTCTATATGAAGAAATAATCTTTTTAGAAGTATCTTTAAAGAAGAAAAAATAGTTTATTTTCCCATTTACTTTAATATATGTTTCATCTCCAGTTAAAGTATTAGTTAATTCATATTCATAGCAATTATTTAACTTTTCGGTTAATTTAGCTGCTGTCTCAGCGTAATTAATAATAGTTTGATGAAACTCAGTTATTCTATTGCAACTTTAGATATTATTTGCCTGAACTTTGCAGGTTTATAAGTCCTGATAGTATTGAGTATTTAGTTCCTGAAAGTATCAATGGACTTAACCTATATTGCTAATGTTACAACAATCCGATTTCTTATAGCGATCCTTCTGGTAATTTGCCTCAATGGGTAGAATGATTAATTGGTGGTGCAGAAATTGTCGGATTAGGAATAGCGACAGTCTTTACCGGCGGGGCCGCTGGAGTAATTCTCGGTGCATCTTTCTATGGTGCTGTTACAAGTGCTGTAAGAGGAGATTTAGTTGGTGGTTTTATTGGAGGAATAACAGGTAGCTGGGAAGGTGCTTTAGATGGAGCTGCGAGCGATTTTATGTGGGGTGCAATATCAGGAGCAGTAATTTGTGAATCTGATAATGCAAACGTTAAACCCGGATTCAATGAAATAATTCGTGAAAATGATAAATTATATTTGATTAAACGTAATTTCTTTTACAAAGTAGTAGAAAAGCTGGAATATGGAAATATGTTTGAAAAAAAACAGAGAAGAATAATAAAAGCAAAATGCGAAAAATAGGTTCGGAATATGTTTTATTTGATAACTATAGATATGGATGTGATGCAGTTATTACACAACAAGAAAGTTGTGCTTCAAAAAATGAGAAAACTTTTGATTTTAAAAAGTATATTCACAACTAATTGAAGTTTTTGTTAAAATTTACCAAGATATTTCTTATGATCAATTTAAAGATGAGTTTGAAAATATAGATTATTCTAGTTATTTGAATTCGTTTGGTAATATTAATATATATGGTTTAAATTCAAAATCAAGAAAAATCATAATTTGTTCAGAAGAAACAGCTTAAAATATTATATGAATTAACACAAACTTGCAAATAAACAAAATAAAGTATATAAAAAGAGGTCATATAACAAAAGTTATATGACCATTTTGATTATATGTATTTTTGAACCACTTTTAATTATAGTGCTTATTAAAGATTTTCTTTCGGAAAATAAATAGATAAAAAGCAGTAAATAACACAATTAATATTATAAGGGTGATGATTGATTGTGTTAATCCTTTTGGTGCAAAGTTTAATAATAATAAAATAGGAAAACCAAAAACAATTGCAGGAAAGTTTTGGAATACTAAGTTATCTGAAGCAGGTGTTGAAAATTTTGGATCAATTTCTCTTAATAAAATAATACCATTGCTTGCTGTACCGGTTAACATTCCAAACATACAGAAGAATGCTTCATATTGATAAGTAGGATATAAATGTTTACATGCTTTTAATACGAAGAAGAATGTAACGATTGTACCTAAAACACAAATTATTATTAGTGGAAGCCATAAATCCTTTAGTTTGTTGAAGTCAATTGCTGCAATACCCGCAATAATCATTAAATCAAACATAAAGCCACTAATTCTATCAAGTAGATAGTTATTTGTATAATTACGATTTATAATTTTTTTCTTTTGGAAATATTTGATTAAATTTTTTGCAATTGTCGCAAAAAGTACACCCCATAAGAAGTTAAATCCCCACACTAATGGTTGAACTGTTTTAATACCAAAATCTCCTAGAGGAATTTTGCTAATTCCAAGCATCAATAAATATGTTAGTGCGTATAATCCAAATACTAAGGCTAATTGAATTGAAAGTTTATCAACTGATTCTGCATCTGGAATATCATTGTCAGTTTCATAATCTTCTAAAGTTTTCTTTTTCCCTTCATTTAATGAATAAGTAGTAAGTTTTCCTTTTCTTTTTAAAATATTCATATAAATGACACCGATGACGCACGCACATAAGAACCCGATTGTCGCAATTGTTAGGCCAAAACTTTTCCCCCCAACAAATCCATATTCTGTTTCATAAATAGTACCAAAATTTAGTGCTTGTCCAGGACCTTGTCCAAATCCCATCGGTAAAAGAAGACCTCCACATACAAAGAAGTCAAATAGTAGAAACATGATTAGTGAAGCACCAAGACCGACAATTCCTTGAATTACATAAGTTGAAGCAGTTAAAGCTCCAGTTTCAATAATTGTAGTTTTTGTTGATTTTTCGTTTTTTCTAATAGTTTTTAATGTGATAGCAATAAAACCTAATCCTAATGTATGATAGGTTACAATTTCCATAAAATCTTTATCAATAAGATTATTAAACCATGGAAAAAGTTTTAATAAAATAATTAGTAAGCCACCAATTAAAGCTGATGGAATTAAACTTTTCTTAATTATTGGTACTTTTCTTCTAATTGCATTTCCTAATAATAATGCAATCAATAAAATAAATATTTGGATTAGAAATTGCCAAACATTATCTTGTGAGAATGATGACACATATAAATAAATATCCATAAAATCACCTCTATATACTAATTATACAATAATTGATTATATTTTTCTATATTTCATTTTATATTAATTTCAATAATATGTAAAATAAAAATTATTTTCACCTAAATTAATTATAGATAATATATTAATATTAGGTGATGTTATGGAGTGGTTTAAAGGCTTAAACTTAGTTATTCAAGCATTAATTGCAACTTTATTTTCATATGCGATGACAGCTTTAGGAGCAAGTTTAGTATTTTTCTTTAAAAGGATTAATAAAAAAATTTTAGATATTATGTTAGGTATGGCAAGTGGAATAATGATTGCTGCATCTTTTTGGTCTTTATTAAATCCAGCGATTGAATTGGCTAGTGAAATACATCAGAACAGTGTTATAATCCCGACAATAGGTTTTATTGTTGGTGGGCTATTTGTTATTGGTGGTGACATCTTATTAGGGTTAAAGTTTAAGATTGAAAGCAAGAGAAGAAAAAATTTACTTTTAGTATCAGCAGTAACAATGCACAATATTCCCGAGGGAATGGCTATTGGTGTGGCATTTGGAACTGTTGGTTTATTGATACCTGGTGCTTTTTTAATCGATGCAATTTTATTAGCTTTAGGAATAGGAATTCAAAATTTTCCTGAAGGGGCTTGTGTTGCGATGCCACTGCGAAGTCAAGGATATAGTAGGAGTAAAGCATTCTTTATCGGACAAGCATCAGGAATTGTGGAAGTGTTTGCTGGGTTATTAGGAGTATTATTTGCCTTAACAGTGAGAACAATTCTTCCATTTTTATTAGCATTTTCGGCTGGGGCAATGATTGCAGTTGTTTGTTCTGAATTAATACCAGAAGCTTTTGAAGATAACAAAATTTTAGCGGCTTTAGGAGTAATTTTTGGTTTTGTGACAATGATGGTACTGGATGTTACATTAGGATAAAAAAATAATGAAAAGTTCTTGAAAAAAATTAGAAAATGTTGTATAATAAATTAGTTTTAAAACTAACTATTATACAAGGAGATGTTTTCATGAAATTGGAAGAGAAAAATATCATGATGCTTATTCATGATATTGCAAAAGGATTTCGTGATAAAATGCGTTCTAAAGCAGATTCGGCTGGTTTAGTTGATGCATTTCGTCCGATATTATTTGCTTTAGAAAAGAAGGATGGTTGTACGCAATTAGATATTGTGAATTTTACAAAGTTAAAAGCACCGACAATATCTTTAACGTTACAAAAAATGGAAGCTAATGGTTTAATTACAAGAACGGAAAATGAAAATGATAAAAGAATAACTAATATTTACATGACAGAAAAAGGCAGGGAAACACAACAGTTGATCAAAAGCCTGTTTGATGAAACTGATAATGAGTTTTTATCTTGTTTAAATGAAGAAGAATTAGATTATACTAAAAAAGTGTTAATAAAAATGATTGATCATATGGGAATTTTTCCGAGTGAAAAAGGTGAGTAATTATGAAAAAGTTATTACATTATTTAAAACCTTATTGGAAATATGCTCTCTTAGCACCTATTTTTATGGTATTAGAAGTAATATTTGATTTAATTCAACCAAAGTTTATGGAACAAATTGTTGATAATGGTATCTTAAATGAAGCTTTGTCATTAAATGATAAAATATCAAATGTGTTAATCTTTGGAGCTTTGATTCTTGCCGCATTAGCTATTGGTGGATTTTGTGGAATTATGTCAGCTGCTTGTGCTGCATCTGCTGCTAATTCATTTGGTAATGATTTAAGAAAAGATGTCTTTTCTCATGTTGTAGATTTATCTTTTGAACAAACAGATAAGTTTACAACAGGTTCACTTGTAACTAGAATTACTAATGACATTACACAAGTGCAAGATTTTGTATCAATGGCAATCAGGATGTTCATAAGAACAATAATTATGTTTATTGGTGGAATAATTTTTATGTTAATTACATCACCAACATTTGCCCTAATTCTAGCCATTGTAATGCCTATTCAATTATTAATTATTGTTTTATTATTAAAGAAAGCAATTCCATTCTTTGGGTTGATGCAAACTAAAGTCGATAAAGTAAACTCTGTTGTTCAAGAAAATGTTAATGGTGTGCGAGTAGTAAAAGCTTATACACAAGAAGAAAATGAAATCAAAAGATTCGATGAGGCTAATACTGACTTATCTGATACAACATATAAAGTATTAAAGATTTTATCAGTTTTAAGTCCAATTATGACAATTCTATTAAACGGGGTAATAATAGCTATTATCTATTTTGGTGGTTTGGAAATTAGTCAAAATGTTGAACTTATTTTAGCTGGTAATACAACAGTAATGTCTGTTGGTAAATTAATGTCAGGACTTACTTATGTTTCTATGGTATTAATGTCTGTAATGCAATTAGTTATGGTATCTCAAAGTTTAAGTAGAGCACAAATTAGTGCTAATCGTATCAATGCTGTATTAGAAAGTAATCCTGTTGTAATTTCAAAGATTTATGGTGATAAAAAAGTTATAGTAAAAGAGGAAGATAAAGGGACTGTTGAATTTAAAAACGTTAACTTTTGTTATCCTAATTATAGTGGAAAAATGGTTGTTAATGATTTTTCATTAAAAGTTAAAAAAGGTGAAATTCTAGCAATTCTAGGCCCAACCGGTTCAGGAAAGAGTTCAATTGTTAATTTAATTCCTCGTTTTTATGATGTAACTGATGGTGAAGTATTAGTTGATGGTGTTAATGTCAAAGACTATGATTTAGATGATTTACGATCTCGAATTAGCATTGTTTTACAAAAAACTGAATTATTTAGTGGTACGATTAGTGAAAATATTCTTTGGGGTAAAAGTGATGCGACAATCGAAGAAATTGAAGAAGTAACAACTATTGCCCAAGCTCATAACTTTATTAGTGGCTTTGCTAGAGGTTATGATACTATTGTAGGGGAAAGAGGATCATCTTTATCTGGTGGTCAAAAACAACGTATCGCAATATCTCGTGCTTTGATTAGAAAACCAGAAATCTTAATTTTTGATGACTCTACTAGTGCTTTAGATTTAGCAACAGAAGCTAAGTTATACAAGGAATTAAAAGAAAAGATGGATGATACAACAATTATTTTAATTGCTCAACGTATTGCTAGTGCTAAAAATGCTGATCGTATTGCAATTATTGACAAAGGAAGACTAATCGCTTGTGATACTCATGATGTATTAATCAAAACATGTGCAGTATATCAAGATATTTATAATTCTCAATTAAAGCGAGGTGACGATAATGAATAATCAAAAAACACCTGCAAGAAATAATATACCAGGACCAGGTCCTGGACATGGTCCTCGTGGAATGATGGTTGTAGAAAAACCAAAAGATGCGAAAAAGACATTGATTAGATTGCTTAATTATATTGGTGGCAATAAGATGCTATTTATTACGCTAATTATAATGGCACTATTAGTTGCTGTCCTTTCATTGGTTGGACCTTATTTACAAGGGGAAGCAATGGATATTCTTACAATTACAAGTAAACAACCTAAGGTTGATTGGGAAAGTTTATTATTGGTTTTATATGGAATGATTTTTACTTATGTGTTATCTGCTTTATTTACATATTTTCAAACACTTTCTTCCGCAAGATTAAGTCAAACTACTGTTCGAATAATGCGTAACGATCTATTTAAACATATAGTTCGTTTACCTGTTAAGTATATTGATAATCATCCACATGGTGATATTATGAGTCGTATGACTAACGATGTTGATAAGATTTCTAACACTGTGTCACAATCAATTGCTTCATTAGTTTCTGGTGTCTTAACAATTATTGGAGTAATTGTAGTAATGTTATATTTAAATTGGTTCTTAACAATCATTAGTATGTCTTCAATTTTTATTTCAATTTTTGTTGTAAAAGTATTATCTAAAAAAATGCGTAAGTATTATAAAGATCAGCAAACATTACTTGGTAATCTAAATGGTCACACAGAAGAAACAATTGTTGGATATCGTACAGTTGTAGCATATTCACACGAAGATGAAGTAAAGAAAAAGTTTAATGAAGTAAGTGAAGAATTAAAAACTGTTGGAATTAAAGCACAAATATGGGGTGGTTTAATGGGTCCTGTAATGAACTTAATTAATAACTTTGGGTTCTTACTTATTTGTGGTGTAGGTGGCTATATGGCAACTGTAGAAAGTAGTTTAGGTGGCTGGGGTGTAATCGGATATGCTGTAACAGTTGGGTTGATGGCAAAATTCATTTTATATTCTAAGAAATTTTCACGCCCAATTAATGAAATTGCCAATGTTTGGGCACAAATTCAATCATCAATGGCTGCTGCTGAACGTGTTTTTGAAATTATGGATAGCCCACTAGAAATCGATGAAGGAACAAAGAGTTTAGAAACAAGTGAAATTAAAGGTTATGTATCATTTAAGAATATTGACTTCTCATATGTAGATGGTGAACAAGTATTATACGACTTTAATTTAGATGTAAAACCGGGGCAAAAAATTGCTTTAGTAGGAGCAACTGGTTCAGGAAAAACTACAGTTGTAAATCTTCTCATGCGTTTCTATGATCCACAAAAAGGTGGAATATATTTAGATGGAATTAATATAAATGATATTAAGAAGGAAGATTTACGTAAAGCAATTGCCATTGTATTGCAAGATACTGTATTGTTTCAAACAACAATTGAAGAAAATATCAAGTATGGTAATCACTTAGCTACTGATGAAGAAATTCGAAAAGCTGCGGAAATGAGTAACTCAAATTACTTTATTGAAAAATTACCAGAACAATATCAAACAATTTTGAGTGAATCAGGAAGTAATATCAGTCAAGGACAACAACAATTATTAACGATTGCTAGGGCAATTCTAGCCGATCCAAAGATTTTAATTTTAGATGAAGCAACATCTAATGTTGATACGCGAACTGAAAAGAATATTCAAGATGCAATGGTTGCTTTAATGAAAAATCGTACTTCATTAATCATTGCCCATCGTCTTTCTACGATTCAAGATGCTGATATTATTATCGTAATGGATCATGGAAGAGTTGTAGAACAAGGAAATCATAAAGAGTTATTAGAAAAGAAAGGTAGATACTATAATTTATATCAAACACAATTTGCTGGAAATCAAATTTAAATTTATAAAACTTAAAAATAATAGAAGGGGGTAAAGTTTGTGGGATTTAAAGAAAAGTTTACAGAAATTACAAATAAAGCTACTGATGTATTAATTAATGCAAAAATGACTTATGAAAAAAATTGTTTAGATGTTGATTGTTTCAGTTTAAAAAATGTTCGTGAAAAAGCAACAATTCCAGCAATGCTTGATAAAGATAATATGGTTATTGAATTTTCGGGAGTTTTAGATCTTGAATTAAAAGATGTTACAAAACCTTGGTTTTTCCTAACGCCAGATGGAGATTGTTTTGTTCTAGAAGAAGATACTATCAAACAAGAAACAATCGAAGTTGCTCTAAAGAGTAAAACTGAAAAACATGTAATTACAACTGCGAAGTTTAAATTTAGAACATTAGCATTGATTACTAAGTAATGAAAACCCACTTTGGTGGGTTTTTATTTTAATGTGATATTAGATATATTTTTTTAGTCTTGCAAAGATAGCAAAAAAAGAGTATAATATACAAGTATTATGAACATATGAAATTTTATAATATAAAATAATAAACATTATTGAGGTAATCATATGCTAATATTAGTTGGTCCAAGTGCTTCCGGAAAAACAGAAGTAGCAAACATCTTAATTAACAAGTATGGGATGAAAAGAATGGTTACATACACTACAAGACAAATTCGTGTTGGTGAAATAAAAGGGGTTTCATATAATTTTGTTACACTGGATGAGTTTCTAAGATTAAAAGAAAATCATGAATTTGTAGAATGTGTTTATTATAATGGTAATTGGTATGGTACTAGAAGAAGCGATGTATCTGATGATAAAATTGTTATTTTAGAACCAAATGGTTTTCAAGCATTCTTTCAAGAAATGTCTAATGAAATAGTATCTTTTTATTTGCAGACAAGTGAAGTAGAAAGAATTAATCGTATGATTTATCGCCAAGATAAAGAAGAAGATATTCAAAAAAGAATTATTAATGATCGAGAAGTATTTAAAAATATTCCAAATATTGATTATTGTATAGCTAATGAAGAAATTACTTTAGTCGAATTAGCTGATAAAATATATAAATTATATCAAGAGAAAATAAGGAGAAATTAATATGAAAGTTTTAGTTGAAACATCTGCTCGTCACGTACATTTAACTGAAGAAGTTTTCAAGGTTTTATTTGGTGAAAGTGCTAGTCTAACAGTAAAAAAAGAATTATCACAACCTGGTCAATTTGCATGTGAAGAAAGAGTAACAGTTGTTGGTCCTAAGAAAGCATTACCTGGTGTTTCTATTTTAGGTCCTTTCCGTAAAGCATCACAAGTAGAATTGTCTGCTACTGATTGCCGTAGTATTGGTTTGGGAATTGCTGTTAGAGAATCTGGCGATATTGCTGGTACTCCTGGTTGTGTTTTACAAGGACCTTGTGGAGAAGTAGAATTAAAAGAAGGTGTAATCGTTGCTAAGAGACATATTCATATGACTCCTGCTGATGCATTAGCTGCTGGTGTTAAGGATACTGAAATTGTTAACGTAAAAGTTGAAAGCAATGGTCGTTCTTTAGTATTTGGTGATGTAGTAGTTAGAGTACGTTCTGACTTTGCTTTAGCAATGCATATTGATACTGATGAATCTAATGCTGCTATGGTTGCTCCTGGCACATTTGGTGAAATAGTAAAATAAATAAGATAGTATTAAGAAAGGTTTGGTATATATTATGGAAATGATTGCTGCTATTGATTTACGTGCTGGTCATACATTTGAATACAATGGAAGTGTTTGGCAAGTTTTAGAACAAGATTTTATGAAACCTGGTAAAGGTAACGCAGTTATGCGCGTTAGAATGAAAGATTTAAGAAGTGGATCTATTATTCAAACAACATTAAATCCTAACAACAAGTATAGAAAATGCATTATCGATAAGAAAGAAATGTTATTCTCATATGTTGATGGTGATAACTATGTATTAATGGATAATGAAGATTATTCTACTTTAGAAATTCCTGCTTCTTCATTTGCTTGTAAAGACTTTGTTGTAGAAGGTGTTTCTATTTTAATCGTTATGATGTGCGAAGGTGAAGTTTTAGGCGTTACTACAAAGGCAGAAAAAGTTGAATTAGAAGTAGTAGAAGCAGAGCCTGCAGTTAAAGGTAATACTTCTCAAAGTGCACGTAAAAAAGTTAAACTTGAAACAGGATATGAACTTGAAGTTCCACTATTTATTGAAGAAGGCGATAGAATCATCGTTAATGTAAATGATGGTTCTTATGTTTCAAGAGCATAAATTTATAATTTTTTATTAATTTGAAAAGTATAGGAAAACCTATGCTTTTTTCTTTTACTAATTATTTATGTATGTATAATTATTTTAAAAAAATAGTTGCATTTATAGAAGTATTTTAGTATAATGTTGTTTAGTATTAATAAACTTAAAGTTTATAATTAACAAACTTTAGGAGGATTTATGAATATTGGTAAGAAGATAAAAAGATTAAGAATTTTATGTGGTTTAACCCAAGAAGAACTTGCAAATCGTTGTGAATTAACTAAAGGGTATATTTCACAAATCGAGAATGATTTAACTTCCCCCATTCTTTCGACTTTGCAAGATATTTTAGTTGCTTTAGGTACTAATCTTGGTGATTTCTTTGCTGTTGAGGAAGGTGAAGAAAAACTAGTTTGGAGTAATGATGATTATATTGTTAATGAAATGGATAATGTATCAATGAAATGGTTAGTTCCTAACTCTCAAAAAAATGAAATGGAACCGATTATTGTCACCATTCAGCCACATAGCCAAACTACCATGGATATGCCCCATGAAGGACAAGAGTTTGGATATGTGTTAGAAGGGAAAATTTTGTTAAATGTTGGTGGAAAGGATCATGTTTGTAAAAAAGGTGAAACTTTCTATTTTAATTCTGATAAGAATCATTTCCTGAAAAACAATGGAAATACAAAAGCAGTGGTGATTTGGATTTCGAGTCCACCTAATTTTTAAGAAGGAGTAGAAAATGGGAAAAAAAGATATAATAATTGAATTAAAAAATGTAACTAAAGAATTTGATGATAATGTTGTAGTAGAAGATTTTAATTTCTATGTTCGTAAAGGTGAATTTGTAACTTTCTTAGGGCCTAGTGGTTGTGGAAAAACAACAACATTAAGAATGATTGCTGGCTTTGAAATGCCAACAAAAGGGGAAATATTATTAAATGGCAAAAATATCTGTGATTTACCACCATACAAAAGACCTGTTAATACAGTATTTCAAAGATATGCCCTATTTCCTCATTTAGATGTTTATGATAATATTGCATTTGGATTAAAACTAAAGAAAGTAGAAACTGGTAAATTTGATAAAAAAGGAAACCCAATTCTCCGTAAATTTACAAGAGAAGAAATTGATGAAAAAGTAAGAAAAGCATTAAAGATTGTAGACTTAGAAGAATTTGAATGGCGAGATATAAATACATTATCTGGTGGTCAACAACAACGTGTTGCAATTGCTCGTGCTATTGTTAATGAACCACAAATTCTTTTGCTTGATGAACCACTAGGAGCATTAGATTTAAAAATGCGTAAGGAAATGCAACTTGAATTGAAAGAGATGCATCGTAAATTAGGAATTACATTTATCTATGTTACTCATGATCAAGAAGAAGCACTAACAATGTCTGATACAATTGTTGTTATGAATGATGGTATGATCCAACAAATTGGAACTCCAGTTGATATTTATAATGAACCTAAGAATGCTTTTGTTGCAGACTTTATTGGTGAAAGTAATATTTATAGTGGAACTATTGTTAGTGACAACCAAGTTATGTTTTTAAATCACGTTTTTGAATGTGTTGATAAATTTCCAAAAAATGAACGTGTTGATATTGTCGTGAGACCAGAAGATGCAATCATTGTGGAAGCGGATCAAGGAATGGTAAAAGGTAAGATCGTTAGTCGTGTTTTCAAAGGGATTTATTATGAATATGTTATCATGGTTTTAAAGAATGAAGTTGTAATTCAAGACACAAAAGAATATCAAGTTGGTGAAGTAAAAGGAATTAATATTGATCCAGATTCAATTCATATTATGAAGAAAGAATTTGTAAGTAATGTTTATGAAGGCTATATTACAAAGAACAATCTTGTAGAATTTGCTGAAGGTGAATTTGAATGTGATGTAACACAATTAATTCCAAATTCTCATTTAGATGAAGAAGGATATTTAATTGATGATAAGGGCAAAAAATATGATTTAACTGATGCACCTGTAAAAGTAGAAGTTGATTTAAAAGATATTGAAATTATCGATAACGAAGAAGATGGTGTTGTTAGTGGACAAATCATTTCTATAATATATAAAGGTGACCACTATCAAATTATTATTAGAACTGATGAATATGATGACTTTGTTGTTGATACAGAGTGGACATGGAATGAATTTGACCGTGTAAGTGTTAATATTCCAAAAGACAAGATTAAAATGACTTTAAAGAATGAGGCTAAAACATATGAAGTCATTTAGATTTTCCAGAAAACAATTATCAATACCTTATGTATTGTTCTTGATTTGTTTTGTATTGATTCCAATGTTAATAATTCTTTACTATGCCTGTACTGATGCAGAGGGACATTTTTCTTTTACTAATCTTGTTACTTTTTTTCAAAGTAAAGCAAAGATAGTAGATTTAATTAGAAGTTTTTTACTAGCATTTATTAATACGGCATTATGCTTGCTTATTGCTTATCCTTTAGCTTTAATATTAAGCAATAAAAAGTATAATAAGAGTTATATTATTGTTTTAATGTTCTTAATGCCAATGTGGATTAACTTTGTTTTAAGAACTGCTGCAACTCGTGATTTATTACGTTGGATTGGCATTGATGGTGGAATTTATCCTTATACTGCTTCAATTATTGGTTTAGTATACAACTATTTACCATTTATGATGTTACCGCTTTATTCTACAATGCTTAAAATGGACAAGAACTTGATTGAAGCATCTGCTGATTTAGGTGCAAAACCTCATCAAACATTTTTTAAGACAATAATCCCAATGACAATGCCAGGGATTATCAGCGGTTGCACAATGGTCTTTATGCCTACTATGTCTTCATATGTAATTATGAATATTATGAGTGAAAATAAGATTGCAATTTTGGGCAATCTAATTGAAGATAGTTTTAATTTATCATCTTGGAATAGTGGTAGCTTTGTAGCATTAATTATGTTATTAATCATTGCTATTACATCATTCTTAACACGTAATATGGAAAAAGATGATAGTGTTAGAGGTGGCATATGGTAAAAAAGATTTTTGCTAAGTCATATATTGCATTAATGTTATTGTTATTCTATGCACCAATTTTTGTCTTAATTGCTTTCAGTTTTACTGATTCTGATGCATTAGGTGTATGGAATGGATTTACTTTTGATTTGTATAAAAATGTTTTTAAAAATGAAACAATAATGGAAGCATTAAAAAATACAATTATGGTAGCCTTAACTAGTGCTTTGTTAGCTACTATTTTAGGAACAATGGGAGCTATTGGAATATTCTATAGCAAAGGAAAGGCAAAGAAGACAATGAATTTCTTATCACAAATTCCTGTTATGAACGCTGAAATAGTTATGGCGTTATCATTAACGTTGTTATTTACAGTATTAGGAATTCGTTCTTCATTTTTCACATTAATTGTTGGTCATGTTGTTTTAACTGCTCCATTTGTTGTCTTAAGTGTAATTCCAAAATTAAAACAAATGGATCCTAATATTTATGAGGCTGCTTTAGATTTGGGAGCAACACCAACAAAGGCAATGTTTAAAGTAATGTTCCCTGAAATTTTACCAGGTATTTTATCAGGATTCTTACTTTCTATTACTTTGTCACTAGATGATTATATTATTACAGCATTTTTAAGAAATAAAAACTTTAATACTTTAAGTACATATGTACAAGGTGTAACTGCTAAAGGACCACTTCCTAATGTTTTACGTGCCTTAACATTTATTATTGTGATTGTTATTTTCTTAATTCTTTTAGGAATAAACTATAATGTTAATCGTAAAGAAAAGATGGAGGCTAAGAAAAGATGATGAAAAAGAATTTCTTAACTTTTATTTTATTACTATTAATTAGTTGTGTTTGTTTTGGATGTTCTGAAAAAGAAGATTCAATTCGTGTTTTAAGAATTTATAATTGGCAAGATTATATTGATGAAGGGCTTGATGAAAGTGGAGAAAAGATTTCCACAAGCGTTATGGAAGAATGGGCTTCTGATTACGAAGAAAGAACAGGGGAAAAAGTAGCATTTGTTTATAACACTTTTGAAACTAATGAATATATGCTAAATGTTTTGAAAACTGGAAGTGAACATTATGATTTAGTTTGTCCATCAGATTACTTTATTCAAAAGATGATTGCTGAAGATATGCTTGAAAAGTTAACTTATACAAAAGAAGATGGTTATAAATATATCACGAACTTTAATGATTATGGATCTCCTTATGTAAAAGAGATTTTTGAAAGTTACACAACTGTAAATAAGAAGACTAATGAAGAATCATCATGGGCTAACTACGCTATTCCTTATATGTGGGGAACAATGGGCTTTCTATATGATATGGATGCGGTTGAATATGAGGATGTATCGACATGGGATATTTTATGGAATAAAGACTATGCAAAAATGTCTACTGCTAAGAATAGTGTTCATGATACTTATGTTGCTGGCGCAATGTATGTTTATAAGGAAGAATTATTACAAATAAAAGCAGAATATGAAGCATCAGCGCAAACAGAAGAAGATAAAGATATCTATAATGGCAAAATCACAGAAATTATGAATCGTTATGATGATGAATCAATTGATAAAATTGAAAAAGCATTGATTGAAATGAAAAAGAATTTCTATGGATTTGAAGTAGATAATGGTAAAACAGATATCTTAGGCGGAACAATAAAGATTAATTTTGCATGGGGCGGTGATGCGGTATACTCAATGGACACTGCAGATGAAGATGGTAATGTTACTTTAGGTTATGCTGTTCCTGAAGAAGGAAGTAATGTATTCTTTGATGGCTGGGTTATGCCTAAAGGTGCTGATGTTGAACTTGCGGAAGACTTTTTAAATTTCTTGTGTCGTCCAGATATTGCTGCTCGTAATATGGAATTTATCGGTTATACAAGTTGTATAGCTGGTAATGAGATCTGGGAGTTAATCAATGATTGGTATTCAGTAGAAGATGGTGAAGAAGGATACGATGTAGATTTAAGCTACTTTTTTAAAGGAACTATTGATGAAGAATATCTAACAGATGGAGAAGCTATTATCACTGTTAGCGAAAGAGGTCGTCAATTTGATGCTCAGTATCCAACTGCTGATGTTTTATTGAGGTGTGGAGTTATGAGAGACTTTGGTGAACAAAATGATCAAGTTTTATTAATGTGGGAAAATGTAAAATGTGGTGAAATTGGTGCATGGCTATGGGTAGGTTTTGCTATGTTAGTAGCCTTAATTGGTGTATTTATCGTTTATCAAATAAAACTTAATAATAAGAGAAATCGTAGAAGGAGATTTTTAAAATGAAACTAACAAAAGAAGAAAGAAAAGAAATGAAAGCTAAAATGAAGGCTGAAGGTAGAGGATTATTTGCAGAATTTAAAAAATTTATTACACGAGGAAATGTAGTTGATATGGCCGTTGGTGTAATTATTGCCGGAGCTTTCACAAAAATTGTTACTGCTTTTACACAAGGAATTATAATGCCTTTTGTAAATTATATTGTATATTTAGTTGTTGGTGATAAACCTTTAGCAGAAATCACTACTGTTTTAAGAGCAGTTTATACTGTTGATGCAGATGGTAATTTAACTGATACACTAGATACTGCAAAAAGTATTGTAATCAATTGGGGTAATTTAATTCAAACAGTTATTGATTTCTTATTAATCGCTATAGTATTATTTGCAATTCTAAAAGTATTCAATACTGTAAAAGAAAAGAAAAAAGTATTATTTGAAAAATTAAAGAAAAAGGAAGAAGAAGCTAAAGAACCTGAACCAGAACCAACTCCAGCTGCTCCTCCAGCACCTACTACAAATGAATTATTAGGTGAGATTATTGAACTATTAAAAGAAAAACCAGTAAAATAGATTTGTGTTTTAAAAAAAATAGTATTCAAATTAAGGGTAATGAATAAATTAATTACCCTTTTTATTATACGAAAATTTCCTATTTCAGTTAAATTGAAATTCTTTAGTTTGTTTTGTTTATTGAAAAAATGATGTAATTTTGTTATTATATATATAACTAATAAATTTTGATCAATTATTTGTTAATTAATCGCTATATTTTATAAAAATAGCCTTAAAATTTAGTTTTAATTGGTTCTTTATATTTATATTTGATAACAAACTATTCAAAAACAAAAAAGATTCAAAGTGAATATTTTAAGAATTAATTAAGTTTTATGATGTAGAATGTAATATAAGATATATTATGATGAAGGTGTAAATTATGAGATTATTAATTGTAGAAGATGATAAAAATCTAAATAAGAGTATTTGTGAAATGTTATTAGATTTTGGTCAAATTGATCAAAGCTATGATGGCGAAGATGCCTTATTTAAAATCGAACAAGACATCTATGATCTTGTTATTTTAGATGTAATGTTACCAAAGATTGATGGATTTGAAATCTTAGAAACAATGCGTAAAACGACAACTTGTCCTGTTTTAATGCTTACTGCAAAAGATTCTGTTCAAGATAAAGTTAAAGGACTTGGTCTGGGAGCTGATGATTACATGACAAAACCTTTTTATCGTGATGAATTAATTGCTCGTGTTACCGCAATTTTACGAAGATATAATAATAATTTCCAAGGGTTAAATCTAACTTTTAAAGATATGAAATTTGATTTATCTCATAAGTTTGTAACTATTAAAGGGGAAAAACTAGATTTATTAGGTAAGTCATATGATATTTTGGAATATTTAGTTCGTAATAAAGAAATTATTATTACACGGGAACAATTATTTAATCGAATCTGGGGATTTGATAGTGATACTATCTGGAGTGTTGTGGAAGTATATATTAGTGGACTAAGAAAAGTATTAAAAGAATATGGTTATGCAAAATATTTAAAAACTTTAAGAAGCGTAGGTTATATGTGGAGTGAAAAAGAATAATAGTTTAGATAACAAGATTATAAAAAAACAATTTATCAAACTAGTGATTGCTAATATGATTGCTTTTATTTTAGTTTATGCAATTTTAGGAGTAACAATTAGCGTAGTTGTTAGACATTATTTTTATTCTGATTTGGAAGATGAATTAAGAATTTGCAAAGCAGAAAATCAATATACGATTGCAAAAGTACAAGGAGAGTATCGATTAAAGGTTGATAACGCACGAATTAAAATTGTCTTATTCGATGACAAACATCAAAGATTAGCTTATAGTAAAGATTTACTTAATTATATTATTCCTGATTATGGCTTTGAAACAACAGTAAATTCTGAGGCTATTGCAAGTTATATAGATAATACTGAAATTTGTAAATTGGGTGAGTTTGTAGACGATGAGATTAGTTTTGAAAAAACTAAACTCGGAAAAACTGAGTATAATTTTATTACCTTAACTTTTGATGTGGAAAGTAATTTTGCTTCAGAAGTTAAATACTGCAAATTATTAATTATGAATAATGGTGAAATTGGGATTAAGAATAACATCATTAGAATATATTTGATTGTTTCCGCATGTTTAGTACTTCTAGGAATGATTGCAAGTATTATTTTGAGTAGAAGAACAATAAAGCCTATTAGTGAAAATATGTATAAACAAATGGAATTTGTTAGTGATGCATCTCATGAATTACGAACTCCATTATCAATTGTGCAAAGTAAATTAGAGAATATCTTGACTAAAACTGATGCCTCAGTTTATGATGTCAGTGAAGATATCGCTATATCACTTAAGGAAGTAGCAAGACTAAATCGCTTAACTAATGACCTACTTGCTTTAACAAGAAGTGATAATGGTGTTGCTACAATTAATTTTGATAATTATGATATTAAGGAAATTGTAAAAGATACAATCCAAATTTTTAAAGAGATGTCAGAAATTGAAGGCAGAAAATTTGAGTCACATATGGAAACAGTGAACTTTAATTTTGATCGTGAGAAAATTGTGCAATTATTAATTATCTTGTTGGATAATGCTTTAAAATACACTTTTAAAAAAGATTTGATTAGTGTTTCAATATATAAAGAAGGATATGATTGTTGTATAGTGGTTGGCGATACTGGAATAGGAATTTCTGATGAAGCAAAAAAGAAAGTTTTTGAACGTTTCTATCGTGAAGATAAAGCAAGAAGTCGAAAAAAAGGTGGTAATGGTTTAGGCTTAGCAATTGCAAAAAATATTGTTATTCAACATAATGGAAAAATAAGTGTTTATGATAATAAGCCTAAAGGAACTGTTTTTGAAGTTCGTTTACCAATTAAGAAGTTAAATAAAAAATAGTCAGATAATTACTAGATAGTTAAACATTTATTGATCTATTACGAAGTCATCATATTTTGATGGCTTTTTTTAATGAACAACATACAATTACCAATGATTGTTATTTTTATTATTTACTTTTTTGACTTTTCCGTATATAATATAATGAGCGTAAAGTATTTAAAAATGTATCTCAAAAGGGGGCATTATTATGATAAAAATATATAATTCATTAACAAATAAAATTGAAGAGTTTAAGCCTATTAAAGAAGGAGAAGTATCAATGTATGTTTGTGGACCAACCGTTTACAATAATTTGCACATTGGTAATTCACGTCCTGTAATATTTTTTGATACAGTCGCAAGATTTTTTAAGTATCTTGGATATAAAGTTACTTATGTATCAAATTTTACAGATATTGATGATAAAATAATAAATAAAGCAATAAAAGAAAATGTAACTGAAACTGAAATTAGTGAAAGATATATTAAAGTAATTCTTAATTTATATAAACGTTTGAATTGCTTACCTCATGATTTAAATCCTAGAGTAACAGAGAATATGGATAATATTATTAACTTTATTAACAAAATGGTTGAGAATGGGGGAGCATATGCTGTTGATGGAGATGTTTACTTTGATGTTGCAAAAATCAATGAATATGGAGTATTAAGTGGACAAACAGTTGAAAATCTTTTAAATGGCGTTCGTATTGAGAATAATGAAAAGAAACATAATTCAATTGATTTTACTTTATGGAAGAAAACTGAAAATGGAATTAAATGGGATTCACCATGGGGAGAAGGACGACCAGGTTGGCATACTGAGTGTGTTGTAATGATTGATAGCATCTTTAATGGCATGATTGATATACATGGTGGTGGCAATGACTTAAAATTCCCACATCATGATAATGAAATTGCTCAATCAATTTGTGTCCATAATCATAAGATTGCCAATTATTGGATTCATAATGGTCGTGTCGACTTAGGTGGTGAAAAAATGAGTAAATCATTAGGAAATGTTTTGTGGGCTGATGAAATGCTTGATCGTATTCCAACACCTGTTTATCGTTTGATGATGCTTAATGTCCCTTATCGACAATTGCTTAACTATAAGGAAGAATTAGTTGCACAATCAACTAATGATTTTGAAAAAATCAAACGTCCTTATGTAAGTTGTTATCGTAAATTAGAACTTGCTGATAAATTATTCTTAGATTGTGATTTCTATACTGAATTTAAAATTGAAGAAGTAAAGAATGTTATTGAAGAATTTAAGGAATATATGAGCAATGATTTTAATACTGCTAATGCTATAACTGCAATCTTTAAAGTTACTAAATTAATTAACAATTATTTACGCGAACGTGTTATCAGATTTGATGCATTGCTAGAAAGTTTAAAAGCTTTAAAGAGTATGTTATGGGTACTAGGCATAAATATCGAAGTATTACCATTAAGTCAAGAAGATAAAGATTTAGTTAATTCTTGGAATCAAGCAAAAGCAGTTAAAGATTTTGAAACCGCTGATAAATTAAGAATGGAAATTACTAATCGAAATATTGTTTTATAGTAAAAATTATATGAATAAGTTTAAAGAAAAAATTGATTGTAGGATGGTTAATGGCTCAGATTTAGCATACATTGGTGATGCTTATTATGAACTATATATTCGAATGTATTTGTTATCTTTAGGGATTACAAAGCCAAATGAACTACACAAACAAACACAAAAGTTTGTGTCAAGTATTTCGCATGCGTTGATAGTTGATCAAATAATTGATGAATTTACAGAAGTAGAACTTGGTGTTTATCATCGTGGTAGAAATTACAATTATCGCCATAAGCCTAAAAATGCGAAAATAAATGAATATTTAAAGAGTTCTGGATTTGAAGCTGTTTTAGGATATTTATATCTTACAAATCAAAATGACAGATTAGAAGAAATAATAAAGAAAGCAATCGCTAAAATTGAGGCAAAAAATGTTTGAAAAGATTTATGGAAAAAACTCAATTATTGAAGCAATAAGAAATAAAAGAGAAATTAGTGATGTAATGGTTACTGCTAACAATAATGATATTATTTCATTGCTTAATAAAAATAATATTAAATATCAAATAGTACAAAGAGGAACAATTGAAAAAATTCTAAAACAACCAGTTAATCATCAAGGTATATTAGCAAGTGTTGCTGAATATCATTATTATAATTTAAAAGATATTATAAATGATAGTAGTGATTCGTTAATCGTAATGCTTGATGGTATCGAGGATCCTCATAATTTAGGGGCAATTATTCGTACTTGTGAGATTAGTGGAGCATCAGGAATTATTCTTCCAAAGAATCGTAGCGTCAAAGTTAATGCAACGGTTTCAAAAGTTTCTGCGGGGGCTATCGAGCATGTTAAGGTTGTTATGGTTACTAATTTAATAAATACAATAAAAACTTTAAAAGAAAATGGATATTGGGTTGTTGGTGCGGAAGCATTGGCTGAAAGTAAAAACTTTTGGGATCTAGATTTGAATATGAAGGTTTGTTTAATAATTGGTTCTGAAGGTAAAGGTCTTTCACGACTAACAAAAGAAGAATGTGATTTTCTTGTGAAAATCCCAATGTGGGGAAAAGTTAATTCATTGAACGCCTCTGTTAGCGCTGCTTTATTAATCTATGAAATAAGGAGACAACAAAATAAAAAATAATGAAAATTAAATATAACGATAATGAATTGTTATATTTAATATCAGAAAATGATGAGAATGCTTTTGAAATTTTGTGCGACAAATATCGTCCTTTAATTATAAGTCGATTAAGAAGTTTTAAAATTCAAGAAAAAAACTTTACTGATTTTTATCAAGAATGTTTGATGGTGTTGTATCAATGTAGTGAAAATTATCGCGAAGATAAAAATTTTACTTTTAATGTTTATCTTGATATGTCTATTCAAAATAAAATAAGGAACCTTCTAAGAAAAGATAAAAATTATTTTTATAACGTTTCTTTATTAGATGTTGACACGATTGATAAAATTACTTTTAAAGAACCTAGTTATATAGAATTAGGAGAAAATATAGAAGTAATTAAGAAAATTAATAATTCTTTTGATAAATCAGTAATGGAATTATATTTGAAAGGACACAATATAAAAGAGATTTCTGAGGAGTTAAAATGTAGTTCTTCAAAATTGTATTATATATTAAGTAAATATCGAAAGAAAAAGCGAATTGAAAATGTTGATTTTCAAAAAGGAATATTTTCCTCTTTGGAACAAAGAGTATATGAATTATATGTGAAAAACTATCGACCTCGAGAAATTGCATCTTTTCTTGATTGTGATGTTGAAAGTGTCTATAATGCAATAAAAAGAATTAAATTAAAAAATAAGAAATTATAATGATTACAATGTTATTTTTTTATTTAAAGATAAATAAACATTGACAAAACATTTATAAAGTAGTATAATAACTAGTAGTCTAAAAAGTGAGGAAACGTATATGAGAGAAAAAATAATTTTAATTTGTGAAGATTGTTTGTCTCGTAATTATACTGTTGAACGAAACAAATTAACTAAGACAGACCGTATGGTTATAAAAAAATATTGTCCAAAATGTAATAAACATACAGTACATAAAGAGACAAAATAAAAAAGCTAATTGTGGAGGAATGTAAAAATGGCTGAAAAAGAAAAAAAGAGTTTTTTATCTCTTGTTGCTAAAGAATATAAATATGAAGGATTAATTTTATTAGTTCTTGCATTAATTGGTATCGTTTTAGGAGCAATGATTTTAGTTGGTATTTCAACTGATGGTGAACAAGGATTAGTAGTAAATCCAAACTTCTATTTCATTGGTGAATATCCTGCAGTATTTGCTTGGATTTTAATTATTTTAGGTGTTGCTTCATTCTTATTAGCAATATGGCCTTATGTTAAACCATCAATTGGTGAAATTAAGAGAGTTAGTTGGCCTACTAAGAAAAATATGTTAGAAAATACCGCTATCGTATTTGCATTTATTTTAATCATCGCTGTATTATTTGTAGGATATGATGCGATATTAAATCAAGTTGTAAAACTATTCCAATGGTTAGCGGGATTAATGAAATAGGCAGATAGATTATGGAAGAAAGAGCTTGGTATGTGGTTCAAACATATTCTGGAATGGAAAGCGCGGCTCAAAGAAATCTTATTAGTCGTATCGATTCAATGGGAATGCAAGATGTTATTTTTAATGTTTTAGTTCCTGAAGTTACTGAAATTGAAAAGAAGAAAAACGGCGAAACAAAAGAAGTTAAAGTTAAGCCTTATCCGGGATATGTATTCATTGATATGATTGTTACTGATGATTCATGGTTTATGGTTCGTAATACTCCAATGGTTACTGGATTCTTAGGCTCTAGTGGTGGTGGAGCAAAACCAGTTCCATTACAAGATGATGAAATTGCTCCAATCTTGAAGATGTGTGGAATTTCTCTTGCGAAAAATTTTGCAGGAAAAGTTGGCGATACAGTTCGTATAACTGCTGGTAACTTTTCTGGTCAAGAAGCTGTAATTGATTCAATTGATGAACAAAGAGAAATCGTTAAAGTATTAGTTAGTTTCTTTGGTCGTCAAACAGTTGCTGAATTAAACTTTAATGAAGTTGTTATTCTATAATAAAAGATTATAAAAGGTGTAGTTAATGCAACTACACCTATTTTTTATATGTTTTTAATTCATATCTTATGTAATTTATTTTTATCGATGAATCCTAAAACATCCCCCTTTTTACAGAACCAGTATTTTTCATACTCAATAACAATTTTAATTATTTCATTTTTAGAAATTGGTAATATTTCATTAGTATAATCGGCACAATAATATTTATTTTTGTGAAAATAGACAAAATCATTCGGCATCTCTATAATTTCATCATTTACTTTACAAATAGAAGTTTTTTCTTTCTTTTCGATTACGCTAAAACGCTCACGATCCCATATTGCTAAAATTGATGCTGGTTTTCCTTTATCGTCGACTAAAGCAATAGCTTTTTCTAAATTATCAACATAAAGATAGGATTCTTTTAAGGTTTTTTCATTTTCTAAAATATAACAGTTTAGTTGTCCACCTATTTTGGCTGTATATCCACCATCGATTGAAACAATATTTTTCTCGTTATTTCTAACGGGATGAAGCGTGCAGCGATTACTACAGTATGCAACTGCTGGATAGTGGCCTACAATTAATCTTTTTGGTAAGTAGAAGTTTCCATCCATGAAGTAATCATATTTAATTACTTCTTTATAATCTAGTTTATCTAAATTAAAATAATCAGTAACGCTTGCGTGAGAAAATAATAGTTTGTCGGTTTCAATAATTGTTGGTAGATTAACAATAAAATCAATTTCTTTTTGAAAGTCTCTACGAATTAGAGAATTAATTTTTAAAATATCTTCTGATGTTTCAAGGGGTAAGTTATAGTATTCTGCAAAGTCATGATATATTGATTTTGTCCTTTTTAAATAATTAGGATATTCTTTTGCTTTTGTGTCATTTAAAATGTGAACCATTGCAAAATCATTATTACCAATTAGGATGAAGACATTATCTTTTTTTGCAAGTTCCATAACTAAATGTAGAGTTTTAAGACTGTCAGGCCCCTTTTCAATAATATCTCCAATGATGAAAAGATAATCATTATCAGTATAGTTTGCTTTTTCTAATAATTCTATTAAAAGATTGTATCCTCCATGGATATCACTAATGCATAATATTCTTTTGTTTTGTTCTAAATTTATGCGTTTTACTTTAAGTTTATACTCCATATAATTCACCATTTTTATATAATTAGTATAACATAAAAATAATGAAAAATAAACAAGAAAAACTATGAAAAATCACTTGACTTTTTTAGATTAATTTGATATAATAACATAGTGCGTAAATAAGCATTACTATTTTATTATTAGTGGGAGAGTATTAAACTCAATGACCACATCACGGACAAAAAGGAGGTGCGTCTCGTGGCTGCGAAAAAAATTACGAAAGTTGTTAAATTGCAATTAAATGCAGGAAAAGCTACACCAGCCCCACCAGTTGGACCAGTATTATCACCTACAGGTATTAATACTCAACAATTCTGTCTTCAATTCAATGATAAGACAAGAGAAATGGCTGGATACATGATCCCTGTTGTTGTTACTATTTATGATGATCGTTCATTTTCTTTCATCACAAAGACTCCACCAGCATCTGACTTATTAAAGAAAACTGCTGGAATTCAAAGTGGTTCTTCAAACTCTAAGAAGACTAAAGTTGCGACTATCACTAAAGATCAATTAAGAGAAATCGCTACTACTAAACTTCCTGACTTAAGCGCTTATACTGTTGAAGCTGCTATGAAGATTGTTGAAGGAACTGCAAGAAATATGGGAATTGTTGTTGAAGATTAATTAAAACAACGAAGTTTCTAGTCCCAATAAGTTGAAAAATTCAACTTAAACTGTGGGAGGAATTTCCGTTAGACCACATTTAAGGAGGTAAAAAATATGGCTAAAAGAGGTAAAAAATATCAAGAAGCGTTAAATAAAATTGATCGCTTAAAAAAATATGAACTTTCTGAAGCTGTAGAGCTTGCCAAAGCAACAAGTATTACTAAATTTGATGGAACAGTTGAACTTGCGTTTAAAATGAATCTTGATCCTCGTAAAGCTGAACAAAACTTACGTGGAGCAATCGTTTTACCTTATGGTACTGGTAAGACTCGTTCTGTATTAGTTTTAACTAAATCACCTGATAAACAAAAAGAAGCTACTGCTGCAGGTGCTGATTTTGTAGGTGATACTGAATACCTTGAAAAAATCAAAGCTGGATGGTTTGGATTTGACATTATCGTTGCAACACCTGATATGATGGGTGAATTAGGACGTTTAGGTAAAATTTTAGGTCCTAAAGGATTAATGCCTAATGCAAAAACAGGTACTGTAACTATGGATCTTACTAAAGCAGTTAGTGAAATTAAAGCTGGTAAAGTTGAATACCGTGTTGACAAAACTGGTAACATTCAATGTTTAGTTGGTAAAGTTTCATTTGATTCTCAAAAATTAGTAGAAAATATCCGTACAGTTTATAATGTTATCGTTAAATTAAAACCTTCAACTGTTAAAGGTGTTTATATGAAGAGCATGGCAATTTCTACTACTATGGGCCCTGGTATTAAGGTTGACCAAGACCAAGTTAATGCTAAATAATTAAAATAACCTTATAAATTATAAAATAGTAAAAATTAAAAAAATTGAACCATAAAAATAAAATAGTTTGTTATACGCCGTAGACAGTAGGTGCATTATTGCTTAATTTCCTACCGAGGTCATCTGATGTAAAATTATTACATGAGTATTTTAGCCTCTTTTTGTCTAGAATAAAAAGAGGCATTTATTATTTCTTGGAGGTAAAAAATGAAAAAAGCGACTTTAAATTTTAAAGTTGAACAAGTTAACGAAGCTTTAGAATTATTTAAAGCTTCTGAATCTGCAGTTGTAATTGATTACTTAGGTTTAAACGTAGCTGAAGTTTCTGAATTACGCAAGAATCTATATAATGCAGGATGTGAATTAAGAGTCATCAAAAACAACATTTTACGTCGTGCTGCAACTGAAGCTGGTTATGAAGGTATCCAAGATTATTTTGTAGGCCCAAGTGCTGTTGCTTTCTCTAAAGAAGCAACTGCTGCACCAAAAATTATTTTTGACTTTGCTAAGAAAAATCAAACAATAAAAGTTAAAGCTGGTGTAGTTGATGGTAAATTCATGGATCCAAAAGAAATGAAAGTATTTGCTACATTACCAAATAAAGCTGGTATGGTTGCTATGTTATTAAGTGTACTTCAAGCTCCAATTCGCAATCTTGGTTGCGCAATTAAAGCTGTTGCTGAAAAAGAAGCATAATTAAAATTTTTTAGGGAGGATTAAAAATTATTATGGCTAAAATTGATACACAAAAATTTATCGAAGATTTAAAAGAAATGACTGTTTTAGAACTTAACGAATTAGTTAAGGCTATAGAAGAAGCTTTCGGTGTTACTGCTGCTGCTATGGTTGCTGCAGGTCCAGTTGCTGCTGAAGAAAAAGAAGAAGGACCAGCATTAGTAAGTGTTATCTTAAAGAGCGCTGCTGCTAACAAAGTTGGTATTATCAAAGCTGTTAAAGATTTATTAGGATTATCATTAATGGATGCTAAGAAATTAGTTGAAACTCCAGATGCAAAGATTAAAGAA
The DNA here is from genome assembly GCA_016296945.1 of Bacilli bacterium. Classification (GTDB taxonomy): domain Bacteria; phylum Bacillota_I; class Bacilli_A; order ML615J-28; family CAG-698; genus CAG-698. The sequence goes on along the minus strand of JAEDHQ010000006.1, from coordinate 20,297 downwards.
AATGTATCTAAAGAAGAAGCTGAAGGCATCGCTGCTAAATTAAAAGAAGTTCAAGCTGAAGTTGAAGTTAAATAATCTGTTATAAAATAATCTAGAATAATAAAAATTAAGTCAACATTTATGGTGTTGACTTTTTTTAGTATATAATAAAAAAATATTGTAATAGGATAATTGAATTACTTGTTAAATTATTAAAAGTATAGTATAATTAATTTGATTTTTGAGGTGATTATATGAGTCATTACTATATAAATGATAGTGATTTAAGTAGCAATATCAAAGAAATAGAATATACATATCGGGGAAATGTTCTTAAATATTTTGTTGATAATGGAGTTTTTTCCAAAGATAGAGTTGATTTTGGAACTAATGTTTTATTACAAAACCTTCCAATATTTGAGGATAATGCAAAGATTTTGGATCTTGGATGTGGTTATGGAGCAATTGGGTTAGCAGTTGCAAAAAGTAATAAAACACTATACGTAGAAATGATTGATGTAAATTTGCGGGCAATAGAACTAGTAAAAGAAAATATAAAAATTAATAAAATTTTTAATGCTAATGTTTATGAAAGTAATCTTTATGATAATGTAGGTTCTACATTTGATTACATAATTTCTAACCCCCCAATTAGAGCGGGTAAGAAAATTGTCTTTGGTATTATTAATCAAGGTTTTGATCATTTAAATTCTCGAGGAGAAATTTATGTGGTTATTCAGAAGAAACAAGGGGCCCCTTCATTATTTAAAGAGATGGAAAATGTCTTTGGTAATGCGGAAATAATCGCTAAACAAAATGGATATTTTATTATAAAATCAATAAAAAAATAAGTTAAAAAAAAGTCAAAAGTCTTAATTCTAATCGTCAGAGTTAAGGCTTTTTTAAATACGAAAAAAATATTAAAAATATTTCAAAAAAAAATTAAAATAATGTATTGACTAATTGACAATTTAATGGTATGATAATATAATGCATAAGAATGTGGAAAAATTTAACTATTTTGCTCCACTTTTTGCAAAATATAACAGTGAGGTGGAATATTTTGGGCTACAAGAATGTTAAGTATGGTAAAAATCGTATTCGTCGTAATTATTCACGAGTACAAACAAATGTTGAATTACCTAATCTAATTGAAGTGCAAACAAAATCATTTGATTGGTTTATTCATGAAGGACTAAAAAAATTATTTGCTGAGATTTCTCCAATTAAAGATCATGGCGAAAATTTAGAATTATATTTTGGTGATTTTGAATTTGATGAACCTAAATATAGTATTACAGAAGCGATGAGAAATGATATGAACTATTCTCGTCCATTAAAAGTCGATGTAATGCTTAAATCAAATGAAACAGGAGAAATCAAACCACAAGAAAAGATTTTCTTTGGTGAATTTCCAATGATGACTCCATGGGGCACTTTTGTTATTAATGGTGCTGAACGTGTAGTTGTTACACAAATCATTCGTTCTGCAGGTTCATTTTTCAATTGTACTGTAGATAAGAAGAGTGGTCAAAAACAATTCTATGGTCAAATCATTCCAACTCGTGGAGCATGGATTGAGTTTGAAACTGGAAGCAAAGATATTTGGTATGCAAAATTAGACCGTTCTAAAAAGATTTGCTTAACTACATTCTTACGTGCTCTAGGTTTAAATAGTAATCGTGATATTACTAGATTATTTGGTAATAATCGCTATTTACAAAATTCATTCTTAAAGGATTTATCTTTAGGTTCTGATGATGCCTTAGAAGAACTTTATGAAAAGATTCGTCCTGGAGAAAAAGCAAATCCAGAAAGTGCAAGAAACTATTTAGCAAGTCGTTTATTTGATAATAGACGTTATGACTTGGCAAATGTAGGTCGTTATAAAGTTAATAAGAAACTTGATGTTTTAGCAAGATTATCACAAATGATTAGTATGAATGCTAAGTTGGTAAATGATATTACTGATCCTGAAACTGGTGAAGTAGTATTTGCTGCTAGGAGTCAAGTTACTGAAGAAATGGTTGACTACTTAAGTTCACATCGTGATTTGATTTTAAGAAAATACGAATATGAACAAATGATGGATGGTAGTGATCATGTTATGTTAGAAACTATCGAAGTAGAATACGATTTGAATCATGAAAAAACTACTATTAAGTTAGTTGGTAATGATCAATCTGAAACTCGTAACTTTGTTACTATTTCTGATATTTTAGCTGGTGTAAGTTATTATATGAATCTACATCAAGGCGTTGGGAAAGTAGATGACATTGACCACTTAGGTAATAGACGTTTACGCTTAATTGGTGAATTATTAGAAAATCAATTCAGAACAGGTTTACTTAAGATGGAAAAGAACGTTAAAGATCGTATGTCTACATCTAGTGATCCTCGTTCAATTGTACCTCAAAACTTAATTAATATTAAAGCTTTAACATCTGTAATTAAAGAGTTCTTTGGAAGTAGCCAATTATCTCAATTTATGGATCAAATTAACCCATTATCAGAATTAACACATAAACGTCGTTTATCTGCATTAGGTGCTGGTGGTCTTACTCGTGATCGTGCTGGTTTCGAAGTTCGTGACGTTCACGTTTCTCATTATGGACGTATTTGTCCTATTGAAACACCTGAAGGTCAAAACATTGGGTTAATTAACTCTTTAGCTACTTATGCTCGAGTAGATCAATATGGATTTATTGAAACTCCATATTTAAAAGTTATCCAAAAAGATGGCAAATCTATTGTTACTGATGAAAAAGTATATTTAACAGCTGATAAAGAAGAAAGATATTATATTGCTCAAGCTAATACTAGAGTTAATGCTAATATGGAAATTGAAGATGATAAAGTTACCGCTCGTCATGCGGGTGACACAAACATCTATGATCGCAAACAAATTGATATGATGGACGTTAGTCCACAACAAATTGTTGCTGTTTCAACTGCTTGTATTCCATTCTTGGAACATGATGATGCTAACCGTGCCTTAATGGGTGCTAACATGCAACGTCAAGCAATTCCACTATTAGTACCAGAAGCACCATTTGTTGCTACAGGTATTGAAGCAAAAGCTGCTGCCGATTCAGGTGTTGCTGTAATCTGTGCTAATGATGGTGAAGTTCAATATGTTGATGCTAAGAAGATAGTTGTTTTAGAAGACAGTGGTGCTTTAAAAGAATATCCATTAATTAAGTATTGTCGTTCTAACCATTCTACTTGTGTAAATCAAAAACCAATTGTTTACAAAGGTGAAAGAGTTAAGAAGGGTGATGTCTTAGCTGATGGTGCTTCAATGGATCAAGGTGAAATGGCATTAGGTAGAAACTGTGTTATTGCTTTTATGACATGGAATGGATATAACTATGAAGATGCTGTTATCATGAGTGAAAGATTAGTTCAAGATGACGTTTATACTTCAATTCATATTGAAAAATATGAAGTTGCAGTGCGTGATACAAAGAATGGTAAAGAAGAAATTACAAGAGAATTAGATGATCGTAAGGAAGCTATTGCTAACTTAGATGAAAGAGGTATTGTTCGTTTAGGTGCTGAAGTTCATGAAAATGATATTTTAGTTGGTAAAGTAACTCCAAAAGGACAAACTGAACCTACTCCAGAAGAAAGATTATCAAATGCTTTATTTGCTGATAACTCAAAAGATGTAAGAAATACATCTAAACGTGTTCCTCATGGTGGTGGCGGAATTGTTCATCGTATTGAATACTTCTCTCGTAAGAACGGTGATGATTTAGATCCAGGTGTAAATGAAATCGTTCGTGTATATATCGTTCAAAAACGTAAGATCACTGAAGGTGATAAGATGGCCGGCCGTCATGGTAATAAAGGGGTTATCTCACGTATTCTTCCTCAAGAAGATATGCCATATATGGAAGATGGTACACCAGTTGATATTATGTTAAACCCACAAGGTATTCCTTCTCGTTTGAATATCGGACAAGTACTTGAAATCCATTTAGGTATGGCAGCTAAGAAGTTAGGTATCCATGTTGCTACTCCAGTATTCGATGGTGTTCGTAATGAAGATTTAGTCGAAATAATGGCGGAAGCTGGAATGGATCCTGATGGAAAGACTGTTTTAAGAGATGGTCGTACTGGAAAACCTTTTGATAACCGTATTTCTGTTGGTGTTATGTATATGATTAAATTAGCCCACATGGTAGATGATAAATTGCATGCTCGTAGTGAAGGCTCATATACATTAGTAACTCAACAACCTATGGGTGGTAAAGCCCAAAACGGTGGTCAAAGATTTGGGGAAATGGAAGTATGGGCACTTGAAGCATATGGTGCTGCTTACACATTAAGAGAAATGTTAACTATCAAATCAGATGATATGGTAGGACGTAATAAAGTATGTAAAGCTATTTGTGATGGTGAATTAATTCCTGAACCAGGTATTCCAGAATCATTTAGAGTTTTAGTTAAAGAATTACAAGGTCTAGGTTTAAGTGTTAAGTTAATTGATGCTGAAACTGGTGAAGATGTAGCGAATAAGAGTTTAGTAGAAGAAATTACTTTAGCTCAAAAAGCTGTTAAGAAGATGTAACTAATTCAAAAACTTGAGGTGAATTATTTTGAAAAGTAAAAAGAAATATAGTTATATACAAATAGGCATTGCATCTCCAGATGAAATTAGAAGCTGGAGTTATGGTGAAGTTAAAAAGTCAGAAACTATTAACTATCGTACACAAAAGCCAGAACGTGATGGTCTATTTTGTGAGGTAATTTTTGGACCAGAAAAAGATTACCAATGTTCTTGTGGAAAATCTAAGAGAATGTCAAAGAGTGACAAGAAATGTGATCGCTGTGGTGTTGATATTACTGAAAGTAAAGTTCGTCGTGAACGTATGGGTCACATCGAACTTGCTGCTCCAGTAGTTCATACATGGTTCTTAAAGAATAGTCCAAGTAAAATTGCCTTATTGTTAGATATGAAGTCTAAATATGTTGAAGATATCGTATATTTAGCATCATATATCGTTATCGATCCAGGTTCAATTGAAGAACTTGAAAAAGGTCGTATTTTAACAGAACAAGAATGTGCTCAATATAAGAGAGAATATGGTAGCAGTAAATTTAAAGCTTTAACTGGTGCTGAAGCAATCAAGAAGTTGTTACAAGAACTTGATTTAGATGCTATGGTTAAAGAATTACGTGAAGAATTACGTACGGCTACTAAACAAAAACGTGAAAAACTAATTAAAAGATTAGAAGTTGTAGAAGCATTCCAAAAATCTGGTAATAAACCTGAATGGATGATTATGGATGTTGTTCCAGTATTACCTCCTGATTTAAGACCAATGGTACCATTAGATGGTGGACGTTTTGCTACAACAGATATTAATGATTTATATCGTCGTATCTTAAATAGAAATAATCGTTTACGTAAGCAATTTGAAGTTCGTGCTCCTGGTTTAATCGTTAAAAATGAAAAGCGTATGTTACAAGAAGCAGTTGATGCATTAATTGATAATGGTAAGAAGAGTAAGAAAGTTCAAGATAAGAATCGTCCTCTAAAATCATTATCTGATCTATTAAGAGGTAAACAAGGACGTTTCCGTCAAAACTTATTAGGTAAACGTGTTGACTACTCTGGTCGTTCAGTTATTTGCGTTGGACCAGATTTAAAGATGTATCAATGTGGTATCCCACGCGAAATGGCATTAATTTTATTTAAATCATTTATCATTAATGCAATTATGAATCGTCCATCTGATAAGAATGATAATAATAAGATTAGTTTAAAAGATGCAAAAACAATGATTGAACAAGGTCATCCAATTGCAATGACTGAACTAGAAAAGATTATTGTGGAACATCCGGTATTATTAAACCGTGCTCCAACTCTTCATAGATTAGGTATTCAAGCATTTGAACCAAAATTAGTAGAAGGAAAAGCAATTCGTCTTCATCCATTAGCATGTACAGCCTTTAATGCCGACTTCGATGGTGACCAAATGGCTGTTCACGTTCCACTATCTGAAGAAGCACAAGCTGAATCGCGTTTATTAATGCTTGCATCTAAAAACATTTTAGCTCCAAAGGATGGTAAACCTATTGTTACGCCATCTCAAGATATGGTTTTAGGTAACTACTACTTAACAATTGAAGATCCTGAAGATCCTCGTAATGGTAGAGTATTTAGAGATATTAATGAAGTAGAATTGGCATATGAAAATGATGAAATTGGTTTCCATACTCGTATTGCCATTCCTGCTTGTAAGTTAAATGAACGTATTGCTCGTTATAATCCAGATCATTTAGATGATTATATTGTTACAACTCATGGTAAGATTATTTTCAATACAATCTTCCCTAATATTGAACCATACGCTCCATATATCTGTGAATCTACTGATTTTAACTTAACTCAAAAAGTACCAGATAAATACTTTATTCCAAAAGGAACTAATATTAAAAAGTATATTGAGACTTTACCAGTTCCTCATCCATTTATTAAGAAGTTCTTATCAAAGATTATCGCTGAGGTATTTAAGAAATTTAAACTAGCTGAAACTTCAAAGACTCTTGATAAGATGAAAGATTTAGGATTTAAATATTCTACAGTATCTGGCATTACAGTTGCTGCTAGCGATATTCAAATAATTGGAACAAAAGAAGCTGTTATTTCTGAAGCTCAAAGAAAAGTTGATACATATGATAAGTTCTTAAAACGTGGTAAGATGACTGCTGATGAACGTCGTAAAAACGTTATTGATGTATGGAATAGTGCTAAGAGAACATTAGAAAATGATATCAAGAAAGAAGTGGAAGCTAATTATATTAAGAATCATATTTACATGATGAGTGACTCTGGTGCCCGTGGTAGTATTGCTAACTTCGTACAATTATCTGGTATGCGTGGTTTGATGGCTAAACCTAATGGGGAAAGTATGGATATTCCAATCATTTCTGCCTTCAAGGAAGGTTTAACAATGTCAGAATTCTTCGTTTCTACTCACGGTGCTCGTAAAGGTTCTACAGATACAGCCTTAAAGACTGCAGAATCAGGATACTTAACACGTCGTTTAGTAGATGTTAGTCAAGATGTTATCATTACTCAAGATGATTGTCATACAGACAAAGGCATGAGAGTAGTTGACTTATATGAAGATTCTAATGATACTTCAGGTGATAAGAAACTTATTGTTCCATTATATGATAGAATTCGTGGACGTTATACAAATAAACCTATTTATGATCCAAAAGATGAAACTAAAGTTTTAGTGCCTGCAAATACATTTATTGATGATGCAACTGCTGATATGGTAGTCAAAGCGGGAGTTAAGGAAGTTTATATTCGTACATTACTTACATGTAATTGTAAGAATGGTGTATGTGTTAAATGTTATGGCTCTGACTTATCAACTGGTGATATCGTTGAAAAAGGTGAAGTTGTTGGTGTTATTGCTGCTCAATCAATTGGTGAACCTGGTACACAATTAACAATGAGAACATTCCATAGTGGTGGTGTTGCCGGTGGTGATGATATTACTCAAGGTCTTCCTCGTATTCAAGAATTATTTGAAGCACGTGAACCAAAGGGTAAAGCAATCATTTCTGAAATTAAGGGTGAAGTTACAAGTATTGTTCCAATTCAAGATAATCGTTATGATATTACTGTTACTAATAAAGCAATCAATGATGAAAAGAAATATACAACAGATGCAGGTAAACGTTTAGCTGTTAAGGTTGGCGATCATGTTGAAGCGGGAGATAAATTAACTGAAGGATTAATTCATCCAAAAGAATTATTAAAAGTATCTTCTGTAGAAGCTGTTGAACAATATATCTTAAAAGAAGTTCAAAAAGTATATCGTGGTCAAGGTGTAGATATCGTTGATAAACACATTGAAATCATCATTAAACAAATGTTACGTAAAGTAGTTGTATTATCTGAAGGAGATACAGATTTATTGCCAGGATCTCAAATTTCTCGTAGTGAATTACAAACATATATGGCAGATTGTATTAGAGAAGGTAAGAATCCTCCAATTGTTAAGCCATTATTGTTAGGTATCACAAGATCTTCACTTAAATCTGATTCATTCTTATCTGCCGCATCATTCCAAGAAACAACAAGAGTTTTAACAGAAGCTGCAATCCGTGGTAAGAAGGATACATTAGAAGGATTGAAAGAAAATATCATTATTGGTGGATTAATTCCTGCTGGTACTGGTCTTGCTTTTGCTGATTACAAAATTAAAGCAACAGAAGAAGAATAATTTTTGTAAAATAATAAGATAAGGGGTTTTCTCTTATCTTTTATTTTACTTTATTTATTAAAAATGATATAATAATGTAGTAAGGGTGGAGGAGAATTTATGGAATTTAAAAATGTTAATGAAAAAATAAAGAAAAAATGGTTTATATCAAGATTAATTTTTCTTGTGATTTTAGCTATTGGTTATATAAATGCTATTTTATTTATTCCTAAAGATGTATTTGGTTTATATTTAGGCGCAGTAATTCTATATTCAATTTTGATATTATTACAAATTGTTAATACATTTATATTTCCCAAATTGCAGTATAAAAAATATTTATATTTGATTAAAGAAGATGAAATTGTATTCTATCATGGCATTATCTTTATTGAAAGTGTAGTAATTCCAATGGTACAAATTCAAGATATTGGTTTTTCTCAAGGACCAATTGAATTAGCATTAGGAATTGCTAGTTTAGATATAAGCACTGCTGGATCTAATCATTATATTGCTGGATTTAAAAAAGAAGAAGTTGAAGAATTAGTAAACAATGTAAAAGAAAGAATTAAAAAGTTAGTTACTGATAAGAATAAAGGTGAATAGTAATGGAAGAAATGAAGTATAATAAGCAGTATATCAAATATATCTTTACGATTGCTTCGTTATTCTCTCTCGCAATTCTATTCATATTTTTAAATATGTGTTTAAGTGATGAAGAAGATGAAATCTTTTCTGGTCTTTTTGGTATTGATTCTTCACAGAAATTGCTGCTAGGACTTGGGATTGTTTTTATCGTATATGAAGCAATCGCTCTTGTCTTTTCTATTTGCTATTGGAAGAATATATCTTATCAAATTAATGATGAAGCATTAACACTCAATAAAGGAATAATATTTAAAAATAAAAAAGTAGTTCCATATAACAAAATGCATGCCGTAACGGTAGAACGTAATATCTTTATGCGTTTATTTAAATTATCTAGTTTAAATATTGATTCGGGTAATGCGGCTAATTCATTTATTAATGAAATAGAAATTGTAGATACAAAAGAAAAAATAGAAAAATTAGAACAAGATATTAAGAAGAATATCTCTTTAGCAAAAAAAGGAATTAAAGTTAGCGAAAGTAATACTGAAATAGAAAATGAAGTATTCCATAAAGAAGAAATCAAGCATCAAGAAATAAAGGATTGTTATAATAAAAAGGTGCGTAAAGAATTAGTGTTTGGCTCTATTTCAATTAGAATATATTCAATGATACTTTTTGGCATCACTTTATTTTCAATAGTTGCCTTTTCAATTGTAGATGGATTTTCTTTAGCAACTTTATTTATCATTATTTTTGTATTCTTTATAGTTGTGTCTGTTAGTACAATGTTTGTTGATTTAGGATATTACTTAAAGTATTATGATTTTAAATTATTATATAATGAATCTGAATTAGTTGTTTCTTATGGATTTTTTACACAGCATCGTCATACAATTGCAAGAAATCGAATTAAAGGGATTGTTTTATTACAAGATGTTGTACAAATTAAACGAGGATATGCAACAGTAGCAGTTGAGATGGTTGGATTATGTAATACAGAAACCGATGACCAGTTTAATAATTTTATAATCCCATTGCAAAGTATTGAAAAAGTAAAAGAAATAATCAAAATATTAGATTTAAATTGCGAATATAAGGATGTTGAAAACAATGTTGCTAATAAATCATTTATTCATTTTTTTAGTATTCCTTCGATTATTCTTTCTTTGATTGCTTTACCATTTATTTTTGCTTTTATTAGTACAACTACTGCAATAATTATTTTAATTATATTATTAGTTATAATATTATTTATTGTTTTATTAAGTATTCCGACTAAAAAGCATCAAGGAATAACTTATGATCAAAAAAATTTATATCTTTCAAATGGGTGCTTAACAAAGAGAACTGTTATTTTACCTTGGACAAGCATTGTATCAATGGGTACTATTTCAACTCCTTGGAGAATTAAAAAAGGAATTGTTTCGATTGAAGTTGATTTTTATTCTAATAAAACAAATTCTCAACAAAAAGTGTTAATGGTTAGTCAAAAGACTTATGCGGAAGTACTTTTAGCGTTTGAAAGACTAAAAAATAGATAAATAATAATACATTTGCAATTTTAAAGTATTAATAATTGCATTGATGTTTGATGAAATAAAGTGTAAAATATGGTATAAAAATGAAAGGAAATTAATATAATCTTTTAAGGATTATGTTATCAGATTATTTATGTTTGGTTTTAGAGCTGATGGAAAAAAATTAAAAGGACTTGATCCAATTCAAAAAATTATGCCTCACATTATGTCATCACGACATGATTCACAAAACTTATGTCGTTATGATGCCCGATGTGAAGCTTTTGATAAATTTATTATTGAACAAAGAGAATTAGGACATCATTTCAATTATATGCATTTAGTTATTGCTTCAGGAGTTAGATTAATAGCAATGTATCCTCGTCTTAATAGATTTGTGATGAATGGAAGAATTTATCATCGTAATGGGATTTATATTTCATTTGTTGTGAAGAAGAGTTTAAGTGCTAATGCTGGGGATTCTCAAGTTAAGCTTTGCTTTACTGGTAAAGAAAGCATTTATGAAATCAAAGATATGGTAGATGAAGCAATTAAAAAGAATAGTAGAATTGAAGCAAATAACGGTACAGATAAATTAGCACGTGTATTAACTTTTATTCCAAATTGCATCATCAAATTTGCGGTTGGAACATTAAAGTTTATGGATAAACATGGAATGTTACCAAATGCCATTTTAAAATTAAGCCCATTTCATACTTCATTGTTTATAACTAACTTAAAATCAATTAAGGGTGAATCTATTTATCATCATTTATATGATTTTGGAACAACAGGTTTATTTATCTCAATGGGAAAAGAAAAAATGGTTCCTGTAGTAGATAATGGAGAAATTGTTCCTGGTAAAGTTATGACTTTAGATGTTGTGACTGATGAGAGATTCTGTGATGGATTTTACTTTGTAAATGCATTAAAAACAATGAAGAAAATCCATGCTGATCCAAATGTCTTATGTCAAGGGCTAGAAGAACTTCCTGAAGATACAGAAGTTATTGATGTGCATAGTCGTAGATATAAGAGAAAAATGAAAAAAGCTGCTAAGAAAGCAGCAAAAGAAGCTGCAAATAATATAAATAGATAGGTGAGCTTAACTGCTCATCTTTTATTATTATTTTAAGTAATATAAGATAATTATTAATTTACTAAAGAAAGAAAAAATGATATAATTAATAATGATAGGTGAGGTATAAATATGTTAATGGATATTCAGATCGAAACTATGGAATCTATCCTTAATATTTTAAAAGTCATTAATGCAGCTATTATGACAGCTTTGGGAATATTTTATCTAAATCAAGTCTTTTTCTTGATTATGAGTATATTTTTTCCAAAGAAAAAATATCCTGAAGCAAAGATAAATCATACTTTTGGAATAATAATTGCGGCCCGTAATGAGGAAAAAGTAATAGGTGCGTTAATTGATAGTATTAAAGAACAAGATTATCCTAAAGAACTAGTTCACATTTTTGTTATTGCTGATAACTGTAATGATAAAACAAAAGAAATAGCCATTGAAAAAGGAACGATAGTTTTTGAAAGAACTGATGAAATAAAAAAAGGGAAAAGTTACGCATTAGATTTTGCTTTTAAAAATATTTTAAAAGATTATCAAGACTTAAATATTGATGCTTTTATTATATTCGATGCTGATAATCTATTGGATAAGAACTTTTTAAAGGAAATCAATAAAGCTTATGATGCTGGAAATACTGCAATTACTGGTTTTCGTGCGCCAAAGAATTTTGGAGATTCATGGATTGCTGGGGGAGCATCTTATATGTACTTACGTGAATCTCGTCAAGTACATCATGTTAGAGCAAAGATTAACTCTAGCACATATGTTTCCGGAACTGGCTATTTAATTGATAAGAGTATTATTGAAAATAATAATGGATGGATTTATCATACTTTAGTTGAGGATATTGAATTATCAACTGCTTTAATTGCAGATAATAAAAAAATCGCTTTTTGTGAAGATGCTGTGTTTTTTGATGAACAACCTCATACACTAAAAGATTCTTTTAATCAAAGATTACGTTGGAGTAAAGGGAATCATCAAGTATTTGTAAAAAGAGGAATGAACTTATTTGTTAGTATGATGAAAAAATTTACCCTTTCAAAATGGGGAATGTTTGTTCATATTTTACCAATGCCTGCACTATCGTTTATTTGGGTGATAATATTTTTATTAAGTGGCACGTTTATGTATCTATTTAGTGGTATTGATTTTTGGTATTATTTTGATAATTGCTTATATATTTCTATAAAAGATTTGCTATTTCCAATTTTGATTGCATTAATATCAGGATTTGTAGTTATGATACAATGTTGGAAATATTTAGATTGTAAAGCAGGTAAAAAGATTTTCTATATGCTAATGTTTCCAATATATATGGCTATTTTTTTACCGATTACAGCTTTAGCATTGTTTGTGAAGGTAACATGGAAAAAAATAAGACACGGATAATAAAACACTTTATGATCGTTCTGATAGAGGAACGATTTTTTTTGTATTAATATTAAAAACTTGTCAACAATAAATAAAGATGATAAATTGATATAAGTAAATTCATCTTCAAAACTTACTAAAACAGCTTTATTTTTAAAAATTATGCTTGACATTTCTACTTGAAAGTAGTATAATAATTGAGGATAAAAATGAATGTAGTTTTGAAGTAATTCAAAACATATATTTGTACCACATTGAAACGCCTGGTATTGTGGCGAATAAATGAGAAAGGAGAACGAAAGATGCCTACTATTAATCAACTTATTAGAAAACCTCGTGAATTAAAAACTAAAAAGTCTAAATCACCACATTTAGCTGTTAACTATAATTCATTAAAGAAAGTGTATACTACAGTTGAGTCTCCACAAAAACGTGGGGTTTGTACAAGAGTTACAACTATGACTCCTAAAAAACCTAACTCAGCAATTCGTAAATACGCCCGTGTTCGTTTATCAAACGGAATCGAAGTTACAGCTTATATCCCTGGAATTGGACATAAGTTACAAGAACATAGCGTTGTTTTAATTCGTGGTGGACGTGTTAAGGATTTACCTGGTGTACGTTATCATATTATTAGAGGTACATTAGATACTACTGGTGTTGACAAACGTAAACAAGGAAGAAGTTTATACGGTACTAAGAGAGATAATTAATTATTATTAATTTATAAAAGAGAATTTAAAAGAATATTTTTATTAGTTTTTACTAAAATTTTTGAAAGGAGGACATATATATGCCACGTAAAGGACATATAGCAAAGAGAAAGGTTTTACCAGATCCAATTTATAATTCACAAGTTGTTACTCGTTTAATTAACAACATTATGTTAGATGGTAAAAAAGGAGTTGCTCAACAAATTTTATATGGAGCATTCGAAAAAATAGAAAAACAAACAGGTCGTCCTGCATTAGATGTTTTTAATGAAGCATTAGCAAATATTACTCCTCAACTAGAAGTACGTGCTCGCCGTATTGGTGGTGCTAACTATCAAGTTCCTGTAGAAGTAAGACCTGAAAGAAAATTAACTCTTTCTTTAAGATGGTTAACTCAATATTCTAGATTAAGAAGAGAAAAGACTATGGAAGAAAGATTAGCAAACGAAATTATTGATGCATCAAATGGTATTGGTAATTCAGTTAAGAAACGTGATGATACTCACCGTATGGCTGAATCTAATAAAGCATTTGCTCATTATCAATGGTAGGAGGGCTAGTTAACGTATGCCTCGTGAAACATCATTAGAAAATACCCGTAATATTGGAATAATGGCTCATATTGATGCCGGAAAAACAACTGTATCAGAAAGAATTTTGTTTCATACAAAGAAAATCCATAAGATGGGTGAAACACATGATGGTGCTGCTCAAATGGACTGGATGGTTCAAGAAATTGAACGTGGTATTACAATAACTTCTGCCGCAACAACTGCTTATTGGAAGGGACATCGAATAAATGTAATAGATACTCCAGGACATGTTGATTTTACTGTAGAAGTTAGTAGATCATTAAGAGTTCTTGATGGCGCTGTTACAGTTTTAGATGCTCAAGCAGGTGTTGAACCTCAAACTGAAACAGTATGGAGACAAGCAAACGAATTTAAAGTTCCACGTATTGTCTATGTAAATAAAATGGATAAAACAGGCGCAAATTATGATGCCGCAATTGATAGTATTATTAAGAGATTAGGAGCTAATGCTCATCCAATTGAAATTCCAATTGGTTCTGAAAGTAATTTTGATGGTATTATTAATATCGTCGATATGAAGGCTTATTATTTTGATGGTAAACCTGAAGAAAATTACGTTGAAATTCCAATTCCAGAACATTTAAAAGAAGATGCTTTAATTCGTCGTGAAGAATTAATTTCTGCTGCTGCAGATTTTGATGACGAATTAATGATGTTATATTTAGAAGAAGCAGAAATACCAACTGATATTCTTAAACGTGCAATTAGAAAAGCTACTTTATCTGTGGATTTCTTCCCAGTATTATGTGGATCTGCCTTTAAGAATAAAGGTTTAAAATTCGTATTAGATGCTGTAATTGATTATTTACCTTCTCCTATTGATGTTGTTACTTTAACTGCGACTAACAAGAAGGGACAAGAAATACAAATTAAACCATCTGATGATGCAAAATTCTCTGCTTTAGCATTTAAAGTTATGACTGATCCTTATGTTGGAAAGCTAACATTCTTCCGTGTATATTCTGGAACAATGACAGCAGGTTCTTATGTATATAATTCATCAAAAGATCAAAAAGAACGTGTTGGTCGTATCTTATTAATGCATGCAAATGACCGTACTGAAATAAAGGAAGTATATGCTGGTGATATCGCAGCAGCAGTTGGCTTAAAAAATACTACTACTGGTGATACATTATGCGATGTAAATAGTGATGTTATCTTAGAATCAATGGTGTTCCCTGAACCTGTTATTAGTGTTGCCGTTGAACCAAAGACTAAAGGTGACCAAGATAAGATGACAACAGCATTGCAAAAACTTGCTGAGGAAGATCCAACATTTAAATCAAATGTTAACCATGAAACAGGACAAATTATTATTTCTGGTATGGGTGAATTACATTTAGATATTATTGTTGATAGAATGAAACGTGAATATCACGTCGAATGTAATGTAGGTATGCCTCAAGTTTCTTATCGTGAAACTATTAAGACAAGTGCTGAAGTACAAGGTAAGTTTGTTCGTCAATCTGGTGGTCATGGACAATATGGTGATGTTAAAGTTCGTTTTGAACCTAACCCAGGAAAAGGATTTGAATTCGTTGATGCAATCGTTGGTGGTGTTGTACCAAAAGAATATATTGGTTCTGTAGGAAAAGGTATTGAATCTGCGTTAGCAAATGGTAACTTAGCTGGTTATCCAACTATTGATATTAAAGCTACATTGTTTGATGGTTCATATCATGAAGTTGACTCAAGTGCTATTGCATTTGAAGTTGCTGGTAGTTTAGCATTTAAGAATTCTGCTAAACTATGTAATCCTGTATTATTAGAACCTATTATGTCTGTTGTTGTTGAAGTGCCAGACGAATATTTAGGTAATGTAATCGGAGACATTATTGGTAAGCGTGGACGTATTGATTCTCAAGAAGTACAAGCTCGTTTCCACCGCATTAATGCCTTTGTTCCTTTAGCTTCTATGTTTGGATATGCTACTGCTTTAAGAAGTAACACTCAAGGACGTGGAAATTATACAATGCAATTTTCACATTATGAAGAATGTCCAAGACATATTGCTGAAGAAGTTATTAAAAAACGCAGTTAATCTGTAAATTACTCTTGCAAAAAATTAAAAATTATAATAAAATATATATATAAAAATTAGGAGGAATTTTTAAAATGGCAAAAGAAAAATTTGAACGTACGAAGATGCACGTTAATATCGGAACAATCGGTCATGTTGACCATGGTAAAACTACTTTAACATCTGCAATCACTAAAGTTTTAGCAGAAGCTAACCCAAAAAACAAAGCTATGAACTATGACCAAATCGATGGTGCTCCAGAAGAAAAAGCTCGTGGTATAACGATTAACACTTGCCACGTTGAATATGAAACTGAAAAACGTCACTATGCACACGTTGACTGCCCAGGACATGCCGATTATGTTAAAAACATGATCACTGGTGCTGCTCAAATGGATGGTGCTATCTTAGTTGTTGCTGCAACTGATGGTCCTATGGCTCAAACTCGTGAACACATCTTATTAAGCCGTCAAGTAGGTGTTCCTAAATTATTAGTATTCATGAACAAATGCGATATGGTTGATGATGAAGAATTATTAGACTTAGTTGAAATGGAAATTCGTGAATTATTATCAGAATATGGATTCCCTGGAGACGAATGCCCAGTTATCCGTGGTTCTGCATTAAAAGCTATGGAAGGTGATCCAGCATACACTCAAGCTATTTTAGATTTAATGGCTGCAGTTGATGAATATATCCCTGATCCAGTTCGTGAAACTGATAAACCATTCTTAATGCCTGTAGAAGACGTATTCTCAATCACTGGTCGTGGTACTGTTGCTACTGGTAGAGTTGAACGTGGTCAAGTTAAAGTTGGTGACAACGTTGAAATCGTTGGTATTAAACCTACTCAAAAATCAGTTGTTACTGGTGTTGAAATGTTTAGAAAATTATTAGACCAAGCTGAAGCTGGTGATAACATTGGTGCATTATTACGTGGTATCGCTCGTGAAAACATCCAACGTGGTCAAGTATTAGCTAAACCTGGTTCAGTTACACCTCATACAGAATTTGAAGCACAAGTTTACGTATTAACAAAAGAAGAAGGTGGACGTCATACTCCATTCTTCACAAACTATCGTCCTCAATTCTATTTCCGTACTACAGACGTTACAGGTGTTATTGAATTAAAAGAAGGCGTAGAAATGATTATGCCTGGCGATAACGCTGAATTAGTTGTAAAATTAATTCACCCAATCGCAATCGAATTAGGAACTAAGTTCTCTATTCGTGAAGGTGGACGTACAGTAGGTGCTGGTAACGTTACTAAAATTATTAAATAATTAATCATTTAATAATCTATAATTTATAAAATTACCTCTATTGGAAACGATAGAGGTTTTTTATTTACTTTTTAAAAAAAATTTTATATAATAAATTATAATTAAATCCAATAAATAATCATTATCATTGTATATATTATGAAGGAATATGTTATGAAAAAAGTAAGAATTAATGAGATAATAAAAGAATTCAAAGAACATGATTACCAATCATTTGATGAATTCTACGAAATGACTAATCGATTGGTTTATATTATGATTGCAAAAATAATCAAAGATAAATCATTAATAGAAGACTTAATGCAAGATACTTATGTAAAATTCCTTGAAAATATTAAATCAGTATCGCTTAATGCTAATCCAACTCCATATTTAGCACAGATTGCTAAGAATTTAGCAATTAATGAAATTAATAAATATAGAAAAGTAGAATTGGATGATGAATTAGTTCTTTCTATAAAAGATGATAAGGATGAATCAGAAAGTAGAACAGTAGAACTAGGAATTATTGATTATCTTAATGGTGATGATCACGAAGTAGTTACAATGCATATTGTCGGGGAAATGAAATTCAAAGAGATTTCAAAGGTGATGAACAAACCATTAGGAACTGTTCTATGGATATATAATCGTGCAATCAAGAAATTACGAGACAAAGTAGGTGATAAAGATGGCAAATAAGAAAGAAATTAAAAGTACAATCTTAACACAAACAAAGCAATTAGAAGTACCTAATATTTCTAAAAATGTTATCGAACGAATTAGGACATTAAATCAATTTCAAGATAATACAAGTAATGAAGTATATAATAGTAAGAATCAATCAAAGAAAATATTTATTAATCTAAAAACAAATTTTTTTAAAGTGGGATTAGTTTTAACAGTATTTATTTTGGGATTATTTGTAGTGCTTGGGTTAAGTGATAATAATGTACATAATAAGAATAGTATTAGTAAGTCTCATCAAACATTTGCTTTGCAAGCAGTGACATTATTTAATTATGCTGATTCTACAGGAGCAATTAGTTTATTAGGTTTAGATAATAGCAAATATCAGGAAATAGCAGAAGATATAAATGAATATTATTTAACTGCTATAAATGTTTTAAATAAAGAGAAAATTGAATACCAAGAATTAGCTTCTGATAATTCAAGTTATCAAAGAATGATTATTATTTCTTCTAGAATTCTAAGCCAAAGTTATCAATACACTTTATATTTCACGGAAGAAATTATTAATGAAAATGATAAAGACAAGGATTTTGATGAAATTGATTCACGAATTAATGGTATTATTAAAACAAATAAAACGGAATATCGAGTAGAAGGATTTAAAGAAATCGAAAAAGATGAATGTGAAATAAAATTAATAATGTATATAACAGATACAGAGTATTTTGTAGTAAAACAAGAAATTGAGAAAAAAGAAAATGAATATTCATATGAATATTATAAAAATGGAAAAGTGATTGAAGAGTTTGATATTTCATATGAAACTAAAGGATTAGGCAAAACAGTTATAGAATTAGAAAGTGAAACAATAAATAATGAAGTAAACTGTGAGTTTTCATTTTTTGATGATCATGTAAAAGTCGAATATGAAATTAATAATAATGAAGGAAAAGTAGAAATATTTGAAGAAGAAGAGCAATACCGATATGAGTTTAAAAATGGTATAAATATCTTCATTAATAAATAATAAGAATAAATATTATAAAATAATACCAATAAAAATTGATTTTGTTTGTATATATAATGAAAGGAAAAGTATTTCCAAGGAGGTATATATGAAAAAATTAATTAATTTATTGGTATTTATTATTTTAGGAGCAGTTTTAGTTGGTTGCACTCCTGCAACAAACATTAATAAAACTTTTTCAAATGACAAGAATTTCTTTGGTTTTTCAGCGTTAACATCAGCAATTGCTCTTGGTGATAATTCTCAAAGTTTAATATCAACTAGTGAAAGTAGTTCATTAATAAATTTATCAACTGATGTAAATACTGAAGTTGATATGGAAAAAGTAAATAGTTATTTACAAATGATGGAAATGATGTTTACTGATAATGGTCCAATTTTATTATCAGAAGAAGCATCTGATCGTGAAGGATATGAAACAAAATTGAATTTTAGTGCAAAGGATTTAGCTGGTAATGTTACTGCTTATACATTGTACATTAATCAAGAGTTATTAAATGATGAAGTTCATTCTGATCATGAAGATGATGATAATGAAGAAAATGAACAAGAATATCGTTTAACTGGTATTGCTATTGTCGATGATGTAGAATATGAAATTAAAGGCAAAAAAGAAATCGAAAATAATGAATTTGAAATGGAAATTAAAATCACTTTAGATTCTGATAACTATGTTGTTATTAGTCAAGAAAGTGAAGATAATGAATTAGAATATGAATATTTAATCTTTAAAGATGGTAAAAAATTTTCTAAGTTAGAATTTGAAGTAGAAGACGGAAAAGAAATTGAATTAGAATTTAGAACTACTGAAAATGGATATCGTGAAACTTATCATTTTAAAAAAGAAAATAATGAAATTAAAATTAAGTATTCTACAGATACAACAAGTTATACAATAAAAGCTAAAGCAAGTGTTGATCCTGAAACAGGCGAAACAGTTTATACTTATAAAGTAAAAGAAACTAATAAAGAATTTAAATATAAAGATTAAGATCTATATTCATATTTTTATTCAATCCTTCGAAAAATCAAATATTATCTTTATTGATAATGTTTGATTTTTTTTATGACAAAAAAATTAATTATGTATTTATTGACAATTATAGAGTAGTTAAAAGTATAGATTTATAAAGCAACTTATGGTATAATAAATAATAGATTAGAGGTTTATATTATGATTGTTGATACTCATATGCATATT
>JAEDHQ010000005.1 GCA_016296945.1 Bacilli bacterium | reverse complement strand
ATTCACGATATGAAGTATTACTAGAAAATTATTGTAAGACTATTCACTTAGAAGCTCAAACAGCACATAAAATGGCAAATAACCAAATTTATCCTGCTGCAATATCTTATTTGCATAAGTTATCGCAAACAGTTAATAACTTAAATTCAATTGAAGTTAAATGTTCATATTTATTAGAAGACGTAAAAGAATTATCTGAGTTATTAGCAAAGATGAAATTCTTGATTAATAATTTGCGTTTTGATATTGATTATGCTCATCAAATAAATAATGTTTATGAAAAAGCAAAAGTATTAAGAGATAAAGTTATTCCATCAATGAACAAATTAAGAGAAGTAGTTGATATAGTTGAAACAAAAGTAGATTCTAATTATTGGCCAATGCCAACATATGTAGATTTACTATTTGGAGTTAAATAAAAAATATAAGAGGTGAAATATGTTAAGTGATTTACAAATTGCTCAGCAAGCTGAAATTTTGAAAGTGACTGAAATTGCCAAGAAAGTCGGTTTAAGTTTAGATGATTTAGAGTTATATGGAAATTATAAAGCGAAAATTCATTTAGATAAATTAAATAGTAATAAAAAGGATGGGAAACTTATTTTAGTAACAGCTATTAATCCTACTCCAGCAGGAGAAGGAAAATCAACTACAACAATTGGTTTAGCTGATGCTTTAAATAAATTAAATTTTCAAACTGTAGTTGCTTTACGTGAACCAAGCTTTGGGCCTGTAATGGGTGTTAAAGGAGGTGCTGCCGGAGGTGGCTATGCACAAGTGATTCCTATGGAAGATATAAATCTGCATTTTACAGGCGATATTCACGCAATTACTACTGCAACTAATGCGATTGCGGCAATGATTGATAATCATATACATCAAGGTAATGAATTAGGAATTAATCCGACAAGAATTATATGGCATCGCTGTCTTGATATGAATGATCGTGCTTTAAGAAATGTTGTTGTTGGTTTAGGTGGAAAAACTAATGGACAACCTCGTGAAGATCATTTTGATATTACGGTTGCATCAGAAGTAATGGCAGTATTATGTTTGGCTACTTCTTTAGAAGATTTTAAACAAAGAATTGGTCGGATGGTTGTTGCTTATACTTATGATAATAAGCCAGTTACAGTAAATGATATTAAAGCAACAGGTGCAGTTACTTTAATCATGAAAGATGCTTTAATGCCAAATCTTGTGCAAACATTAGAACATACTCCTGCTTTAATTCATGGCGGACCATTTGCTAATATTGCTCATGGTTGTAATTCTGTTATCGCAACTAAAGCTGCATTAAAGATGGGAGATTATGTTGTGACAGAAGCAGGTTTTGGAGCAGATTTGGGAGCTGAAAAGTTTTTGAATATCAAATGCAGAGCTGCTGACCTTCATCCATCTTGTGTAGTAATAGTTGCAACAATTAGAGCATTGAAAATGCATGGTGGCGTAGCTAAAGCTGATTTAAGTATAGAAAATCTAGAAGCTTTATTAAAAGGAATTGAAAACTTAGATAAACACATTGAAAATGTTAAGAAATTCAATCTTCCATATGTTGTTGCCATCAATAGATTTTTATCTGATACTGAAACAGAAATTAATGCTTTAGAAAAATGGGCAAAGGATAATAATCATCCTGTTGCATTATCTGAAGTTTTTGCAAAGGGAAGTGAAGGTGGAATTGAACTTGCCAAG
The DNA here is from genome assembly GCA_016296945.1 of Bacilli bacterium. Lineage (GTDB taxonomy): Bacteria > Bacillota_I > Bacilli_A > ML615J-28 > CAG-698 > CAG-698. The sequence continues at coordinate 46,483 of JAEDHQ010000005.1, read as the reverse complement.
AAAGTTGTAGAAACAATTTCCTTAAAAGATGGTAGTAAAACATATAAACCATTATACGAAACTAATCTATCTATAGAAGAAAAAATTGCTATTATTTGTAAAGAAATATATGGAGCAGATGGAGTAGATTTTACTACAAACGCTAAAAACCAAATCAAAGAGATTACAAGTAATGGTTGGAAAGATTTACCAATATGTATGGCAAAGACTCAATATTCTTTGTCTGACAACCCATTATTATTAGGACGTCCACAAGGATTTAAAATAACAATTAGAGATTTAAAACCTTCAGTTGGAGCTGGATTTATTGTTGCCTTAAGTGGTGACATTCTGACAATGCCAGGTTTACCAAAAGTGCCTGCTGCTAACAATATGAATGTAATTAATGGTAAAACTGTTGGGTTATTTTAATCTATTTAATAATGTTAATTAAGCTAACTAATTTATGGTTAGCTTTTTTTTACAAAATATTATATATTTCTTGACTTTTCTTCAATAAATCATTATAATAATTACGTGCAAATTACCCGTGAGGGAGTAGCAGGCGTAAATATTACGCAGCAAGTCAACATCCTGGCTATTTAGTCTGGCTTGCTTTAAATTGCGAGACTCATGTATAACAAAAAAGTTGTACATGAAGTCAAATTCTTTTGAGTTTCTGACCTAAGTATGCTTTTTTAATACTTGGGTTTTTATTTTTTTAGGAGAGTATATTTATGAGTTTTATGGATGTCTTTTTACCAATTATTTTATTTATTATCGGAGCAATCTTAGTTATTAAAGGTGGAGATTTCTTTGTAGATGCAGCATCATGGATTGCAGAAAAAAGTGGAGTCCCAAAAATAATCATTGGGGCAACTATTGTAAGTGTAGCAACTACTATGCCCGAATTATTAGTTTCTGTTATGGCAGCAACAGAAGGCAAAGTTGATATGTCTATTGGTAATGCAGTTGGTAGTGTCATTGCTAATATTGGTTTAATACTCGCAATAGCATTTATCTGCATGCCAGGTAAGATTAAAAGGAGCAGTTTTCTTGCAAAATCTATAATCTTAATTATAGCAGCTTCAGTTATTGCTATTTCCGGAATTGCTGGATCTGTTAGTGTGATAATCTCTGTCATTTTATTACTTATTTTTATTGTTTTTATGGTAGAAAACATTTTAAGTGTAAAAAAGAATAATGAAGAACAAGAAGAAGTAAATGAAATAGAAGAAGAAAAAGTACCAACTACTAGTAAAGTAATAATTATTAATATTGTAAAATTTGTATGTGGTGCTGCCGCAATAGTATTGGGATCTAACCTTTTAGTTGATAATGGAAGCATTTTAGCTACATTAGCAGGAGTTCCTGAGAAGATTATTGGAGTAACATTAATTGCTGTTGGAACATCTTTACCAGAATTGATTACTACAATTACTGCTATTGTAAAAAAACAATCAGGTTTATCAATTGGAAATATCTTAGGAGCAAACATTATGGATTTAACTTTAATTATGCCACTTGCTGCAATTATTTCTGGCAAAGCTCTTCCTATTGCTTCTTCATTTGCGATGATTGAACTACCATTCTGTTTATTCATCACGTTAGTTGCCGTTGTCCCAACATTAATCCGTTCAAAGATGAGTCGTTGGCAAGGTGTTTTTATGTTAGTTGCGTATGTAGGATATTTAGTTGTAACTTGTATGATAGGATAAATTTAATTATAGTTTGCTCTATCAGATTTAGTGATTTTTAGATTATATTGCATAATTTTCAAATTATCTTTTTTAGGCATAGATTTTAAGTCGGTTGTTTTTTTACTGAAGAATAATTCCAATATTGGAAAAATATTTAGTTTAGGAAAACATGAACAGCTTAGATATTTAAAAGATAATTATTTATTACAAAAATCCCTAATAAGTTTTATCTAAAGATTTAGAAAGAAAATAGAAAGGATGTAGTTATATGTTAAAAGACTGGTTGGTAGGGAATCTTGGAACTCCTGGAGAATATCAATATCAAGAAATACATTTAATATCTACTGCTGTTGTTTTACTATTTTTAGTATTAGCAATTTTCTTAGGAAAAAGTAAAAAAATAAATGATAAGAAAAAGAAAATAATATTGTATTCAATAGCTATCTTTCAATTATCATTTGAAGTGTTTTGGAGACTAATATATTTATTTGTAAAGAAAGATAATATTATATGTTGGTGGCCAATGTATCCTTGTAATTTAGGTGGTATTATTTTACCAATAATTGCTTTAACTAATTGGAAGATAGGCAAGAAAATGTTTTATTTATTTGGCTTCATTGGTGGATTATTAACATTTATGATGCCTGAAGGAATCTTTTGTAGTGATGTGTTATCATTTCCTATTCTAAAAAGTATTTTGCAACATACTGGATTATTATTAATTCCTTGTTTTGAACATTCTGCAAAGATTTATAGACATAACATTAAAGATTATTTATGGACAATTCTCGGTTGTTTTATTCATTTAATTAATTGTGAAGTAATTGATAGATTACTAGGATTTACTGGTGATTATATGTTTTTAAGAAGTGGGCTTCCTTTTGTAATTCCTGGTGTTCCTAAATTTATTGTTACTAGTATTTTTGCTATTATAATAATGGCGATATTGTCTTATTTAAGTGATATAAAAAGTTCTAATAAATTTTTTAAGGAAAGAAAGGCTACTATGTAAAATAGTAGTTTTTTTTAGGTTTGATAGAAAATATTTAAATTTAAAAATTAATATGCGATAAAAATAGCAAGAAAACAGTAGCTGCCGCTAATTTATGATTGCTTATTGTTGGTAAAAGATGTATAATAAATTTATGATTAGCAATGCTTTAGAAATTAAAGATTTGATCTATATTTTAGTTATGAAACAATTTTTATTAAAATAATGATTAATTATTCAATAAATAAAAGAGAGATTATAGGAGAGATTTTCATGAAAGATAAATTATTATTTTTAGCAAAAAGTTATGATTTAGTTGTAGGCGATGAGTTTCAATTATTCTATCGAGGAGTAATTCGCTCAATGAATCCTTATAAATATTATATATTTGTAAATTGTGCTAAGGGGAAACCATATCCACGATATTTTAGTTTTAAACCTACAATAAATGATGAAGGAGACTATCCACTTACTATCTCATTATATAATGATTTTGGTGATTTGATAGAAGAAGCTTCTACAAATCTTCATGTTATAAATCCAGTGAAACCAAAGAAGAAAATAAATATTCTATGTTTTGGAGATTCACTAACTTTTAATGGTGTATGGCCATACGAAGGATATCGCCGTTTTTGTAAAATTGGAGGTGATCCTGCTGGCTTAGGCTTTAGTGATACTTTAAATTTTGTGGGAACAATGAAAAAGATTGATGAGGATAACCATGAAGTAGGATATGAAGGTTATGGTGGATGGCAATGGCGACATTTTGTAAACAATGAAGCAGTTTCTACGACTTCATCTGTTTGGATTGAAGTTGATAGCCATAACTTGACAGAAGATGATCAACATAGTGTCTGGAAATCTGATAAATTACAATGGGTTTTAGAATCAATTGAAGATAAGAAGTTGAAGTTTAAACGAGGCCCTGGCAACTTCTCATGTTTACCAGCAATTGGTGAAAAGTTTATTAATGTGGAAGGTGGAATTCATCAAGATGATATTATTGTCAAGAAATATTATTTTGAAAAAGGAAATCCTTTCTATGATGAGGAACTTAAAGGACCAAACTTTAAAAAATATTGTAAAGATAATGGTTTTGAAGACTTAGATTATGTTTATATTCTATTAACATGGAATGGGCAATATATTCCTTTCAACCATGATTTTTCACATTTTGAGCCATTTATTACTACAATCATAAATCGTATTCATTTCGATTATCCAGAATGTAAGGTTCGCTTAATAGGAATTCAAAGTCCATCAATCAATGGTGGTATTGCATCAAATTATGGTGCTAGTGGACCATATTCTAATGTTTTTGGTGAAGTATCTACAGCTTACAATTATGATTTATATTTAGAGTCATTATGTGAAAGAAGTGAATATCGTGATTTTTGTCGTTACATTGATATGAAAGCCCAATTTGACGTAGAAAACAATATGCCAAGTACCATGGTTAAAGTAAATACAAGATGTAATAAATTAGAAAATATTGGTACTAATGGTGTTCATCCGACAATGGATGGTTATTTACAAATTGGAGATGTATTCTATCGAGCATTAGTTGCAGACATTAAAAGATTTGAAAAATAAAAGCATAGATATTAATAAATTGCTATTATTTATGAAATATTCCAAAAATAAAGATTTTCCACTTTATAAAACGTTTACATTTAACTTTTATTGAAAAAGATTAAATCATATGTTATAATCTATATAATTACTTAAAAAAAGTTAATGTATTATATTTATAATAAATGGAGGAAGAATTATGAAGAAATTTTTTGGATTTTTTGTAATGTTTTTATTAGTTTTTTGTTGTCTTGGATGTAATAGTAGCTATGATAATACAAAGGACAACGTTGACACAATTAAATTAGGCTCTTCAGGACCTTTAAGTGGTGAAGCTAGTATTTATGGTATTTCAGTAGAAAAAGGTATCAAATTAGCTATTGAAGAAATTAATAAAGAAGGAATTAAAATCGGAGATAAAAAATATACATTTGAATTAGTTGAATTCTATAATGATGAAGCAGATCCTGATAAAGCAAGTAGTAATTTAACTAAATTATTTGATGCAGGTACAGATGTTGTTGTTGGTGCTGTAACAAGCGGAGCAACAGAAGGCTTAATTGGCCAAGCTATTAAAGTTGGTATTCCTGTTATTACACCTACTGGTACTGCTGATAAATTAACAGTTGGTGAAAGTGGTCAAGAAAGAGATGATAGATACAATGTATTCCGTGCTTGTTTCTATGATTCATATCAAGGTAAATATATGGCTGAATATGCTGTTGCTAATGGCGTTAAGAAAGCATATGTATTGTATAACAATTCTTCAGATTATTCTGTTGGATTAAAAGATTCATTTGAACAAACTGCAAAAGCAAAAAGTTTAGAAGTTACAACAGCTGCATATGGTGAAAAGGATAAAAACTTCTCAGCATTCGTTGCTCCAATTGTTAGTGGAAATTATGATTGTGTTTATTTACCTGATTATTATGAAAATGTATATAATATTTTAACTACATTATATGGCGCTGGTTACACTGGTGTTTGTTATGGTGGTGATGGTTGGGATGGTGTTATCCAACAAGTTAAAACAGGTGATGATGCTTCATTCTTAGAAAAATGTTTCTATACTAATCATTACTTTGGGGCTTCTGAATCTCCAGCTGTTAAGAAGTTTGTTGAAGCTTATAAAGCTAAATATGATGGGGAAACTCCTGTTTCATTTGCCGCATTAGCTTATGATGCAGTATATATTGTAAAACAAGCTATTGAACAAGCTCAATCATTTAAATTTGATGATGTTATTGAAGCTTTAACTGAAGGTTCATTTACTGGTTTAGTTACTTCTGCAAAACAATTTAAATTTGATGAAAATGGTAATCCACAAAAAGATGCTGTAATCATTACATTTAAAGATGGTAAAGAAGTAGAAGCAAAATAGTTTATTTGAAAAAATAAGGCAGCATAGTTTTATGCTGCCTTGTATGAGTATAAAGGGATAAAATTTAAAAAAATATACGAGGAAGGAGAACCTATGGATTTATTTTTTGAAGGATTAAAAAATGGTTTGGCACTTGGTAGTGCATTTGCTTTGATGGCTTTAGGTTACTCAATGGTATATGGAATTGTAAAAATGATTAATTTTGCTCATTCTGAATTTATTACTATTGGGGGTTTTGTTTCCTATTATTTATGTGAATTATTATTAATTGATAAGTTAGGAAACACAGTTGGTACATTATTAATATGTTTATTAGTATCAATTGTCGTCTGTGTCGTCGTCGCAGTTATTACTGAAAAATTTGCCTATAAACCTTTAAGAAAGAAAGGTTCTTCGCGAATTACCGCTTTAATCACTGCGATTGGAGTTAGTTATATTTTAAATGGTATTTTAAATGCGATTACAGGTGAACAATTAGTTTTTCCTAAATTTTTTGATAGTCAAACAGCATTTATTATTACAATTGTTGTAACAGTAATTTTATTAGTGATTCTTACATTATTTGTTAAGAAAACTAAAGTTGGAATTGCCATGCGTGCTGTTTCTGAAAATGAAAATGCCGCAAAACTAATGGGAATTAATAATGACTTTATTATTTCCTTAACATTTATTATTGGAGCTGCCTTAGCTGCAATTGGTATTTTGATTTATTTGTTAAGTAATCGATATTTCAGATTTGATGTTGGATCAGTTGTAATTGGCTTATATCCTTTTGTTGCTGCAGTTATTGGTGGCATTGGAAGTCTTCCTGGAGCTGTTTTAGGAGGATTATTAATTGGATTAATCAATCAATTTGCTGCTACTTATGGATTTGGGGCTTGGGCTGATTTTATTATCTATGGTATTTTTGTTGTTATCTTATTATTTAAACCAGCAGGACTTCTTGGAAAAGATGTCAGAGAGAAGGTGTAAGATATGGCATTTAAACGTATTAATAAAAGAAATCTGATTAGTAATATAGTTTCTATTGTTCTTCTTATAACTGTTTGTATTATTGTTAATAATACAGGAAATATGCAATGGCCTCAATACATTTCAAAAATATTAATATTTAGTATTGCTGCTTTAGCCCTTAATGTTGTTTGCGGATGTTTAGGGGAATTTGCTTTAGGTCATGGTGGTTTTTTACTGATTGGTTATACTGTTGCCTTTTTAGTAGGACAAGGAATTTATGGATTGATAGGTGCCTCAACTTTTAAAGACTTATTTTATTCAACTCGCGAAGGATTACAACCATTAGGATACTTATTAATTGTTGGTGATAGCTTAATAGCTGCTGTTGTAACAGCAATATTTGGTTTCTTAGTTGGTGTTATTGCTTTAGGTAGATTAAAAGGTGATTACTTAGCAATTGTAACTTTAGGGTTTGGATTAATATTTGTAAATATTGCCAACAATATTGATTTTTTAGGAGGAACAACAGGTAAAGGTATTTCTACAAAACTAGCAGGGACTCCAGTCTTATATGCCGTGATGCTTGTTATTACAATTTTTTTAGTTTTATCATTTATGAAGTCAAGATTTGGGCGAGGAATTCTTGCTTGTCGTGATGATAATATCGCTTCAGAAGCATGTGGTGTTCCTGTAAAGAAATATAAAGTTTTAGCTTTTACATTCTCTGCTTTTATTGCTGGATTAGCAGGTGGCTTATATGCTCACTATAACACATTTGCTCCAGGAACGTTTGGGCAAGATTTATCAATTGAATTATTGATTATTGTTGTATTAGGTGGTCTTGGATCATTAACTGGTTCAGTAATTGCTTCAATTATTATTGTTTTATATAACTTATGGATTTGTAGTATGGGATGGGTTCCACCATTCTTTAAGAATAATCCAAAAATTATCTATGGTGTTGTTTTAGTTTCAATTATGTTATTCCGTTCGAGTGGAATTTTAGGAACTAGTGAATTTTCTTGGAATTGGTTCTATGATAAAGTAAAAAAGGTTTGGAAAAAGATTCTAAGTATTTTTAAAAAGAAAGCTCCAAAGGAGGTTGAATAATTATGGCACAAACTGTTTTAAAAGCTAATAATATTTCAATTGTCTTTGGTGGTCTACATGCTGTTGATAATTTCAGTATTGAAATCAAAGAAGGAGAATTAGTAGGTTTGATTGGTCCAAATGGGGCTGGAAAAACAACAGTTTTCAATATGTTAACAGGAGTTTATGTTCCAACTAGTGGAACAATTGAACTACGCGGACAAGATGTTACAAAGATGGATCCTCATAGTCGTGTAAAAATTGGTATTTCACGTACTTTTCAAAATATTCGTTTGTTTAAAAGAATGTCTGTATTAGAAAATGTTAAGGTTTCTTCTAATATTCATATGACATATAAAATATTTGATGGAATTTTTAAAACAAGAAAATATTGGGAACAAGAGGATAAAGCGACTAATGAAGCAATGGAAATCCTAAAGGTGTTAGGGTTAGAAGAATATGTTAATGAGCAAGCTCAAAACTTACCTTATGGAAAGCAAAGAAAATTAGAGATTGCTAGAGCTTTAGCATCTCACCCTGCAATATTATGTTTAGATGAGCCAGCAGCGGGAATGAACCCAATTGAAACAGAAGAATTAATGGAAACAATCAAATTAGTTAGAGATAAGTTTAAAACCGCGATTCTTTTAATAGAACATGATATGAAGTTAGTTATGGGAATATGTGAATGGATTAAGGTAATTAGTTTCGGTAAAGAAATAGCTACTGGAACTCCTGATGAAATCAAGAATAACAAAGAAGTTATTACAGCTTATTTAGGAGAATAGAGTTATGTTGAAAATAAGAAATTTATCTGTTACATATAATGGTAACATCAAGGCTTTAAAAGGGATCAACCTTGATGTTCACCAAGGAGAATTAGTAGTTTTAATTGGCTCAAATGGTGCGGGTAAAACAACATTGCTTAAGGCATTGACTGGTTTAGTGAAAGTTGATTCTGGTAGTTTTGCTAATCTTGACTTAACAAATCTTACTGATAAAAGAACATTAAATCGTTTTTGTGGTCAAAAAAACACTGATTTATTACTAGAGATATTCGGTTCTAGTGAAGAAGCTTTCAAGTTTTTACAAACAGCAATTAATGATGAGGAAGAACCAATTGGTAAATTATCGTCACGAAAGATAAAAAGTTTAAAAACAAAATATCATCGTTACTCAACAGGTGATTTACTAAGAGTACCTGCTCATAAAAATATAATGTACGGTGTTGCTCATGTTCCTGAAGGCAGACAAGTATTTGCTAACCTCACTGTTTTAGAAAACTTAGAAATGGGAGCTTTCCGCCGTCATAATTCACAAAAGATTAAGGAAGACTTAAAGGAAGTATTTAAAAGATTTCCAAGATTGGAAGAAAGAAAGAAACAAAAAGCAGGAACATTATCAGGTGGCGAACAACAAATGTTAGCAATGGCTCGAGCAATGATGAGTAAACCGAAAATATTGTTACTTGATGAACCATCAATGGGTTTATCACCAATCTATGTTCAAGAAATATTTGATATTATAAAAGAAATTAATAAACAAGGTGTTACAATTTTATTAGTTGAACAAAATGCCAAAGCGGCATTAAGTATTGCTAATTATGGCTATGTTTTAGAAACAGGAAATATTGTAATGTCTGGAGACGCTAAAGAGCTTTTAAATAATGAAGATTTGAAAAAAGCTTATCTTGGTGCTTAAGGATACAAGGACTCGGAATATTTCTGAGTTCTTTTTAATAATTATTTATCTGTATATTTTTAAATATATTTATAAAAATGAGGTTATTATGAAAGATATAGAAATAAAGAAGAATTGTGTAGTATTATTTCAAGGTGATTCTGTAACTGATTGCCATCGAAATCGTGATGATGATAATAGTTTAGGTGATTCTTATGTTAAATTGATTAATGAAGAGTTAAAAAGATATAATATTAAAGTTTTTAATAAAGCTGTTAGTGGAAATAGAGTTGATAATTTATTAGAACGTTTTGATAATGATTTTAAAGCAATTAATCCAGATTATTTATTTTTATTAATTGGTGTTAATGATACATGGCATGGATTTCCTAATAGCAAGAAAAATGATATTTTTTATCAAGAATATGATTTATTATTATCAAGAATTAAAAATGAGATGAATTGTGAAGTAATTATCCTTGAACCTTTTATTATAGGAACTAAGGATAATATTGTTTGTATGAAAAAGGATTTATTAGATAAGGTATTAATTATTCGTAAACTTTGTAGAAAATACAATCATAAATTAATTACATTTGAAAACAGGTTTTCAGAAATAATGGTTGACCAAGATGAATCTTTATATTCAATTGAAGGAATTCATCCACGTGAACTTGGATATAAAATAATGAAAGATATCATTCTTGAAAGAATCAAAATTATTTAACTATAAAAACCTAAATTATTAAAGAAATAACATTTTAAAGAATTTTGTATTGTATAAAATCATAGCATTTAATTGTTAACTGTGATATAATTAATTAAACAAAAAGAGAGGGATAGATATGAGAATTATTGATATGCACTGTGATACAATCATGGCATTAATGGGTAAAGAAGATAATTTACGAGAAAGTAATAATATGATAGATTTAAAGAAGATGCAAAAAGGAGATTATTTACTTCAATGTTTTGCTATGTTTGTACCATACGTTTCTCGTCAGAATGAAGAAAACTATTCACCTTTTGAAATGTGTCATAAAATGATTGATCGTTATTATCAAGAACTAGACAAAAATAAAGATTTAATTTCTCCAGCTTTTACTTATGAAGATATCTTAAAAAATATTAATAATAATAAAATGACTGCTCTCTTGACAATCGAAGAAGGAGGAGTTTGCTTAGGACATCTTGAGTTTTTACGTAACTTCTATCGTCTGGGTGTTAGAATGATGACTTTGACATGGAATTTCAAAAACGAAATTGCGACACCTAATATTGATTATTTTTCATTTCCAAAAGATTTTAAGAAAGAGGATATTAAATTTACTGCTAATACTGTTGATGGCTTAACAGAAAAAGGGATTGAATTTGTAAAAGAAATGAATCGATTAGGGATGGTTATAGATTGCTCACATCTAAGTGATAAAGGATTTTATGATGTAATAAAGTATTCTAAGAAACCAATTGTTTGTTCACATTCATGTGCGCGTAGCATTTGTGATCATCCAAGAAATATGACAGATGACATGCTCTTAAAATTAAAAGAAAATGGAGGAGTTGTCGGAATTAATTATTGTCCTTCTTTTGTTAAGAAAGATGAAGATTTAGTTACAATTAAAGATATTGTAAAACACATAATACATATTCGTGATTTAATTGGAATTGATTATATTGGTTTAGGTTCAGATTTTGATGGTATTTCTAATCAAAGATTAGAATTAAAAGATGCTTCAATGATGAATGAAGTAATAAAAGAATTAAAAGAAAACAATTTTAGTGATGAAGATATTGACAAGATTTGTTTTAAAAATGTTTTAAGAGTCTTCAAGGCTAATTTTTAAAATGTTTTAAAAAAATATTGGGATATAGAAATAAGGGGAAATAGAATGAATCCATTTTTAGTAGTATTAATTATTCTTGCTATTTTAGGAATTCTTTTGTTTGTTGGATTATGGATTATCTATTACAAAGTTTTTTATAATAGCAAGAAAAGCAAAAATAAAATAATTATTGATTTAGTAAAACCTGAATATGATAATTTTAATGAACAAATTAAGGAAAATATTGAAAAAGTGAAAAATATTCCTTACGAAGTGATTAAAATCCCATCAAAAGATGATAAAACGTTAGTCGCAAAGTATTATCATGTAGATGATAAAGCTCCCGTTGATATTTTATGTCATGGATATAAAGGTAGCGGATTAAGAGACTTTTGTGGTGGTCTCCAAATATCATTAGAAATGGGACACAATGTTATCTTAATAGACCATCGTGCCCATGGAGAAAGCGACGGTCATACAATATCATTTGGAATTAAAGAAAGACAAGATGTTCTTGATTGGATATATTATTGTAGAATAAGATTTGGAAATGATGTAAAAATATTTTTAATTGGTATTTCAATGGGAGCATCAACTGTTTTGATGACTCAAAACTTAAAACTTCCGAAAAATGTTGTAGGAATAATTGCGGATAGCCCTTACACATCTCCCAAAGATATTATTTTGAAAGTTGTAAATGATATGAAACTGCCAGCTAAATTATTGTCTCCTTTTATTAAGTTGAGTGCTTTAATTTTTGGTCATTTTAAATTAGATGAATGCAATGCAATTGATGCAATTAAAAAGTGTAAACTGCCAATTCTTTTAATTCATGGTAAAGCAGATTCATTTGTTCCTTATGAAATGAGTGAACAAATTAAAAGCGATTATGACAATGTCCAATTGGAATTGTTCGAAGATGCTTCGCATGGAATGAGTTATTTAGTCGATGAAAAACGATATAAAGCAATCGTTAACGAGTTTATTAACAAGGTATTGAACCCTAAAAAATAAGGAAAGATTATGGAAAAAAGAAAATTAAAAAAAGGCGAAATTGTCCTCAGTATTATTGCAATATTTATATTGTTCTTGTTCGCTTTTTCTTATATAGTATATCATCGATCTGTGATGGCAACATTATGTGAATATACTTTAAGAATTTGTATTGATGATGTTAGCGAAGAAGAAGTAATCAAAAAATTAGATGAAAGAGTCGCTTTAGGCGATGTGAAGTATGTTTTAGAATATAAAAACTTTGATTTTACAGTTGAAGAAAAAGAAGAATCAGGAATGCAAGTATTCTATATTAATGAACAAGAAAAACCTGAGAATGTTATTATCTATTTACATGGTGGAACATATGTTGACCAACCAATAAATTTTCACTGGCGATTTTTAAATAAGTTAGCCAAGAATACAAAAGCAGAAATTGTAGTTCCCCTATATCCTTTAGCACCTAATCATACATATTTAGAAGCATATGATTGTTTAACTGAATTCTATGAGAACTATGCTAATAATCATCCGGAATCTAATGTCATTTTGATGGGTGATTCTGCTGGCGGTGGCTTAGCGTTAGGCTTGGCTATTCATTTTGGAGAAATAGATCTTCCACAACCAGATCGTTTGATTTTAATCTCTCCATGGGTTGATATGTCAATGACAAATGAAAGAATTAATGATTTTTTACATACTGATCCAATGCTTAAAATGCCAAAAATCAATGTATGTGCTAAAAGCTGGGCAAATGGTAAAGATTTAAAATATTGGAAATTAAGTCCTTTATATGGTGACCTTACAAAACTAAAAAATGTTACAATCTTTGTGGGAACTAGGGAAATTCTTTATCCTGATTGTAAATTATTATCAGAAAAATTAGAAAAAGCAAATATTGAATATAGTTTTAATACGGGCGTTGGTTGTAATCATGATTATCTGCTTTATCCAATTAGTGAAGCTAATAAAGGAATGACAATTATTAAGAAAACAATTAATAGTATTCAAAACGAAAAAAATAATGAAGAATAATAAAATATTTATAATAAAGATTATTTTCGGAGGTTTATGATGGAAAAATATCAAGTTATTAAAGAAAAATTTATTGAAGAAATTAATTCGCAAGCAAAACTTTTAAAACATATTAAATCTGGTGCTCGTATTTTATTATTATCAAATGATGATAATAACAAAGTATTTCAAATCGGTTTTCGTACACCACCAACAGATGATACAGGCTTGCCTCATATTTTAGAGCATTCTACATTATGTGGTTCACAAAAGTTTCCTGTTAAAGATCCATTTATCGAATTATTAAAGGGTTCATTGAATACATTTTTAAATGCAATGACTTATCCAGATAAAACAGTTTATCCTATTGCTAGTTGTAATGATAAAGACTTTGCAAATTTAATGGAAGTATATATGGATGCAGTTTTTTATCCTAATGTTTATAAATATGAAGAGATATTTAAACAAGAAGGATGGCATTATGAACTTGAAAACGCTGATGCTCCTATTATTTATAATGGTGTTGTATATAATGAAATGAAAGGTGCCTTTTCAAGTCCTGAGCAAGTTGTAATGCGTGCATCAATGCATGGCTTGTTCCCTGATACTCCATATGGGGTAGAGTCTGGTGGAGATCCTGATTTTATTCCGGAATTAACTTATCAAGATTTTGTTAATTTTCATAGACGTTATTATCATCCATCTAATAGTTATATTGCTTTATATGGTGATATGGATATGGAAGAAAAATTAGAATGGTTGGATAAAGAATATTTATCTAAGTTTGATGAAATCACAGTTGATTCAAAATTACCAATGCAAGAAGGATTTACTGAACCAAAAACAGAAGAAATCTTTTATCCTATTGGCAAAGAAGAAAGTTTAGAAGGCAAAACTTATTATTCATATAATGCTACAATTGGAACATATGAAGATACAGAATTGGCAATTGCTTTCCAAATTTTATCTTATGTTTTATTAGATGCACCAGGTGCACCATTAAAACAAAGATTAATTGATGCGAAAATTGGTAAAGATATAATGAGTAATTTTGATAGCGGATTATTGCAACCAATGTTTAACATCATTGCAAAAGATGCAGATAGTAATAAGATTTCAGAATTTAAAGAAATCATTAATACTGCCTTAAAGGATATAGTTTCAAATGGTATTGATAAGAAATCATTAAAATCAGCCTTAAATTATTTTGATTTTAAATATCGTGAAGGTGATTTTGGATATGCACCTAAAGGATTAATGTATATTTTAAATGCTATGGAATCATGGTTGTATGATGAAAATAGACCATTTGATCGCTTACAAACAAATGCTATTTTTGAATCTCTACAAGCAAAAGTAGAAACAAACTATTTTGAAGAATTAATTGAAAAATATTTAATTAACAATAATCATGTTGCATATATTATTTGTTCTCCAAGTAATACTTTAAATGATGAAAAATCAAAAGCACTTGAAGAAAAACTAGCAAAATATAAAGCATCTTTATCAGAAGAAGAAATAGATAAATTAGTGGCTGATACTAAAGCTTTAAAAGAATATCAAGCAACACCTTCTAGACCAGAAGATATTGAAAAGATTCCATTATTAACAAGAAAAGATATTAAAGAAACAGTAGAACCATTAGTTAATCGCATTGATGAAGTTGGTGGAGTTAAGGTACTAAAACATGATTTATTTACTAATGGCATTGGTTATTTAACATTCCATTTTAATACTTTAGATGTTCCTAATCGATTGATTCCTTATATAGGTTTGCTTACAAATGTTTTAGGCTATGTTGATACTTCAAAGTATCATTATGATGATTTATCAAAAGAAATATTAATGAATACTGGGGGAATTAGTGCAAGTCCTAGTGTTATTAAACTAAAAGATAATGATTTATATGCTTCATTAGATATCACTACTCGTGCATTATATAATAAAGTACCATTTGTTTTTGAAATCTTAACAGAGATCATTAATAATTCGAAACTTGATGATAAGAAACGTTTATATGAAATCATTGCGATGAATAAATCTCGTCGTCAAATGAGCATCTTAGGTCGAGGCCATGTTGTAGCTGCTTCTCGTGCTTTAAGTTATTATTCAAAAGCACAAAAATATTCAGATCTTGTAGATGGTATTAGTCAATATTCATTTATTGAAGATTTAGAAGCAAATTTTGATGCTAAATTTGATGAAATTGTGGCTAATTTAAAAGAAGCAATGAAATATATTTTCCGTAAAGAAAATTTAATAATTGATTGTACAGCAGATAATGATGATTATAAGGATCATGTTTTTGATTTTGTTAATAGTCTATATCAAGATAAAGTTAATCCTGAAAGATTTGCTTTCACAATTGAAAAGAAAAATGAAGGATTAAAGACATCATCACAAGTTCAATTCTGTGGCAAAGCAGGTAATTATTTAGAAGTTGGGGAATATAATGGTGCTTTACTTGTCTTAGGTATGGCGTTAAGATATGATTATCTATGGACACAAATTCGTGTTTTGGGTGGAGCATATGGTTGCTTATGTGAATTTAATAGATATGGTGATGTATATTTAGGCTCATATCGTGATCCTAACTTAGAAAGAACGATTAAAGTATTTGATGAAATTGTAGAATATATCGATAAATTTAACCCGGATGAACGCGATATTATGAAATATATCATCGGTGCAATCGGAACACTAGATACTCCATTGAATGCAAAAGCAAAAGGAGCAAGAGGGTTTAGAGCATATATTCAAGGTCTAAAAGATACTGATTTCCAAAAAGAACGTAATGAAGTACTAAATGTTACTGTTGAGCAAATAAAAGGATTAAAACCATTGATTGCAAAAGCATTAAGCGATAATGCATTATGTGTTATCGGTAATGAAAATAAGATTGAAGAAAATAAAGAAATGTTTAAGACAATTGCAAATCTTTATAAGTAATTTTAATAAGTCAGGTTTAAGCCTGACTTTTTTAAAGTACTATAAAATAAAATATTTTTGAATTTTCTTGCAAAAAATAAAATTTAAGTATATAATAATATAGAATTAAATCAAAGGTATTATGGGGGGTTATTTATGCTTAAAATTAAAGGATTAGAAAAAACTTATCCAAAGGGAAAAAAGGCAGTGGATAATATCGATTTGGAAATATCAAAAGGAGAAATCTTTGGTTTTATTGGTCACAATGGTGCTGGAAAAACAACAACAATCAAATGCGTTGTTGGAATTTTACCATTTGAAAAAGGACAAATTCTAATAGATGGTAAGGATATTACTAAGAGTCCGATTGAATGTAAAAAAATAATGGCTTATATTCCAGATAATCCTGATTTATATGAATTATTAACAGGAATTCAATATTTGAATTTTATCTGTGATTTATACAATATTAGTGCTTTAGATCGTAAAGAAACAATTGATAAATATGCAGAAATGTTTGCAATAAGTCAAAACCTTGGGGACTTAATACAATCATATTCTCATGGAATGAAACAAAAGCTTGCTTTAATAAGTGCATTAGTTCGTAAACCAAAGCTTTTGATTTTAGATGAACCTTTTGTGGGCTTAGATCCCAAAGCAGCATTCCAAGTAAAAGAAATTATGAAAAAGATGTGTGAAGAAGGATCATCTATTTTCTTCTCAACGCATGTATTAGAAGTTGCGGAAAAGCTTTGTGATAAAGTTGCTATTATAAAAGATGGCAAGATTGTTTGCAATGGTACAATGGAAGAAGTTAAGGGTAACAAATCATTAGAAGATGTTTTCTTGGAGTTAGCAGATGAATAATTTTTTCACTTTATTAAAATATAGTTTATTAGATAGTTTCAAACTAAACAAATTAAAAAAGAAGAAATCAGGGATTAAACTTGAATATGTTGTTGCTTTAGTTTATTTACTAATATTTACTTTTGTGACATTATATATGTTTATCTTTGTTGACATGTTTAATAGCGCTAATGCTCCTGATTTTATTTTTCTATTTGCAATTGTCTTATCAGCATTTCTAACATTTCTTTCAACGATTACTAAAGCAAATGTTTATATTTTTAAGACAAAAGACTATGAAAACTTGATGAGTTTACCTATTAAACCAAGTGTGATTGTTGCTGTTAAGATTATGAATTTATATTTATTAAATTTTATTTTTGTTTTCACAATCTTAGGTGCAGTAGTTATTAGTTATTTTTTTGTTTGTGGGTTTGACATTGCTATTTTATTAACATCAATCTTAGTAATAATCTTTTTGCCATTATTTCCAATTGTTGCAAGTAGTTTTATTGCTTTCTTATTAGGTTTTATTCCTTTGAGTCAAAAAACAAGAAATATTTTTTCTACGATTTTATATCTAATATTCATGATTGTCTTCTTTGTATTCTATTTCAAAATGATGAATATATCTGATGATGAGTTTACGGGAAGCATAACATCATTATATCAAACGCTTGGTAATTTTTATTTCTTAGGTAATTGGGCTTTTAAAGCAATTGTGGAAAAAGATATTATAATGCTATTGTTATTTATTCTAGTTTCAATTGGATCATTTGCTTTATTTGTCTTTATTGTTGGTAGATTTTTCAAAACATTCAATGGTTTGTTAAGTGGACAAAGAATAAAATCAAATTATAGTATTAATAAAGAAAAGTTTAAAGGTTCAAAAGGAGAAGTAAGTACGTTATTTAAAAAAGAATTAAGGATGTATTTAGGATTTCCTTCATATATAATGAATACAATTGTCGGACCTTTAATGGCAATTATTGCAGTTGTGATGTTTGCATTACAATATGATAATTTGAAAGTGACTATCGAATATTTATTCAAAGAAATGGATGTTTTGGTAGATCATAATATTTTTATCTTATTAATTGCTTTGGTCAATGTTCTATTTGTATCTTTGGTAACAACAACTGCTTCAAGTATTTCTCTTGAAGGAAAATCATTTTGGATTCTTAAAAGTGCACCAATTAAAACCACATCTATTTTTTATAGTAAGATTTTATTAAACCTTTTGATTAACATTCCAGTTATAATAATTGGTATGATTGTAGCAGGAGTAATCGTGAAAGGAAATATCTTATTACTAATTGGGGCAACACTTATACCAATCATTTATGCAACTGCGGGGGCTTTTTTAGGTTTATACTTTAATATTTTAAAACCCAACTTTAATTATGATAATCCTATAAAACCAGTCAAACAAGATTTGCCTGTATTATTGTCAATGTTAATAAGTTTTGGAATTACTTTGATTAGTTTTGGTGTTTTGTTTGGTTTCCTAAAGATCCTAGATATAAGTTTGATACTAGTAATTGAAATATTATTGTCTTTAATTGTTTTGTTAATAGCTACAGTTTTATTATTTAAAGATGGCGTCAACAAGTTTAATAGTTTACAAGGTTAATTAATAATATAGACATTACCTATCTTTAGGTGATGTCTTTTTAAGTGATAGGACTAGATTAAGATAATTAACTTTTTATTATTTAAAAATTAGATAAAATATGGTAAAATAATGTAAAAGAGGGTGATTTATTATGAGCAAATATCTAATGATTGATTTTGGATCAACATTTACAAAGCTAACTGCTGTTGATACAGAAACAGAGGATGTAATTGCTACATCTGCTCATTTTACTACTGTGGCAACTGATATAACTATTGGCTATCAAAATGCTTTGGAAGCATTATATCAAAGAATTGGGGAAAAGATTTCTTTTGATAAGATTATAGCTTGTTCATCTGCTGCTGGTGGATTAAAAATGGCAGCAATCGGTCTTGTAGAAGAGTTGACTGTTGAAGCTGCAAAACGCGTTTGCCTAGGAGCAGGTGCTAAGGTTGATTTAGTTTTTTCACATCATTTAACAAATAATGAGATTGATTTAATAATTGCGAAAAAAATTGATATTATTCTATTAGCAGGTGGTACTGATGGTGGTAACACAGAATGTGCAATATATAATTGTGAGGCATTAGGGAAAAAAGGAATCAAGATTCCTGTAGTTTTTGCTGGTAATAAATGCTGTGTTGATGAAATTTTAGTATTATTTGATAAATATCAAATGAATGGTTATGTTTGTGAAAACGTAATGCCAAAAATCAATGTTTTAAATCTACCTAGTGCTAGAGAAAAGATTAGAGAATTATTTTTGACTAATATAATTGAAGCAAAGGGAATTAAGAAGATTGAAAATACTATTGATAAAGTGATACTGCCGACTCCGGAAGCAGTATTATCTGCTTGTGAATTGCTATCAAAAGGATATATGCATGAATCAGGATTAGGAGAAATTATTTTAGTAGATATTGGTGGTGCAACTACGGACTTTTATTCAATGTGTTCACCATCCGCAAAGCGTAGTGATGTTATTATTAAAGGATTAGAAGAACCATACGCTAAAAGAACAGTCGAAGGAGATTTGGGAATGCGTTATTCTGCATTAGGTATTGCTTCGACATTATCTAATGAGGAAAAAAGAATGTATAAAGAAGATAAAGGCATTGATATTGATGCTGAAGCAAAATTCCGTAATGAACATGTTGATATAGTATTTAGTGACCAAAAAGGAAAAAATATTGACACATTATTTGCTGGAATATGTTCAGATAAAGCTATAAGTCGTCATGTCGGAATTATGGAGGAGGTATATTCACCAATAGGCGTATTATATAATCAAACAGGAAAAGACTTAAGTCAAGTTGCATATGTTATCGGAACGGGTGGCGTATTGATTCATAATGATGATCCTGTGAAAGCATTAAAAACTGTAACTGCAAATCGAGCTCATATGTTAGAACTCCGCCCCGTTAATCCTAAATATATGCTTGATAAAGATTATTTACTTGCTTCAATGGGTTTACTTAGTAGTATAGATCCATTATTAGCTTTAAAAATAATGAAAAAACATATCGTGATTATTGAAGAAAAATAGGTGAGAATATGAAGTATAAAGAACTTGAAAAGAATTTATATAAATATGATGAAAATGGTCGCTGCATTATTGATGTTGTCATTAATGATGAAGATAGTATTATGTCTCCATTCTCTGGGTGTTATCCTACTGTTTCTGGTGAGTTTTCAGAGTTTATTGAAAGTAGAATTACCAGACATCACATAAAGCATCAAGCTACAATTAATATTATTTCTGATGAAATCGATGATGAAGAAAAGAAATTATATAGCCAAGCAATAAAAAATAATTACTGTGAAAAATACATTGATTGTCGTAAGGAAATGATTCGAGATTTTATTATTTCGGGAATTATGTTATTGATTGGTGCTGTTGTTTTGACAGTTGCTTTAATAATGGATTCCTTAAATCGAAATTTATTACTTCTTGAAATCTATGATATTGTAGCATGGGTATTTATTTGGGAAGCGGTTGATGTTGTTTTCTTTAAAAGAACATTAACAAATCTTCATCGTAAAAAATATTATTGTTTGATGAATGCAAATATTACATTTCAAAGTAAAACAAATAAGTAGTAAAACTCTGTAATTATAATAACTGCTAACAAAAACCAAGAATGAATTTTCTTGGTTTTTCTACATTTTTCTACATTTTTTTACAAAAACTCTTCTATAAAAGTAGGAAAAATTCAGATAAAATATTGAAACAAAAAAATTATTGTGCTATAATAAAAATAGAAAACATTCTATAAATCAAAATAACTTTTTATATTTTACATTTTATTTTTTATTCTATTAATTTGTATTTTTATTTTTAATAATTTTATTTCATATTATTTTCATTATAGGATAATTGAATCATTTTTTTAAATCGATATATATTATAAAAAAGAAAGAAGGAATAAGGATAATGAGAAAAACAAGAATGATAATTTTATTGTTATTTAGTATACTAATAACAATTACTATTTCAGGATGTTTTTTAAACAAAGAGGATAATCATTTAACAGTATATTTATGGACTTCAAAACTATTTGATGAGTTCCAATCATTTGTGGAAGAGGAATGTCCTGATATAGAAATCGAATTTATTGCCGGTAATAATGATTTGCATCTTTACGAGTATTTAGCTGAGCATGGAGAATTGCCAGATATTATCACAACGAGACGTTTTTCAAAAAATGATGCAGCATCATTATGTCCGTATTTATTAGATTTATCCGGGTATAGCATTGTATCACAATATTATCCTTATGCTTTACAATACTATATTGAAGATACTTCAGAAGTGCATTGGCTACCTGTTTGTGGAATTCCCGAAACAATGATTGTTAATAAATCATTGCTTGATGATTATGGTATTTCAGTTCCTAAAAATTATCAAGAATTCAAAGAAATGTGTTCATTACTAGTGGATAATGGAATTAAACCATTTGTTGCTGGTTTAGAAGATGACTATGCTGCTCATTCATTTTTACAAGGAGCGGCCATTGGTAAGTTTACTAGTCTTGATGGACTTGCATGGCGAATGAATGCAGAAAACGCAACTGACGAAATAGAATTTGATGATCAACAGTGGTTAGAAATCTTTAATGAAGTAGGTAACTTTATTAAAGATACCAATATAACATCAGATGAATTAGCAATGGGAAATAATGATGCTTTAGAGTTATTTGTAGCTAGAAAAGCAGCAATTATCCGTGGTACCCCAAATGATAGGATTAGTTATCAATCATTAATGAATGATGAGCTATTAAGGCTACCTTATTTTTCACAAACTTCTAATGATAGTTTTATTTATACTTATCCTTCCTTAAATATTTCTTTAAATAAAAGTTTACAAAATAATAAAGATAAACTTAATAAAGCAATGAAAATTCTTAACTGTTTTATTTCTGAGGAAGGGCAAAGACTAATAGCTGGTGGAGATGGATTGATTTCTTATTCTACAAATGTTCATTCTTCAATCGGAAAAATGCGTGAAATGGAATCACAGATAGAAACGAATGCTTGTTACATTCGGTATGCTTCTAAAAATTCTTTTAGTGCGAGTCTTGAAGTTATTCATGGATTAGTAAGTGGAAAAATGGATAATGAAGAAGCATTAAGAGTCTTTAAATCAAAAATTAATGAAGCAATAGAGAACGATAAAATCGTACTCAAACTAGATGAAACATATTCGTTGCAGGTTGATGATAAAGGATGTCGTGATGCTGCATCATCAATATTGACTAGTATTCGGATATATTATCATGCTGATTTAGCTATTACTCCATATTATTTTTATACGGCTTCTTTGTATGAAGGTGAATACACGAGCAATGATATTAAAATATTAGTAAAAAGTGGCAATACAAATCCTGATTTTATTAAAACAAGATTAAAGGGAAACGAGATCAAGAACCTTATTTCATCTTATCTAAATGATACCGGAATAAGGTATAATATAAATAGTAAGTATGAACTACCAGTTGTTTCTGGAATGAAATTAGTTTTAAACGAAAAAGAAAAAGGCTATATTTTAAAAGATATTAAAATAAATAATTTACCAATTATAGATGATGAAATATACACAATTCTTATTCCTACAACATTTGAATCACTATTCGCTACTTCTAACTTAAGTCAAAAAGAAATAGAGCCTATTGAAATGCCTTTAGCAGTGATTTGGTATAAAATAATTAGTGAAAAGATTCTGCCAAATGCTCCTGAGGATTATATTGAAATAAGTAAGTAGATCAATAGGAGAGAAATTATGAAGATTCAAAAATACAATAAAAAAAGAATATTAAAAATTAGATATTTGTTACCAATTTTGGCGTTCATTTGCATGTTAATTTTTCTAGGAGTATGGGAAATAAATCGTATCAACGGATATTTAAATAGTTCTGGTGAAACAAATATGCGTGTAATAATGGAACAAATGGAACAAACCTATGAGATTCAAAATCAAAAAGCATATGATAGTTTAGAAAGAATAGAAAGATATTTATTTCGAAATGGTAATAGAAGTTTTCAATTAGAAGATCAAGAAGATTTTTTAATTGCAATAACTGATGATGAAGATGAAGTGGTTATTTTTCTTAAAGAAACCGGTTATGTCTTAACAATGAATGGAGTTGGCAGATACATTGATATTCCTACAACAACACTCATAAAGTTTCAACAAAATCAAAGAGTTACACAAACAATAAATTTTGGAATAGACTCTGATAAAAGAATATATTATATGTCGGTGATTCCAACACAACCTTTCACAATTAATGGTGATGAATTTAAAGCAATAGGATTACTATCAGAAGAATCAGGTTTTGATTCATTGTTGGGCATTGATGCTTATAATGGTGAAGCACAATTATTCTCAATCGATGAAAATGGAATTGTTGTTTATACAAACATTGAAAATGAAGAATATATATATAATTATTCGTTGATGAAAAGAATGTTAACAAATGGAATAATCAAACAAGAACAATATGATTCTATAAATGCAAAAATAAAAAATGGAATAAGTGGAGTTGAACTAATTGAAGTTGAAGATGAACTTTATTATTTCTCTTTTCTGCCATTAGAATCATCTAATAATGATTTGATTTGTATTGTACCCGTTTCTGTTCAAAGTAGTTCTTTTATTGAGTATCAACAATTAGCAAGAAGATTAGTAGTTCTTACCATATTTATTCTTTCAGTTCTTGGTATTTTGTTAACAAATTTCATTGTAAAGAATGCCAAAGCAATGGAAAGAGTCAAATTTGAAGAAGAAAAAAGAATTATTCAAGAAGAAACAATGAAGGCTTTAGAGGTTGAAAAAAATCGAGCTAATCAAGCAAATCTAGCTAAGAGTAGATTTCTATCTAGTATTAGCCATGATATAAGGACACCAATGAATGCGATTATTGGGTACACGAATCTTGCAAAAGATTATTTTAATGATCAAAATAAACTACAGGATTATTTAGAAAAGATTAAGATTTCTAGTGATCATTTATTAAGCCTAATTAATGATGTTTTAGATATGAGTAGAATAGAAAGTGGACAGATGAAACTTAAAGAAGAACCATTTTCGCTTTTACAAGTTATTGATGAATTAAAGAATATTTTTATATCAACAGTAAAAGAGAAAGATTTAAGTATTAAAATTGAATTGATTGATGTTGTCCATGAATATATTGTTTGTGATAAAATGAGGATAAGTCAGATATTTATCAATATCGTATCTAATGCTATTAAATATACTAACCCTAAAGGAATAATTACAATTAAGGTTATTGAAGAACCTAGTAACGATGATACAATGGCTTCATTCAAGTTTTCAATTAAAGATACAGGAATTGGAATGACTGATGAGTTTAAAAAAAATATTTTTGAACCATTTGCTAGAGAAGATCGATTAAGTCTTTCAAGAATTGAAGGTACAGGATTAGGAATGTCAATAACTAAAAAAATTATTGACTTAATGAATGGAACCATTAAGGTAAACAGTACTTTAGGTGTTGGTAGTGAATTTATTGTTTCATTAAGGTTAAAAATTGCCAATGATTATAAAACGAATATCGAAAATGAAGATAATAATAATCTCAAAATTTCTGGTAAAAGAATCCTTCTTGTTGATGATTTAGCAATCAATAGAGAAATCGTAATGACTTTTTTAGAAATGGTTGGGGCAATCGTTGAAACAGCAGAAAATGGAGAAATTGCTCTTGAGATGCTTAAAATGTCTACCCCTAATTATTATGATCTTGTATTAATGGATGTAATGATGCCTGTAATGGATGGATATCAAGCAACTAAAGAAATAAGAAAACTAGAGGATAAAAAGATCAGTAATATTCCGATTATTGCCATGACTGCAAATGCATTTGAAGATGATCGACAAAATGCAATTAATGCTGGAATGAATGATTATATATCTAAACCCATTAAGGTAGAGACTCTATATTCTGTAATAAAAAAATATTTATAAATATAAATAAAAACTGTTACTAATCTTATTAATAAGTTATGCAATAAAGCAATTATTAATAAAATATGTAACAGTTTTTTAATAGTTCTATTTATTAAAGCGATTATGAAATGTACAATGTTTACATAGTTCCTCACAGATTATCCCTTTTTTAAAATTGTTTATAAATCTTTGGTAACGTTCTGAATTAAGAATGGAAGCAAGAGATTGATTATTAATATTTCCTAAATCGATGATTCCATCTTTATCAAGGCAACAAGGAACAACAGTACCATCTGCTAAGATTCCTAATTGGTTGATTGCTTGGCATCTGCCTTTGTCAGTATTGAATGGATTATTTAAATTAGGCCATCTGAATTCTTCTTCTAAAGAGAAGAATACTCGGGGCATTAGTTTATTTGTTTCATTTAGGTTAATAGATTTATTTAGTTTATCTTCAAAATATTTGATCTGTTTTAAAACATCTTGATTATTAAAGTTACCCCAAAAGCGTAGTGATAAATAAATATCTTTATTTTTATTGATTAATTCAATAATTTTATCATAATATTCTTCTTTGTTTGGTAAGCTTTGTAATGCTTGTAAAGATAAATTGATTTGTCTTAGTGCTTTGCTATTCAATAAGACATCAATATTTTTATCTAATAATGTAGTGTTTGTTGTTAGATTTACTTTAATATTATTCTCATATGCAATTTCCAAAAAAGATTTTAAATTAGGATGAAGAAGAGGTTCTCCTTGTACATGAAGATAGATATAATCAGTGTATGGTTTAATTTCACTAATTATTTTCTTGAATTCTTCTATTTGTATTATCTTTTTTGGTTTTTTAGTTTTCTCACAAAACTTACAATTTAAATTACAATAGTTTATTATTTCGATATAAATCTTTTTGAATTTCATTTGTTACACCCATAGAATAATTATATAATAATTAGTATTCTTTGTAAATAATAAAGATTATAAACATATGAATACGGTAAACCAAAAAAAGAATACTAAAAATTTTGTTTTACAATTTTTAAGAATAATAGTATAATAGTTATAGAAAGAAAGTTTTTAATGAAATACAATTTAATTGAAAATGATGAAATAAAAAGGATGTTATTAAATATATAAAAGAATATCTTCAAGGAATTCAAGATAATGGAATGGTTGCAACCGCAAAGCATTTTCCAGGTGATGGAAATTGTTTATTCGATCATCCCAATAAGAACGCAAAATATCAAGATTGCTCATGTAGCAATTGTTAAGCAAATAGAAGCAAATATAGTTAGTGAGTTTAGTAAAGGACTTACTAAATATGGACAAGTAGATGAACTAATTGATCCGGGCTGTAATTTACTAAAGGAAATTGCGAAAAAGAATCAATATGATTTAATTGTTGTCACGATTGGATGCAGTCAATGGTTTGGTACAAATCAAATTACTTTATCGGGATTAATTGCAAGAAATATGATGCAAGGATGGATGAAATATAACACGCCAGTTGTTTTTGTTGATTTTGGAAATCCTTATATCCATGAGGAATATGAAGGATGTATTGATACATTGATTTATACTTATGGGTATGCAAAAAATACGATTAATTGTGTTTTAAAGAAAATATTTGAATTATAAAAAATAAGAAAATAAATAATATTTTATGAAAGGAGAATTATGAATAAGTTCTTAAAGTCTATTTTTGTTTGTACAATGTTTTTTATTTTTAGTTTGGCATTGTTTGCTTGTAAAACATCAGAAGATAATCCTGATGATACTTCTATTATTATTAATAATATGGTAAGTGAAATGAAAGTAGGAGAAACTTTTGAACTCGATTTTACTGTGAAAGATGGTTTAGAAGCAACAGTAGAATCAAGTGATGAAACAATCGTAAGTGTTTTAGATAAAACTCTTACTGCTTTAAAAGAGGGTGAAGTAATGATAACTATTTCAGTAGGAAATGTAAAGAAGGAACTAAAAGTTACTGTTAAGGAAGAGCTTCCTGTAGTTATTACAATAACAAATAAAGTAAGTTCAATGGAAATTGGTGATACTTTTGAAGTAGGATTTTCTGTTGAAAATTTTGATGGTGAAGTTATAATTTCATCAAGTGATTCAAGTATTATTAGTGTTTCTTCAAAAACTCTTTCGGCTGTAAAAGAAGGAACAGTAACAATTACTATTACTGCGGGAAATGTTTCTGAAAGTTTTGAAGTTACAGTTAATCCTGCGATTGTAGAAGTGAAATATACAGTAAAATTCGTTGATGCAGATGGCACAGTCTTAGCAGAAGTATTAGTTAATGAAGGTGAGGAAGCAACTGCTCCGGAAATGACTGACGAATTATTTAAAGGTTGGGATAAAGATTTTTCCAATATCACAAGTGATTTAGTAGTTACTGCTCAATATAAGAAGATATCTAAACTTTTATATTTATTATATGGTGGACAATTTGAAGAAGGTGAAGGAACTACTAATCAATATATTGAAGGAGAAGAATTAGAACTTGATATTCCTTATAAAGAAGGTTATGATTTTGTAGGTTGGGCAAAAGAAGCTAATTCTTCAGATACCTTTACTACATTGCCAACTACTTGTGAAGGTGAAGTAGTGTTATTTGCTATTTGGGCAAAAGCAGGCGCAAAAACTGTAACATTTGATTTTAATGGTGGTAGTTCTGATGAATTATATTTAGCTAATAAATCTAGTGCTACTACAAGTCTTACAATCAATAATTTTAATAACAGTGATGGAACTTTCTGGGGTGGTGGATATGCTAATTATGTTTATTTAACTGATTCATCTAAAGATCCTACAGCAACATTTTCTGATCGTATTTATATTGGTAAAGATGAAAATACTGGTTTATATAAGATTATCAATATCTTGACTTCTGGAGCATCTAGTTGGCCAGCAGGAGCTGAGTATGTAATCTCAATTTCTTCTTCATATAGTGGTTATTATACATGTCATAAGGAAGTATTGAAATTAAAAGTTGGAATGACAGTTATCTTTGATGGTAATTTTACTACATTCTGCGGTAGTAATCCTGGTAAAGTATATTTCTTTGATGGTGCATTAAGTAAGCAAACCATTACTTTAGAAATGGAAGATGGTGACAAATTTATTACACCAACTTTATTAGGCGCAACATTTGATGGTTGGTTTGATGAAAATAATAATAAGGTTGAGAAGCTTAGTGATATTAGAACTAAGAAAGTAACATTAACTGCAAAGTGGACTTTCTTAAATCCTGTAACTGGAATTGATATTCATGATATTTGTACAGAAATGACAACATCATCTTCATACCAAATTGTTGCTAATGTTGTTCCCGTAAATGCTCATTTCCAAGATATTTTATATTCATCAAGTAATCCTGATGTTGTATCAGTAGATGCCAATGGCTTATTAACTTCAACTAACACTGGTACAGCAGTGATTACAATTACAGATTATGTAAAGAATATTGTTATTGAAAAAACTATTACAGTTTATCCTATTGAATCAATTGATTTAGCTTTTGAAGATGATTTCTATGGTGTATTAAATGTTGGAGAAACAGTTCAATTGAATCCAATCGCTTATGGTAAAGGAGTTGTAAATCCTCAATATACTTATACTTCATCTGATTTAGGTATTCTAGAAGTTAATGATGAAGGTTTAGTTACTGCTAAGGGTTTAGGTACAGCAAAAATTACAATTACAGATAACACAGGATCTGATTTTGCTTTAATCGTTGGTATAACAGTTAATCCATTATCTACTGAAGCTGCAATTGATAAATTATTATCATTAATTGCGAAAAATAATTTTGCTACAATCGAAACAGGAAATATGTGTTTATATAACGATGGAACTGATCGTTATTATGATTCAATGTATGGAAGTGTTAATAAATATTTATTTGCTCCATATGTAGTTAATACTGATTATGCTGCTACTGCTGCCGCAAACTCAAATGGCCATCGTGATCGTCGTTTCACTGGTGGTTTTGATGATAAGATTGAATTTGTAACAGTTCATGATACGGCAACATTAACAGGAACTGTTCAAGCAATTGCTTCTAATATGGCAAGTGGTGGAACATCAATTCATTATACAGTTGGTAATGACGCAATTTATCAAGTAGTCCCTGAAGAATATATAGCATACCATGCTGGTGATGGAACAGGTACACCATTTAAGTGGGTTGCAACTGGAGTAAAAGCAACAGGAATTGATGTTAATGATTATCGTACTTATCCTACATGGGACATTGTTCAAGAAGGAAGTAAGTGGTATTGGGTAATTAATGGTGCTAAATCATCAGTAGAAGCTCCAATTTCAAATGGTTCTACGACAATCAAGAACCCATCTAAAGCAAATATTACTGATTTAGGCCCAACTTGGAAAATTGTTGGAGATGAAATTTATATAGGTAATACTTGGGTATGCTTTTCACAAATGGCCATTGGAGCGATTGGTTCACGTGGTGGAAATAATAACTCTATTGGTATTGAAATGTGTGTAAATACATCAAGTGATATTTATGACACATTACAAAGAACTGCCCAATTAGTTGCAGATATCTTAATTCGTAATAATTTAGATTTATCAAGAGTAAAAATGCATAATACATACTCTGGTAAGAATTGTCCACAAGTTCTTAGAGCTGGTAATTATTGGTGGAATTTTATCGATATGGTTGCTTTAAACTATGAAATAATGAAAAACTACCCAACAGCAGAAATTACTATGGTTTCAGATAATCCACAAATCGTTGATAATACAGGCCGTGTAATTAAAGCTCCAAACACAACTACAACTGTATCATACACAGTAACTGTTAAATTAAATGGACAAACTAAGTCTATTAAATTATATAGTGTTGTTCCAGGAGCAACAACTTGGGAACAATGGAATGGTAGATATCCTGCTAGTTTAATTTGGAATGATGGAAATTACAAAAGATAAAATCTTTTGATAAAGATCTTTAAAATGTTTTTACATAAAACTAAGTTCTAGCTTTTGCTAGGACTTTTTGTTTGCTTAACATAAAAATATATAGTATAATTAATTGGAATAATATTTAGATAACTAAACGCAACATCGCGTTGCGTGACAAATGTGATTTAAAAGCATATAATATAATTGTATAAAGAGATACTACAAAAAATATTAGTGGAAGGAAAAAGTATGATTGATTTTGTTCAAGTTGGAAATAAAATAGCAAAATATCGCAAGCAAAAAAATATGACACAAGATGAACTCGCTGAAATTCTTTTTGTTACAAGGCAAGCATTATCCAAATGGGAGAATGGTACAAGTGTTCCTTCTACAGATACCTTATTAAATCTTTGCAAAGTATTTAATGTAAGTTTCGAGGAAATCTTGTGTTTAGATGAAGAAATAGAAATTGATGAAGAAAACATTTTTCATGGCCATGAAAGATTATTTATTATTAATAAAATTATTAATAATGAAATAGATGTTAACTTAGCAAATGTCTTTTATCAATTTTCGCCTCGTGAAAGAATGGTTGTCTTAAAAGCAATCAAGGAAAAGAAAATTAATGCAAACATTAATGAATTAGTTGTAAAATTAACGGAATCTGAAAAAAAATATTTAGGAGGTTTAGTTTAAAATGATTTTAATTAAAAAAATAATTGATGGTAAAGAAGTGTATGAACAAATCAATAAAGAAGAAGCCATGAAGTTAGAAAATAAAGATGTTTTATTCTTTACATCAGATGACGAAAAAGAAGATTTTTTTGAGGAAATTGAAGATTTAGAAGATAAAATTGAAGACTTAGAAGATGAGTTAGAAGATATTGCTGATGAAATTGAAGATGAGATGAATGAAGATAATGATCAAGAAAGAATCAAACGTTTAAAAGAAAAATATAAAAAAATTGAAAAGAAGATTGCAGAATACACAGAACCATTAGGAAGGTATTTCGATAAAACTTTTCAAGAGTTTGAGACTTCCATTAAGGATATTGGTAAATCGGTAGCTAATTTTACTAAAAATGCCTTTAAAGATAATAGTAAAGGTAATCGACTAATTAAAGTTTTACCATTTTTAGATCAAGAAGATGTTCATGCTTTAGTTGAAGATTTATTAAATGATGCGGAAAGCTTAAAAGACATAGATATTATTGCTTTCCTTCCATTCCTTTCCACAAAAGATTGTGATGCATTATTTATAAGAGCAATTGAAGAAGGAAATAAAAAATATAAAATGGAAGAAGTTGCTCCATTTGTAAGTAAAGAATGCTTATCTAAAGTAGTAGATAAATATATCAATGGAGAATTAAAAAATCTAAATATTGAAAAGATTTATCCATTCTTATCAAGTAGTGATATTAAGAGAGTATTTAAAAAAATATTAGAAGAAAAAGAATAACCAATGAGGGAAAATATAAAAAATGTATAAATAATGAGAAAATCATTTTTATACATTTTTTTTGTTATTGTCTAATTTGCTTGAATTTTGTGGATAAAAATATTAAAATATTTAAAAAAGTTTTAGGAAAACACGAGAATTTTCTTTTTTTTATTAATTTAAATCAAAGGAGGAATTTTATGAAAAATAAAGTTGTTTTTAATCTAGTTTTAAGTGGAATATTAATGGGATTATTAGTTGTTTCATCGATTATTAGAATTCCATTAGGCACAATTTCTATTACGTTCCAAACATTAGTTATCTTTGTAATTGCCTTATTGTTAGGTTACAAATGGGGCTCACTTACAATTTTATGTTATCTTATTGTTGGTCTATTAGGCTTACCAGTATTTTCTAAAGGTGGGGGCTTTCATTATGTGTTAGAACCAAGTTTTGGATATTTAGTATCATTCTTAATTGCTACATTTGTAGTAGGAAAACTTGTAGAAAAAAATACAACATATAAAAGAATGATTATTGCTTGTTTTATCGGCTTAGCAATCATATATGCAATAGGACTAGTATATTTATATATAATTATGAAGTATTATTTACAATTAACAATAGAAGGATTTAATTTCTTTGTTGTTTATTGCTTAATCCCTTTGCCAATGGATATTATTTCAATATTTATTGCGGTAATAATTGTAAAAAGATTGAAAATAGCTTTTAATAACTCGCAAACAGAAAATCAATAAAAAGTATATCATAAGGTCAAAATAAAAAGCCTCTCAAATAATTTAGTTAATCTAAATCTTTTGAGAGGCATTTTTTTATTTTGTGTGAATGTTTGTTATCCTAATCTTTTTTAATAATACTATTAAAAATATTAAATGTTTCTTCACTAATGTCATGCTCCATTTTACAAGCATCTTTTAAGGCAATTTCTTCAGAAACACCAATTGACATTAAGTATTGAGAAATAACAAGGTGACGTTGATAAATCTTAGATGCTATTTCGTATCCTGATTTTGTTAGATGCAAAAATCCATTTTCATCTATTGATATTAAGTTGTCTTCTTTTAATTTTCTAATAGCTCTGCTTATACTTTGTTTTGTATAACCAATGTCATTAGCTAAGTCTATGGAACGAATATTGCTATTTTTTGTTAGTATTAAAATTCTTTCAAGATAGTCTTGTGCAGATTCATATAGTTTCATTAATATCACCTTTAAAATTATAATAAAAAAGAATATATTTATAACTTATTATACTATAAAAAAAATAAAATAAAAGGATAAAATAAAAATAAAAAAAGAAAATAAGAAAATGTGATAAAAAAATAATTTTTCTATTTCTAAAAAAGCTAGAATGTATTATAATATAATAAATAAATAATGGAGAAAAATTATGCTTAATTTTAGTTGTGATTATTTACAAGGATGTCATCCTAAAATCTTAGAAAGATTAATACAAACAAATGATGAACTAACAGCTGGATATGGAAATGACCATTATACGAAAAGTGCTAAAGAAAAAATTCTCAAAAGATGTGGTTGTCCTCATGGTGATGTTTACTTCTTAGTTGGAGGAACACAAACTAATGCTTTAGTTATTAAATCTTTATTAAAATCTTATCAAGGCGTGATTGCTGCTGATTCTGGCCATATTGCTGTCCATGAAGCAGGTGCGATTGAAATGGGTGGGCACAAAATAATGACTGTTCCCAATGTTTTGGGAAAGATTACTGCTTTATCCGTAGAAAAGATTTGTGAGGATTATTACAATGATGAAAATCATGAACATATGGTAATGCCAGGAATGGTATATTTATCTTTTCCTACAGAAGTAGGAACGTTATATTCAAAAGAAGAACTTAGTGAATTAAGTATAACTTGTAAGAAATACAATCTTAAATTATATATTGATGGGGCAAGGTTAGGATATGGATTAGCCGCAAGCCAAAACAATTTAAAAATTGAAGATATAGCAAATTTATCAGATATTTTTTATATTGGTGGTACAAAAGTTGGTGCTTTATTTGGAGAAGCATTGGTTATTCCACATAATAAAGAAATGATTCCCGGAATGTTTCCAATTATAAAACAAAATGGTGCCTTAGTTGCAAAAGGACGCATTCTGGGCATTCAATTTGATACTTTATTTACTGATGATTTGTATTTTGAAATTGCAAATAACGCAATAAAACAAGCGGCAAAAATTAAAAAAGTGTTTCTTGAAAAGAACTATAAATTCTATCTTGATTCACCTACTAATCAAATATTTATTGTGATGAATAAAGATAAATCACAAGAATTAAAGAAAAAAGTTATTTATAGTTTCTGGGAAAATTTAAGTGATGGAAATGTTGTAATAAGGTTAGCAACATCTTGGTCAACTACTGATCAAGAAGTGGAAGAACTAATAAAATGTTTGTAAAGTGAATGTCTATGAGTAAAGTAGTTAATGATAATAATCGTATTTTTGTATTGTTAAGTTTATATTTAAATGATCATTCAAAAATAATTACAAAAGAGATGATTGATAATGTGAAGAATGAAAGTATTAGTGAAGAATTAGCTTTTAAACTATTATTATCTTCAGTCTTTCAATTAGATATACATCGTAATCCAGATGATAAGCGATTATACTATGAATATATTGATAAAATAATAAAAAAATTAGATCCAAGTGAATATCAAAATAATCCATATTATAAAAATATCAAATGGATGAATAAAACTATCGGAAATTGTCAACTTCATTATTCTACATATCAAGAATATGAAGGATTTGTCTATGATGATATAGATTTATATCCTAATGGGAAACAAATTCCTAGGGTTGGTTTTTTCAATAAGAAGTATAGGTATCCGGCTGTTTATGAAGATGGGCAATTATGGATGAGTATTACACCAAATGAAATCAATACAATGAAAAATGATATTGATAGGGCTTTTGGAAATGTCTTAACATATGGTTTAGGTTTAGGATATTTTCAATATATGGTATCAAATAAAGAAAATGTCTCAAAAGTTACAATTATTGAGAAGAATAAAGATATTATTAAATTATTTGTAGAATATATTTTACCTCAATTTCCTAATAAAGACAAAATTAAGATTATTTGTATGGATGCTTTTGAATATGCCGCTAATAATGTGAAAGATATTTTTTATGATTTTATTTATGCTGATTTATGGCATGACGTATCAGATGGTATTGAGATGTATCAAAGATTTAAAGAACTAGAAAAAAATTCTCCTAAGAGTGTTTATCGTTATTGGATTGAAAAATCGATAAAAAACTTTTATCTTATTTAAAGAAGAATTAAAAAAGAAAGAGAAAAAAATGTTACCAAAAGTGCCAAGTATTTTATTATGTGTTGTTAATACAAAACTAAGAGACTTTTATAAGTCGTTAGATGATTTGTGTGAAGATTTAAACGAAGATAAAGAAGAAATTATCAAGATCTTAGATGATAGCGGATATTATTATAATCAAGAGACAAATAGGTTTGAAATAAAAAAATAAATTTAAAAAGGAGAATGTTTAAATGGAAAAAGCAAAGGTTTATTTTACAAAAGATATAAGTTCATTAAGTATTTTAAAAATTTATCAAGCTTTAGGATGTGAACTTAAAGGTAATGTAGCTGTTAAAGTACATAGTGGTGAAGTAGGAAATCAAAACTTCTTAGGCCCTGATTTTTTTAAGGATATTATGGAATTTATTAAGGGAACAATTGTGGAATGTAACACAGCTTATGATGGTGAAAGAAATACATCTGAAAAGCATTTAAAGACATTTGCAAAACATGGTTGGACTAAATATAATGTTGATTTATTAGATGAAGTTGGACCAGATTTAGAATTAGATATTCCTAATGGAAAAATCATTAAGAAAAATTATGTTGGTAAGAATTTAATTAAATATGATTCAATGCTAGTTTTATCACACTTTAAGGGTCACCCAATGGGAGGATATGGCGGAGCCTTAAAGCAATTATCAATTGGTGTTGCTTCAAGTTATGGAAAAGCATATATTCATGGTGCTGGAGATCCAGAAAAGATTTGGACTTCTGACCATAATAGTTTCTTAGAGTCTATGGCCGATGCCGCAAGTAGTGTTGTAAAGTTCTTTGCTGGAAAAATTGCTTATGTTAATGTAATGAAGAATATGTCTGTTGATTGCGATTGTTGTGCTGTTGCTGAAGATCCATGTCTTAATGATATTGGTGTTTTGGCTTCTTTAGACCCTGTTGCTATTGATCAAGCTTGTATTGATTTAGTGAAACAATCAAAGGATAGAGGTAAAGACCATTTTATGGAACGAGTTAATTCTCGTAATGGTTTGTTAACAATCGAAGCGGCAGAAAGATTGGGGATTGGCACAAAAGATTATGAATTAATCGAAATATAATTAAAGGTAAGAAAATTATGAAATTAGAAATTGTAAAGGGAAGTGTTGTATATGCCGATTGTGATGCCATCGTTAATGCTGCTAACGAACAACTTCGAGAAGGAGGTGGCGTCTGTGGTGCTATCTTTAGTGCTGCAGGAAGTAACGAATTACAAAGAGAGTGTAATGCCATCGGATGGTGTAAAACTGGCCATGCAGTAATGACAAATGGTTACAATTTAAAAGCAAAACACATTATTCATGCCGTTGGTCCTCAAAATGGTGATTCGGCTAAATTAAAAGGAGCTTTTTATAACTCTTTAGTTTTAGCTGATTCTAATGGACTAAAGACTATTGGAATGGTGCCGATTTCAGCTGGAATCTTTGGCTTTCCATTAGATCAATGCGCAGATATTGCAATTAAGACTATTACATCCTTTAACCCTAGATCATTGGAGATATGCTATATATATTGTTATAGTGATAGAGAATATCAAACATTTACTAATAAATTACAAAAAAACTGTTAGATTTTTGCTAACAGTTTTATTATGCTTTTTTATGAGATTATTCTTTGCTTGTTTGCTTTGTAATTTCTTCAGAAATAAATTCACGAAGTTTTGACTTTTCCATATTGTATGCTTGATTGATGCAATGATAGATTGCGGTATCTTTACTACTACCATGGCCCTTAACAATTGTTTTTTTAGTTCCAAGCATTACACCACCGCCATAGTTATTATAATCCATATAGTTTTTAATACGATACATTTCTTTCTTTAATAGCAAAGCTCCAAGTTTGTTTTTGATGCCAGACATAAATGATTTCTTCAATAATTTCATCAATTCTAGACAAGCTCCTTCAGTTGACTTAACTAAAACATTGCCACTGAATCCGTCACAAACTATTAAATCATAATTACCAGATAGTAAATCACGGCTTTCCATATTACCCACAAAATTAATTGATGGAGTGTTTTGTAATAATTCATATGTTTCTTTTCTTAAGGCATCACCTTTAGTTGATTCTGTTCCAATATTCAACAAAGCAACTCTTGGTTTTTCGATGTTAAACATCTTTTGCATATATAAACTACCCATAATTGCAAATTGAACTAATTGTTGTGGATCGCAGTCGACATTTGCTCCGCTATCACAAACACCAACAAAAGTATTTTTCATTGTTGGAAGAATAGGGCAGAAGGCAGGACGATTAACTCCTTTAATACGACCAACTTTTAAAACTGAGCCAACTAATACGGCTCCAGTTGAACCAGTACTTACTAAAGCATTAATTTCATCATTTTGTCTTAATAAATCATAAGCTACAACTAATGAACTTTCTTTGTTCTTTTTAATTGCATCTGTTGGTTTTTCTTCACAAGAAATAACATCTTTAGCATGAACGATTTCTAAACGGCTTTTATCATAAGTGTATAAAGATAATTCTTTTTCTAATTTTTCTTGGTCTCCAGTTAATATTAAATATAAATCATTATTTTCATTTAATGATTTTATCGCGCCAGATACATTTGCTTGTGGACTACGATCACCACCAAAGCAATCTACTACAACTTTTATCATAATTTTTGTCTCCTTTTATAATTATAAATTTAAAATATTATCCTTCATAATGAAATTTCTCTTTATTTATTTTATCACTTTATCCAAATTCAGTCAATATTTTCTCATTTAGATACCCTTTATTTGGGTGAATAAATTATACAACTGTCGAATAATTGTATTATTTATCTATGTAAGAATTTGACAAAGGGCATAAAAAATGATAATATATTTTAGTCAAAATTCCTAATGAAAAGAGAAAGGAAGAATTGCTATATTTATGATTACAATAAAAGAAGTTAAAACAAGAAAAGAACAAAAAGAATTTTTGAATTTTCCATTAGAATTATATAAAGATAATGAATTTTTTGCTCCTCCACTATATATGGATGAAAAGAAAATTTTCAATAAAAATTATGTATATCATGATCAATCTGAAGATATATTTTTTAATGCGTATTTAGATGGAAAAATCGTTGGAAGAATTTCTGGTATTTTACAACGTGTCAGTAATGAAAAAAATAATGAAAAACGAGTTCGATTTACTCGCTTTGATGCTATTGAAAATCAAGAGGTAGCTGATAAACTATTTGCGGCAGTTGAAGATTGGGCCAAATCAAAAGGGATGGATACCATATGTGGACCATTAGGCTATTCTGATTTAGAACGTGAAGGTTTATTAATTGATGGCTTTGATTATATGTCTACTTTTGAAGAACAATATAATTATCCATATTATCAAAGATTAATTGAAAATTGTGGATACGCAAAAGAAGTTGATTGGGTTGAATCACGTTTACGTGCTCCTAAAGAAAAAGATGAACGTTTAGAAAGATTAACTGCTTTAATGCTTAAGCGATATAAACTTCACTATGGTACTGCCAAGAATACAAGAGATTTTATCAAAAAATATGGTGATCAAATTTTTTCAGTATTAGATGAAACATATGAAAATTTATATGGAACAGTTCCTTTTACAAAAGGAATGAAAGATTTAATGATTTCAAATTTTAAATTAATTATTAATTTGAACTATGTAGCAGTTATATTGGATGAAAATGAACGCGTTGTATGCTTTGGTTTGTGCTTACCTGCAATTGGTAAAGCTTTACAAAAATCACGTGGACATTTAACTTTACCAGCATTAATTAAGGTCTTAAAAGCGATTAAAAAACCAGAAGTAATTGACTTAGCTTTAATTGGCATTTTACCTGAATATCGAATGAAAGGTGTTAGTTCATCATTTATTTACGAATTACAAAAGATGTTATCAAATGGGGTAACAGAATACGCCGAAACTAATTTAAATTTAGAAACTAATGCTAATATTCAAAATCAATGGAAAAACTTTGATGCTCTTCAACATAAACGTAGAAGATCATTTGTAAAGAAAATATAATTTATATTTGAATGTATGATAATCAAACATCAATTTGAACCTGTAATTGATAATACTTCCGAGATTCTCATTTTGGGTAGCTTTCCTTCTGTTAAATCACGAGAAAATGAGTTTTATTATATGAATAAACAGAATAGATTTTGGAAAGTATTAAGTTCTTTATATGGGATTGACTTAGAAAATTGTTCAAGAGATCAAAAGATTTTGAAACTTAAAGAATTAAAGATTGCTT
This sequence comes from Bacilli bacterium, assembly GCA_016296945.1. Lineage (GTDB taxonomy): Bacteria > Bacillota_I > Bacilli_A > ML615J-28 > CAG-698 > CAG-698. Next base: position 7,485 of record JAEDHQ010000005.1, on the reverse strand, counting down.
TATATGATGTGATTGAGGAATGTGAAATCACAGGTTCTCAAGATTCAAGTATTAGAAATGCCAAGATAATTGATTTAGAAGAATTAATAAAGAAAACAAATATTCAAAAAATTTATTTGAATGGTAATAAAGCATACAACTTATTTATTAAACATTTTCCAATGTATTCTAAAATTGCCTGTAAGTTACCATCTACATCACCAGCTAATGCAGTTTATACATTAGAAAAACTAGTTGAAGAATGGAATATAATAAAACAATGAGTAAAAATAAATCTAATAGACATTTTACAAAAAAACCAGGAATAATAATGTATCCAATTTTTAGATTTCTAACAAAAGTAATTGGAAGTATTTGTTTTAAGAAAAAGTGTATTCAAAATGATTTAAAGAAAATAAAAGGTCCAGCCGTAATAATCGCAAATCATGGAACAGCAATGGATTTTTTAAATATTGTCAGTACTGTAAAACAAAAACTGAATATTGTTATTAGTAATTCGTTTTACCAAACGATTGGTTTTAATAGAACAAAATCTAAAGTTGGCTTGATTCCTAAGCAACAATTTCAAACTTCTCCAGCAGATTTAAAAACAATGAAAGAAGTAGTTGATCATCAAGGCTTGTTAGTTTTTTATCCAGCTGGCGTAATGACTGAAAGTGGATTAGGAACACCAATCCCCAAATCAACTTCTAAATTTATTAAATGGCTTAATTGTGATGTTTATGTTGCTTTCTCTTTTGGAGCTTATTTGTCAAGTCCAAAATGGAGCAAGATAAGAAGAAGAGGGACAACAGAAATCAGGATTGTGAAGATAATTACGAAAGAACAATTGCAGGAAATGAATCTTCAGCAATTAGATGAAATTATTGATAGTAATTTAAGTTTTGATGAATATCGTACAAATGATATTAAGAAAGTTAAATTCAAAAATGGTGATAATGTAGAAGGGTTGGAAAATGTTTTGTACCGTTGTCCTCATTGTTCTCATGAATTTAGTTTTTCTGTTGTTAATAAAAAAACACTTGTATGTGATAATTGTGGGTATGCTGTTGAAGCTGATGAGTATGGTTTACTACATAGCACAGATTTGCAATTTAAATATATCAGTGAATGGGCATATTGGCAAGATTATAATCGTTATCATGAATTATTAAATACAAATGATTTTGAAATGACTTCTAATTGTACAATTGAAATGTTAGATTATCAGAAACATAAATATGTTAATGTTGGCTCTGGTAATATCTCATTAAATAATAAATCATTTACTTTAAAAGGAACTATTAATGGTGAAGAATTTAATAAGATTTTAATGATTACTCAATTTCCAACTTTGCCATTTCAAACAGGAAAGAATTTTGATATTCAAAATGGGAAAGATATTTATCGTATATGGTTAGAAAACGGAAAAGAAGTAGTAAAATGGGTTTCTACTATTCGCGCGTTATATTATATTAATAATAATATTGAAATGAAAGAATATAAAGATTTAAATTATTATGGAAAATAATTATAATTTTGATAAAGTTAAAGATTTTGTTTTACAAGAATTAGGTGATGATTATAGTGGCCATGATTATTTTCATGCGATAAGAGTTTATAATAATGCGAAAAAAATTCTTGCAAAAACAATTGATGATAATGTTAATGACAAAATAGTCTTGCTTTCTACATTGTTACATGATTGTGTTGATCACAAACTATTTGGTGAGAATAAAATCAACGAACAGATTGCTAAGATTAAAAAGCTATTAGTAGAAGATTATTCTTCTTTTGAGATTAAAGAGATAATTGATATTATTCAGTCTATATCATATAGTAAAAATATTAAACTAGATAATATAAATGCACAAATTGTATCTGATGCCGATCGTTTAGATGCAATTGGCGCAATTGGAATCATAAGAACAATAGAGTACGGTGCTTCAAAGAAAAGAAAATTTGATGATAAAACTGATAATTGTACAATCAATCACTTCTATGAAAAACTTTTGAAATTGAAAGATTTGATGTATACTGCTGAGGCAAAAAAAATAGCTATCAAAAGACATGAATTTTTAGAAATGTTTTTAAAAGAATATTATGATGAAATAAATTAAACAATAGGAGAGGGAAATGTTTACGTTAAATCATTTTATTTGGTTAGGAATTTCAATAATCATGATTGTTGGAATGTTGATGTTAGTGAAATATAGAAATATATCATTTGATACTATATTAACGATTATGTTTATAACTTGTGTATTAAGTGAAGTGATGAAAACTGGAGCTAACATGATAGAAATAGAAGGCGGAGGAAGAGTGTTAGACCCAGGTGATTTACCTTTGCATCTTTGTTCTATTCAAATATTTTTTATTTTTGCTTTAAAGTTTTGTATAAAAAAAACAGAAACAAAAGAAAAACTTATTGCCTTTATGATTCCTACAATGTTATTAGGTGGAGTAATTGCTTTGTTCGTGCCAACAGTTGGTGTAAGGTTTAATAAATTACAAGTTTATCAATTTTTTGGTTTTCATGCAATGATTGTTTTCTTTGCCATTTATTTAATAAGAGAAAAAACAGTTAAGTATACTTGGAAAGTATACGGACGTAATATGGGTTATTTAGGAATAATGGCAATGTGTGTGACATGGATAAATAGTATCTTAAGTATAGGATATGAAAAAGTGAACTTTATGTATTTAGTAAGACCACCAATGAGTGGATTACCATTATTAAATTTAGATAATGGGTGGTGGGTATATTTCTTTACGTTAGTATCAATTGTATTAATTGTTATGACTATTTTTCATATTGTAATGATTTTGATCAATAATAAACAAAGTAATGAAGCAAAATAAAAAAGCAGAAAATGGTACAGAAATTCTTGAAAGAGAATTTAGAAGAGTTTTTAAAATAAAAATTATCCGATTAACAAAACGAAATCAAATCTTTTTCTGAAGATGAAGATAATTAAGAACATCCCCGGTAGATATTCAAAATCTGCCGGGGATATTATTTGGTTAGTGTCTAAGTCCTTTATTATTCCTATTCTTTATAATAATACTGTTATAAATCTTTCATAGGCCATTGTTTAATCATTAGAAAATATAAATATTATAAATATTATAAATATTTTAAAAATATGTTGACACATATTTTTTATTTTGATATAATATAACACGTGTTACGTAATGAATGTTATGTAATAATGTGTTACATAAAATGAGAAAGGAATTGATCTGATGCCTCCGAAAACAAAGTATACAAAGGAACAAATTATTGAAGCTGCATACGAACTTACACGCAAAAGAGGAATTGAAGCAGTAGTGGCTAGAGAAGTAGGAAAATATTTAAACACTTCATCATCTCCTATCTTTACTGTTTGGAGCAGTATGGAAGAATTAAAAGAAGAGGTCTTTAAACTTTCTAAAATGAAATATCAAGAATATATGTCCGATATTTTCGATTATTCGCCTGCATTTAAAGAGTATGGTCTTCGCTGTGTAAGTTTCGCTATTAATGAACCGCAGCTTTATCGTTTGCTTTTCTTAACAAAGAGTGATCAACATAATCCTTATACACGTTTTAAACAAGAGTTTGAAAATATGTATCAAAAACTTGTGCATGAAATCATAACGCAGTTTTCATTAAGTGAAGAAGATGCTAAAGATTTGTTATTTCAAATGATTATTTTCGCAAATGGAATTGCTTCATATGTGATAACTGACCCAAAAAGTTTTCCGCTTGATTATGTTAGTCGGCTTCTTAGTCAAGTTTGTATTGGAATTGTTATCAGCGATAAATTACGTGATGGTAGTATGGATTATGTAAAAGCTCGCGCAATGGTAAGTTCATACAATCTAGATGATTTACCAAAATTAAAAAATAAAATAAGAAATTAAAATTAGAAAGGATAATTATAAAAAATGAAAAAATTAAATGCTTTATTATGGGGTTTTGCCCTTATTGTTGTTGGTGTATTGTTTGCTTTAAAAACTTTAAATGTTGTTGACATAAATATATTCTTTAGTGGATGGTGGACTTTATTTATTATTGTTCCATGCTTATTTGGATTAATTACGGATAAAGATAAGTTAGGAAATATAATTGGATTATTTGTAGGAGTATTTCTATTATTAGCTTGCCAAGATGTTTTCGGATTTGACATGCTTTGGAAGATTGGCGTTCCTGCAATTATTGTGATTATTGGCTTAAAACTTATTTTAACTGCATTATTTAATGATAAAGCATCAAAGATGGTTACAGTGTCAAAAGAAAATGGTGAAGAAATAAAAGTAATTAATGCAACTTTTTCTGGCCAAGATATACATCTTGATGGAGAAAAATTCCAAGGTGCTGAGCTTTCTGCAATCTTTGGTGGTATTAAATTAAATTTAAAAAATGCTGTGATTGAAAAAGATTGTGCTATTATTTTATCTGCAATCTTTGGTGGTATTGATATTTATATTCCAGACAATGTTAATGTTAAGATTACTTCTAATAGTGCTTTTGGTGGAGTGTCAAATAAAAAAAGTAATGCAAATGTAGAAGGTCAACCAACAATTTATATTACTGCTACATGTGTATTTGGTGGAGCAGATATCAAATGACAACATTTCAAAGAGTAATTAAATATTGTGCTATTGCTTTTGCGGTATTCTTAATCGTTAGTATCGTAGGTGGAATCATTGCGGCTTTAAGTTATTTAGGATTATTTTTAGATGGCGATTCAACAGAAATAATCGGTGAAATGAAAACATATGAAGTGAATGAAGAAGTGACTGACTTACAAATTAACTTATCAGGTACAGAATTAAAAATAGCAAATGGAAATCGAGTTTACGTTGAAAGTAATCATCTTTATATTTCTGTAAATGTGGAAAATGGTAAATTAATAATCAATGAAACTAAAAAATTTCATGCTAATTATAATGGAGTAATTTTGAATCTATATATTCCTAATGATTTTTCTTTTAAGGATGTTAATGTGGAAACGGGTGCTGGTGTTGTGGAGATTGAGACACTAGAATGTGATACATTAAAGTTATCTTTAGGTGCAGGTAAAGTAGATATTAAAAACTTAGTTGCTCATAATAAATCAAAGATTGATGGTGGTGCAGGAAAAGTAACTATTGAAGGTGGTAATCTTAATAATCTAGATCTTGATATGGGTGTTGGTGCTTTAATTATGACTAGTAAACTTGAAGGAAGATGCTTTTTGGAATTTGGAGTTGGCGAAACTGTTTTAACTTTAATTGGCTCTTTAGATGATTATAGTATCGAAGTAGATAAAGGAATCGGGGAAGCCACAATTTCAGGTGAAACTATTTCTGAAAATAAGAAATATGGAACAGGTGTTAATGAAATAGAAATTGATGGTGGAGTAGGAGCTATTAGAATTTTATTTTCAAAATAAGATTAGAAAAACTTGGAATTATTATCCAAGTTTTTTATTAGTCTAGTTTGTCTTTTCACAATAAATAAAGGATAGCAAAAAAGCTATCCTTTTGTCATTTAATACAACCCTTATTAGAAATTATATTTTTTATTTATTATTTTTAATATGAGTTTTATAGTATTCAATTGCTTCTTTAATAGTTTCAATTGCTTCTTCTTTACCATATGTTTCTAAAACATTAACTTCTTTGTTTTCTAATGCTTTATAAACAGTTAAGAAGTGACGAAGTTCATCAAAAATATGTGTAGGCAATTCGCTGATATCTGTGTATTGATTATAAGCTGGATCACCAAATGGTATACTGATTATTTTGGCGTCCATTTCATGGCTATCAATCATTTTTACAACACCAATTGGATAACAGCGAACTAAACTCATCTTTTCAATCGGTTGACTGCATAAAACAAAGACATCTAATGGGTCATGGTCTTCCGCATATGTCAAAGGAATGAAACCATAATTCATTGGATAATGGGTAGAAGTGTATAGAATACGGTCTAAGATTATTAAACCAGTTTCTTTATCTAACTCATATTTGTTTTTACTTCCTTGTTCAATTTCAATGAAAGCTACAAAATCATCAGGTTTAATTCTTTCAGGATTAAAATCTTTCCAAACGTTCATATTAGTCCTTTCTATATATAATATATTTATTATTTTAAAATGTTGATTTGATTATCTCTTAATCTTTTTAGAGTCTTTTAAAATATTTAAAATAACTTCGATAGATTTTTCAATACCTTCGATAGTTATGTATTCATAACGACCATGGAAGTTTGCTCCACCTGTTCCGAGGTTAGGACAAATAATCCCTTCATAAGTTAATCTAGCTCCATCAGTACCACCACGAATTGGAGTGATGATTGGTGTAAGATTAGCATTTTTCGTTGCCTCGATTGCTAAATCAATAATTTCCATATGATCTTTTAATACTTCATACATATTATAGTAACTATCTTTAATTTCGACTTGGCAAGTATTATTAGAATATTTCTTATTGATAAAATCTTGAATATTTAAAAAGTCTTGTTTCTGTTTGTTGAACTTATTCATATCGTGATTTCTTATAATATAATACATGTCAGTCTTTTCTACAGTCCCAGATATATCATTTAAATGATTAAATCCTTCATACATCTCTGTATTTGCAGGAATATCAAAAGATGGTAGAAGACTATTAAATTCTTGGGCAACTAAGATACTGTTAACCATATGTCCTTTAGCACTTCCGGGGTGAATGTTAACACCGTTAATTGTAACGTGACAACTAGCAGCGTTAAAGTTTTCATAATCAATTGATCCTTCTTTGCCACCATCAATAGTAAAAGCAAAATCACATTTGAAATCTTTGAAATTAAAGCATGATGTTCCTTCCCCAATTTCTTCATCAGGAGTAAAACAAATCAAGATTTTACCATGTTTAAATGATGGATTATTATGTAAATATTCAATGACAGACATGATTTCACAAATTCCAGCTTTATCATCAGCACCTAATAAAGTATGCCCATCAGTTACTATTAGTGTTTGCCCAATTCTTGATTTTAAATCAGGAAATTCAGATACTTTTAAAATGATGTTATTTTCTTTATCTAAGATAACATCTAAACCATCATAATTAGGAATTATTCTTGGTTTAACATCTTTTCCTGAAATATCGAAAGAAGTATCCATATGGGCAATTAAGCCGATAGTTGGATAACCATCACAATTAGCTTCAATTGATCCATAGACGTAACAATAATTGTCAATATAAGCATCATTTACACCGAGTTCTTTTAACTCCGCAACTAAGATATTTCCTAAATTGAATTGGATATCACTTGATGGATGTGATGAACTATCTGGATTTGATGTTGTTTCTATTTTCACATATTTTAAAAAACGATCAATTGCTTTCATAATAAAGCCTCCAAAATTATTAATTATAAATTTATTATTAAAATAAATATTATATATTTTATCATTTACTATAAATAGTGTCAATAATTTTTACTTAAACAAAAATAACTTTATTGGAATTATATTGAATGTATGATATAAT
>JAEDHQ010000004.1 GCA_016296945.1 Bacilli bacterium | reverse complement strand
TAATTTAAGATATTTATATAATAAAGTTAATTTCTAGCTTTATTATACGAATAAAAATGAGGGAAGATATGGATAGTAATTAAAGAAAAATACTTTTTATGTATTTGTTTTTTAATATACCTTAAGTAATAGCAATAGTCTAATAAATTTCATTTAGGTCATTAATATCTTAAGTAGATATTTTCCCATAGTATTTATCTTATTAGGAGTAGTAAATGGATTTTATTAGAGATTTTTTTTCTTCTAAGGATGTTAATAAATATCCTCCCTGTGGATTATTTTCATTATCCCATATTATTAGCCTTATAATTTGTATAGTTATTATTGGCTTATTTGTTTATTTAAACCGAAAGAAAAGTAAAGAACAAATAATTAAGAGCACTAGAGTGATGGCAATAATAATCACTAGCTTAGAATTTGTGAAAATATTTCATAGTTTCTATTATGGTTACACATATTTAGATTCTTGGTTTCCGTTAGCTTATTGTTCTTTTTTGATTTATTGTTTGTATTTTGTCGGATATGGGAAAGGTAATCTCCAAAAATGTGGATTGGTATTTTTGAGTGGTCCAGCATTTATTGCAGGATTGGGATTTTTAGTATTTCCTACAACCTCATTAGCTGATTATCCTATTTTTCATTATTTGTGTTTCTATTCTTTATTCTTTCATTCGGTAATGGTTTATTATGCGATAATGATTTATCGAACTAAAGCGATTGATTATAAACTAGCTAATACTAAATATTATTTGTTTTTGTTATATTGTTTTTCAATTGTTGCAATTGCAATGGACTATATATTTGAATGTAATATGATGTTTTATTATAATCCTTATAATTTTCCATTTCAGTTTGTAATTGATATCTATAATATTTCACGAATTCTATACACTTGTGTTATTTTATTAGCATATTCGATGATGTATTTTATTGTTTTATTAATTGTAGCGATAATTAATAGATTTAGAGGAGGAAAATATTAAAATGTTTTTGTATAATTTTTTTGATTATAAAGGTTTCATTGAAGGATATCAGGGAGAGGATTACTTCAGTACGACACATATTGTTTTTATGGTGTTGGCAACTTTGTTGATTATTTTCTTATGTGTTTTATGCCGTAATATGAAGAATAAAACATTAGAAACGTATTTGAAAGTTTTATCAATCATTGTCCCAATAATTGAAACGATAAAGATCATATGGGAATCTTATTGGGATATTAAATTCGGTTATGGATTTAATATTACGGGACTATTACCATTATATACTTGTAGTATGTTTATTTATACTTTGCCATTGGCGGCTTGGTGTAAAGGAAAAGTAAAGGATTGTGCAATATGCTGGTTATCAACAATTGGCTTATTTGGAGGTTTAACGAATTTCTATATTACAGTGATTTTACATACTTATCCATTTTTTACTTTTGCAACATTTATTTCACTATACTTCCATTTCTTTATGGTTTTAACGGGATTATTAATTGTAATAAGTAAGTATAAAAAATATCAATGGATTGATGGCATAAAAGCATATATTCCATTAGCTATTTTCTCTGTATTAGTAATACCTGTAGATTATATCTTAAAAGCAGATTACATGCTTTATTATAGTGGTTGGGGTGCACCAATTTTACCAAGCTTAGCTAATTTCTTTGCTAGTCATAATTTAAGATTTATCTATACGATTATTGTTTTATTAGCATATTTAGGAATAGCATATTTATTTGTTTCTATATATAAAGGTATTTCAAAAATAACAGGAAAGAACAATAATAAATAATAACATTTATAAAATAATGCTATAACTTTTGTTAAAAGGAAAGGATATTCTATGAAAAAATACGTTAAATTTTTATTAAATTTCTATTTAATATTAAACATAATGTTAGTATTACTTATTCCCAATAATGTCAAAGCAAATTCGGCTCAAAAGAATTGGTATGGTGTTGACGCGATGGGTGTTGTTGTTACTGATGAAGAATGTCCTATCGAAGTTACAAATGAAATATTAACTTTTGATATTTTTGAATTCCCTCAAAATTATTATTATGATCCTGATGATTTTTCAGCTTATAGTGCTAAAGTTACAGCAGATTATACTTTCTATAATCCATCTGATCTTAGTATAACGACAACACTTGCTTTTCCTTTTGGTAACTTTCCAGATTATGGTTATTTTGATTATGATAATCAAGAAAATAATAATATTGCTACTACAAAGTATGATATTAAATTAAATGGCGAAGAAATAGCAAAGAGTATGCGCTATACTTGGAACTTTTATCAACAATTTAATATTAATGAAGAACTACCTAAAATAAGCGATGAATATTTTGAAAATGATCTATTTAAGCCTAATACAACTGTTACTAAATATAGTTATACAGTATTAGACATGTCATATAATGGCGTCGTAAAAGGATCATTTAATGTTGCTTTTGATTGGAATATTAATAACGATAAATCGATAATCTATTATCCAAGTCAAAGTGGAATGCACACTTTAGATAATGGGAACATCAGAATAAGTGATTGGGCAAGAAATGGTGATACTATAGAGATTTATGTTATTGGTGAGCCATTAACTGAAGATTTACCATGGAAGTGCTATAAAGATGGTAGTGTCAAAGATCAAGATCAAATTAATGGAGCTGTAATATTAAAATATACTAACACAACTACATTAGAAGATTTATTTACTTCTGGTTGGGATGAACAAACAGGTGTTTTAAAAGTTGATTGGTATAATGCGTTATTTACTTATTTTAATAAAATGATTAAAAATAATATTTTTTGTACTTATGATGAAAATACTTTTTCTAGAAATAAAGTTTTATATAATTTAATGCGTTGGTATCAATATGATATTACTCTTGGTTCTAAAGAAAGTGTTGTCAATTCAGTTACTGCACCCCTTTATCCAAGTATTAATGCATGGTATGAACCAACTATTTATGAATACACATATTTGTTATCACCAGCTAGTACTTGGAGATCTTTTAATGATTTAGAAATTATTATTAATACACCTTACTATATTACTGAATGTAGTTTAGATGGATATACCAAAACAGAAACAGGATATAAAATGTCATTTATGAGTCTTCCTAAAGAAGAACTAATATTTACACTATGCACTGATGAGAATCCAAAAAAAGCTAAAAATCCTTATTACTTTTTAAACTTATTAATATGGATTGGCTTAATACTAGCAAGCATTGTATCTATTATCATTGGTGGTTTTGTTATTGGCTTAATAGTTTTAGTTATAATCATAGTAGTTAGAAAAATTCATAAACGTCGAAAAAATAAAAATATAGATAGAAATAATCAAACTAATAAAGATAGTATAGATAATATAGAAAATGATGCTTAAAAACAGATTTTGCTTTTAAGCATCTTTTTTAGTTTAAGAAATCAGGGAGATTATTGATATCAAAATATAAATATTTTTGATACTCATTATCTGTAGTGATTTTTCCAGTCACAGGATTCATTTTTATGCCAATAATATTACTAGGTGTTTTAAACCAGTAATTTCTCTTATTATATTCTTTCATAATATTTGCCCATATATATTTTATATATTTTGTATCTTTGTTGTTGACAACCGTGTTATCATCATATCCAGTCCAAATCCCTAAAATGATATTATTATTATATCCAACTATCCAACCATCATAGTCTGTTGAGCCGCTTTTTGCAGCATATGTTCCCTTTAACATTGATGAAATACTTGCACATGTTGGGGTAATGTTTACTCTTACTCGGTTATCAAAAACATTCGTTAATGCTTCAGATAATAGATAACATGTTTTCGGATTAAATTTTTCATCATATTCATATTTTTGTTTATAGAGAATTTTCCCATCCATTGTGGTGATTTTTTTTATATATGTTGATTCTAAATCTTTTCCCATACTAGCGATCTTTGCGTATCCTAAGGTAAGTTCTGTTAAGGATACTTCGCTCGTTCCTAAAGCTAAAGATTCATTATTTTTGATTTTCTTATTAAAACCAAAATCTAACAATGTATTATATAATGTGTGTGTTCCTAAATAAAGGTGTGTTTTCATCGCATAAATATTATCACTTGTCGCAATTGCATAAGCCATCGAGACATCTTGATAAGGATATACTTCACCATAGTTGTGTGGTGAATATTTGCCATTTTTTGTATAAAAATCAGTAGGAGCCGAATAAAACGTATGAGAAATATTAAACCCATTTTCTAGCGCTGCATAATAAAGAAATGTTTTAATAGTTGAACCTGGTTGTCGTAAAGTCATTGTTCGATTGTAAGTTGAAGTTAAGTAATCTTTACCACCTATGCTTGCTAAAACATTTCCTTTTGTATCCATTGCTACAATAGCTAATTCAAGTTTTGTATTCTTAGGTAAATATTTATTAATTGATTCTTGAATAATTCGATTAAGGTTATTATCGATTGATGTATATACTTTAATTCCTTTAGAAGAACTTATTTTCATTTCATTTAGTAATTTCATCACATAATCTAAGTAATATGGTGAGTTTTTTATTTCTGAAGAATCAAGCTTACCATAAAGTTCGACTTCTTGATCGATGTTTTCATTATATTCATCAATTGTAATACTATTATCTTTAAGTAGCTCTGTTAGAATAAGTTTTCTTCGTGAATTATTATTATCATAGTTTTTAATTGGTGAATAATTTATTGGTGATTTAGGAATTGCAGCTAAAACACAAGCTTCATTTAATGTTATATCTTTTGGATGTTTATTAAAGTAATATAAACAAGCATCATTAATCCCATTCAGTCCATGATCAAAATAGATAGTATTAAGATATCCTTCTAAGATTTCATCTTTTGTATAATTATTTTCCAAATTAATTGCGATTAACGCTTCATCAATTTTACGTTTTAATGTTTTTTCGGAAGTCAAAAAAGTATTTTTTACGTATTGTTGTGTAATTGTGGAACCTCCTTGACGCATATCCTTATTTTTTATATCTGCAATTAAGGCTCCAATTATTCTTTTGAAATTTACTCCTTGATGATTGTAGTATTCTTTATCTTCAATTGATAAAAATGCTTTGATAATATTTGGACTTACATCTTCTAAAATAACATAACTACGATTAGAAGTATTATTAATTGTTTCAATTAGGTTATTATCGTTATCATACACTTCAATTTTTACAACCTCAGGCATTTGAAAGTTTAAGTTTTTTGAGTAAATAAATAATGATATAAATAAACTTAAGGATAGTAAAATTGTAACAATGAAAGTATACATCGTAATTCTTAAGAGAAGATGTTTTTTATTGTTTCCAAAATTTTCTTTCTTTTCCTTTTTTCTCATTTTTCTTTTAGACATTTTTATCACCATTATTATTTTTCATCATTTAATAATAAAAATGTATGGAAAAATATGAAAAAGAAAGCTTTGCTGCTTTCATAAAAATATTTATTCACCATTAATTATATAGTTGACAATAATTTCTAATTGTTCTTTCAATGAACGATTTGTTTTTACAATATCACCGATTGCAAAAATATTATTGGCAGATGTTTCTTGGTAATAATTAGTGATTATAAAGTTATCATCTTTTTCTAACTTTAGATTAGAAACTAACGTGTCATCATCAATAATTAGATAATTAAAATAATATGTTTGATTATCATAAATTAAAGAATTATCATCAACAATGATGCATTTATCAAGAATAAGTGATGATAGTTGATCTGTTAATTCATAGTATTTTTGACTAATAATGATTACTTGATAATCCATAAAAACTCCTAATAAACATTGTATTCTTTGATTATTGTTTCCACCTTATTATGTTTCACTAGAGCTATTTTTTCACACAAAAATTTTCTTACAATTCCTAAAATATAAGGATTTTTCTTATTTGGAAGACGAAAGTGATTATGAACATAACCAATGCATTTTCCTTGACTATTATATATATTTGATCCGTCTACAATTAAATTATTTATTGTAGATTCAAATTGTTTAATTTCTAATATCCTAATCTTGACTTTAAATTTATAATTGTCACAATCATAAATAGTAATATAAGTATTTAGTCTAAACTTTCTTTTGATATTTTTAAGGTTTGTTATAACGTTATTATTATACAGAAATATTTTTCTCATTTCAAGATTTATTTCGAAAAAACCATTATTTAAAAAATAGTCCAAGATATGATATTTGTTTACACTAGAAGCAATGATGATGTGATAATCATAATTTTGTTGTGTTACTCGGTAAAGAAAAGAGGAAGTAATTTTCGAGAAATATTCTGCTTCCTTTTCACCATGGAAACTAAATAATGAGTATAGTTTAGTTGTATCATCGATTGTCACCATAGGAAATTTTCTTTTAATTTTTTTAAACATGTTTATGATTTTATTTGCTTCATTTGTAATTATTAAGTACTTTAATTGCGATAGTTTAATAATCATAACTTCATCAATAAAATATTTATTTTTCATTAAAATTGTGTAAAAAGCATTATCAGTAATTCTTGAAATATCACGAATTGAGTAATGATTTATTAAATCAACGGCTCCCGGTCCATAAACAGTGATTTTTTGGATACTTGATAAGTTACAGATTCCAATTTCTTTCTTAACTTGATTATACTTTTTACTATTTACTTCACACTTATCTTTATTATAGTCCTTATTTATTGTGCCTTGCATAGTAACCCTCCATTGTTATTCTTATTATTTCCATTTTATTGTAATTTATATCTTTAAAAAACTTTAAAATTGTGGTAAAATATGTAAAATGAGATAAGAATATATAAATTTTTATAGAGGTGAATATTATGGGATTAACTGCTGGAATTGTCGGATTACCTAATGTTGGGAAATCAACATTATTTAATGCAATAACAAAATCAAAGGCCTTAAGCGCAAATTATCCTTTTGCTACAATCGAACCTAACGTTGGATATGTGGAAATTAAGGATGAAAGATTAGATAAATTAGTTGAATTATATCATCCAAAAAGCACTGTTTACACATCATTTTCATTTACTGATATCGCTGGTTTAGTTAAAGGAGCTAGTTTAGGTGAAGGATTAGGTAATCAATTTTTGTCACATATTCGTGATTGTGATGCAATTTGTCAAGTAGTTCGTTGCTTTGATGATGGCGATATTATTCATGTAAGTGGTAAAGTTGATCCAATTTTTGATATCGAAACAATTAATCTTGAATTAGGTTATGCTGATTTAGATGTAATTGAAAAAAGAATCGGGAAAATTGAAAAGAAGGCGCAACTTAAAGTTGATAAAGATGCAATTACTGAATATAATATTTTATTAAAGTCTAAAGAGATATTAAATCAAGGTGGTGCAATTAGAGATTTACCACTTTCAAAAGAAGAAAAAGAATTGGTTAAAGGATACAATTTCTTAACAATTAAACCAATGATTTATGTGATGAATGTCAGCGAAGATGATATCAATGAAGACAATGAATATGTTTTAAGAGTTAGAGAATTTGCTAAGAAAACAAATACAAAATGTGTGAAGATTTGTGCAAAAATTGAAGAAGAACTTTGTGAACTTGATGATGAAGAAAGAGAAATGTTCTTAAAAGATTTTGGAATTAAAGAAACAGGTTTAGATCAATTAGTAAGAGAAGCATATGACACTTTAGGATTAGCAACTTACTTTACTGCCGGTGAAAAAGAATGTAAAGCATGGACATTTAAGAAAGGAATGAAAGCTCCTGAATGTGCTGGAATTATCCATAGCGATTTTGAAAAAGGATTTATTCGTGCCGAAGTAATAGCTTATGAAGATTTTAAAACATATGGTACTGTACTAAAAGCTAAAGAAGCGGGAAAAATGCGTAGTGAAGGGAAAGAATATGTTTTCCAAGATGGCGACATAGTTCTATTTAGGTTTAATAACTAATGAAAGTAGAAATATTAAGTGTTGGAAATGAAGTATTAAGTGGAAAAGTTATTAACACTAATGCTTCTTTTTTATCTATCGAATTAGAAAAAATAGGTTATGAGGTTGCTCGTGTTGTAACATTAGGTGATGACAGATTAGAATTGATTAAAGAGGTTAATGATTTTTTAAAATCTGATTATGATTATTTAATTACAACAGGTGGTTTAGGACCTACTCATGATGATTTCACTAAAGAAGTGTTGTTTGAGACTTTAGGAATGGAATTAGTTGAGTTTCAAGAAGCTATTGATTTGTTAGAAGAATATTTTTCTCATGATTATGCAAAATGTAATTTGAAGCAAGCAATGTATCCAAAAGGTGCAACATTACTTCCTAATGATTATGGAACTGCAATGGGTGCTTTTATTGAAAAAGACAATAAAATGTATACTATTTTAGTTGGCCCTCCAATAGAAATGAAACCAATGTTTCATAATTATTTAGTGCCTATTTTAAAAAAGAAGATTAAATGTGAGAAACTTGTGAAAGAATATATTATTATGGGAATTGGAGAGTCGCAAGCAGAAGACTTATTACAAGATTATTTTAAAGAGTTTTCTGACATCGAAATTGCTCCATATGCTTCAATAGGAAAAGTTCGTTTTCAAATTTCTGGATATCAAAATAATATAAAGCGTTTTGAGGAAGCTAATCTGAAGTTTATAGAAATGATGAAGGATTATATTATCACAGAAACTAACGAAGAAATTGAAGAAAAGATTTATCAAGAATTAATTAGATTAGGATATAAAATAAGCTTTGGGGAAAGTTGTACTGGCGGATTATTAGTTTCAAAATTAGTGAATGTTAGTGGTGCTAGTGCAATTCTTGATCAAAGTTATATTACTTATAGTGAGGATGCAAAAGTCAATTTATTAGGAGTTGATCGAGCAATAATCGAAAAATATGGTGTTGTTTCAGAAGAAACTGCTGTGGCAATGGTTAATGGTGTTTGTTTAAAATCTGGCAGCGCTGTTGGTGTTAGTGTCACAGGTTATGCAGGTCCTAGTGGTGGTACAGAAGAGGCACCTGTTGGTACCGTATGTTATGCCATTAAAGTTAATGAAAAAGTATATTCATATAAAAAACTTTTTAAGTCACCAAGAAATACTTTTAGACAAAAAGTTGTAATGAGCGTTTACTATCATTTATATAGAGCGTTAATAGAAGCAAAATAAAATATTATGTTAGGAGATGGTTTAATGTTTAATCAAGAAAGTTTTCGATTAGGAGCAACAGGCAGTGCAATCCGGGAACTATTTGAATATGGTAAAAAAAGAAAACAAGAGATAGGTGAAGATAATGTTTTCGATTTTAGTATTGGTAATCCAAGTGTTCCATCTCCAGATATTGTAAAGAATACATTGATATATTTATTACAAAACACAGAAGCAACAAAATTACATGGGTATACATCTGCATCAGGTGATAATGGTGTAAAAAAGGCAATAGCAGATTATTTGAATCAAAAATATGATGTAAAAATCAAAGATAGTTTAATATATTTAACTTGTGGAGCTGCTGCTTCCTTAACTATATCGTTAAAAGCATTATTAAATCAAGATGAAGAAGTAATTGTATTTGCTCCTTTCTTTCCAGAATATAAGGTTTTTACTGAAAATGCTTTAGGTAAGCTTGTGGTTGTTGGTTATGATGATAAATTTTTACCTGATTTTTGTGATTTTGAAAAGAAAATTAGTAATAAAACAAAATGTGTAATCATAAATTCACCAAATAATCCAACTGGTGTAGTTTATAGTGAAGATATAATTAAGAAACTAGTAAGTATATTAAAGAAAAAAGAAGATGAATATCAACATTCCATTTATTTAATCAGTGATGAACCATATCGAGAATTAGTATACGGGAATGTTACTGTTCCATTTGTAACTAAATATTATGACAATACAATTATTTGTTACTCTTTTTCGAAGTCTTTATCTTTACCAGGAGAAAGAATTGGTTATATTTTAGTTAATCCAAATTGTCTTCATAGTAATGAAGTATTTAAATGTATTTGTGGAGCTGGTAGAAGTATGGGGTTTATTTGTGCTCCATCAATATTCCAATATTTAATACCAAGTTGTTTAGGTCTTACTAGTGATTTAAAAGTATATGAAGAGAATAGAAATATTTTATATAAAGAGTTAACAAGTTATGGATATGATGTTATAAAACCAGAAGGGGCATTTTATTTATTTGTTAAGGCATTAGATGAAGATGCTGTGAAGTTTTCTGAATATGCGAAGAAATATGAGTTGTTACTTGTGCCAAGTGACTCATTTGGTTGCGGTGGTTATTTAAGAATTTCTTATTGTGTTTCAAAAAAACAAATTGTTAATTCTTTACCTGCATTTAAAAAGTTAATTGAAGAATATAGAAAATAAAAAATAAATTATAGAGGTTGATTTTATGAATAAAAATGATGTGACTTTAACAGAAGCAAGGAAAAAAATAAATGAAATAGATCAAAAAATGGCTAAACTATTTGAGGAAAGAATGGAAGCTGCTTTTGATGTTGCATCATATAAAATAAAACATGCATTACCAATTTATGATGAAGCACGTGAGCAAGAAGTAATTAAAAGAAACTCTATTTATATTACTAATGATGTAATTAGAGAATATTATGTTAATTTCTTAAAAGATACAATGGACATTTCTAAACAATATCAAAGTAGATTAATTAAAGGAATGAAAGTAGCTTATAGTGGTGTCGAAGGAGCATTTGCTCATATTGCGGCAATGAGAATGTTTCCTAATGCAGTATATAAAAACTATCCAGATTTTAAGTTAGCATACAAAGCAGTTGAGAATGGTGAATGTGATACTTGTGTTTTGCCATTAGAAAATAGTTTTGCTGGTGAAGTTGGATTAGTTATGGATTTAATGTTTTCTGGTTCATTATATATTAATCAAGCTCTTGAAATTGAAATTGTTCATAATTTGCTTGGCAAAAAAGGAGCAAATATAAAAGAAATAAAGAAAGTCTATAGTCATCAACAAGCTCTTTCACAATGTGCTAAATACATTGATGAACATCATTTGGAAGCAGTCGATGTTGTTAATACCGCTTATGCAGCTAAGTTTGTTGCGGAAGGAAACGATTTAAGCCATGCTGCTATTGCTTCAAGCGATACTGCTAAATTATATGATTTGGATATTTTAGAATCAAATATCAATCAAAGCCGCAATAACACAACAAGATTCGGTGCCTTCTCACGTGTTTTAAATCAAGATTCAAATTCTAAGAGTATGACTAATCATTTCATCTTAGTATTTACGGTTAAGAATGAAGCAGGTTCTTTAGCAAAAACTTTAAATATTATTGGTTCTTATGGATTTAATATGCGTAGTTTACGAAGTCGTCCAATGAAAGAATTAATCTGGAATTATTACTTTTATGTGGAATTAGAAGGTGATATTAATTCAAGTGAAGGTAAAGAAATGATTAATGCTTTAGGAATTTTCTGTGATAAACTTAAGGTTGTCGGAATTTATCGATAAGGTGATCAAATGATATTAAATGTAAAAATGAATGAATTTATTTATGATGTTATCATTGAAAAAGGTTGTTTAAATGAAGTAAATAAATATCTTGATTTAAACCGTAAAGTTTTAATTGTAACAGATAGTGGAATTCCTAAAGAGTATATTGATAAATTAATAAATCAAATTGATGATCCATATCTCTATGAAATTGAACAAGGAGAAATAAGTAAATCATTTGCAAATTATGCTAAGATTTTAGATTTTTTAATCTGTAATTCGTTTACAAGAACTGACTGTGTAATTGCTTTAGGTGGCGGCGTTTGTGGAGATTTAGCAGGATTTGTTGCTTCTACTTATATGCGTGGGATTACGTTTTATAATATTCCGACAACACTACTTTCTCAAGTTGATTCATCAATTGGTGGGAAAACAGCTATTGATAAATTAGGATATAAGAATGTTATTGGAGCTTTTTATCCACCTAGTAAAGTATTAATTGATTCTAATGTTTTAAAGACGTTAGATCAAAGACAATTTAGCGCTGGATTAGTTGAAGCAATTAAGATGGGTGCTACTAATGATGCAAGCTTATTTAATTTGATTAAGAATAGTAAAAATATTAATGATGATATAGATTTAGTAATAAAAAAAGCATTGACTGTAAAAAAGAATGTTGTAGAAGAAGATCCTAAAGAAAAATACTTACGTAAAGTTTTGAACTTTGGCCATACGATTGGGCATGCCATTGAGAGTTGTGGCAAGTTTAATGATTTATTGCATGGTGAATGTGTTGGACTAGGAATGTTATATGTATCTAAAGGAAATGTATATCAAGAAATAAAGGAAGTACTAGAGAAATATCATTTACCTGTAAGTTGTGATATTTCGGCGGAAGAACTATATCAATATATCTTATTGGATAAGAAAAGAAGCAGCAATACTATAACGATTATACTTTGTAATAGAATTGGTGAATTTGAGATTAAAAAAATATTATTAGAAGATATTAAGAATTATTTATAGATTAAAAATTGAGGAGTAAAGTTTTATGAAGAATACTTTAGGAGATAATGTAAGAATCACTTTATGGGGAGAAAGTCATGGTCAAGCAATTGGCGCCATTTTAGATGGTGTTTGCCCAGGAATAAAAATCGATGAAGAATATATAAAAGAAAAACTTACAAAACGTCGTCCTTCAGGTAAAACAGAAACTGCTCGTATTGAAGAAGATAGTTTCCATATTTTGAGCGGTGTTTTTAATGGCTATACTACTGGTGAAGCAATAAGTATTGTAATTGAAAATAATAATGTAAGAAGTAAAGACTATCAAAAAATCGCTTCTATTGCGCGTCCAAGTCATGCTGATTATGTTGCATATCAAAAGTATCATGGCTTTAATGATTATCGAGGAGGCGGACATTTTTCAGGACGAATTACAGCAGCATTGGTTGCTGCGGGGGCAATATTATTAAAAGCATTAGAAGATAAAGGTATTTATATTGGTACACATATTAAAAAATGTTTAGAAATTGATGACCAAGATTTTAGTAATGATAATTATTTAAAAGAAGATATAATTAAATTAAATAATAAAAACTATCCAGTTTTAAATGATCAAGTAAAAGAACGAATGATAGAAAAAATTACTGAAGTAGCATTAAATAAAGATTCAGTCGGTGGTATTTTAGAAACTGCCATTTATGGTCTGCCAACAGGACTTGGCCAGCCATGGTTTACAAGTGTTGAAGGAAAACTTGCTAATGCTTTATTTGGAATTGGTGCCATTAAAGGAATAGAATTTGGAAGTGGTTTTGACTTTGCAAAAATGTTAGGAAGTACAGCTAACGATGAATTTTATTTAGAAGAAGGAATTGTAAAAACAAAAACAAATCATAATGGTGGAATTAATGGTGGTATAACTAATGGAATGCCAGTAGTTTTTAGATGTGCTGTTAAACCAACACCATCAATTGCAAAAACACAAAATTCTATTGATTTTAAAGAAATGAAAGAAACGACAATAGAAATTAATGGTCGTCATGATCCAGCTATTATTAGAAGAATTGCAGTTGTGATTGATGCTATTAGTGCAATAGTTGTTTGTGATTTATTAGCATCAAGATATGGAGAAGACTTTTTAAAGTTTTAAGGTGATACTATGAAGTATGGTTTATTAGGGGAAAAACTAGGACATAGTTTTTCTAAAGAAATTCACGAGCGTATTGCAAGTTATCAATATCAAGTAATTGAAGTAGTAAAAGAAGCACTTGATAGATTTATGATTGCAAGAGATTTTAAAGGAATTAATGTCACAATTCCATATAAAGAAAAAGTTATTCCATATTTATATTATTTAGATGAAAAAGCAAAAGAAATCAATGCTGTCAATACTATTGTTAATAATGATGGCAAGTTATATGGTTATAATACAGATTATTACGGCTTAAAATCATTAATTGAAAATAACGAAATTGATGTTTGTAATAAAAGAGTTTTGATATTTGGAACCGGAGGAACTTCGAAAACCGCTTATGTTGTTTTAAAAGATTTAGGAGCTAAAGAAATAATTAAAGTTTCAAGAAGAAAGCAAGATGGTTTTATTACTTATGATGAGTTAGTAAATTATAAAGATGTAGATGTTTTAGTTAATACTACTCCTAGTGGAATGTATCCTAATGTCGATAGTGTTCCTTGTGATATAATGTTATTTAAAAAATTGACGGCAATAGTTGATGTTGTATATAATCCATTAAATACTAAGCTATACCAAAACGCGATAAAAAAAAGCATTAAAGCAGTTACTGGCCTTTATATGTTAGTTTCGCAAGCAGTTTATGCTTCATATATTTTCTTAAATAAAGAATTTAATCCTGATGAAATGAAAAAATTGATTAATGATGTCTATCAAGAACTACTTCATAAGAAAGAAAATATTGTTTTAATTGGAATGCCAAGTTGTGGAAAAAGCACAATCGGAAAAGAAATTGCTTTAAAACTCAATAAAGAATTTGTAGATAGCGATACAGAAATTGAAAAAAGAATCGGAAAGAAAATTAGTGATTTTCTTACTAAAGATAATGAAGAAGAATTTCGAGATCTTGAAAGTGAAGTAATTAAGGAATTATCTGTTAAAAATAATTTAGTTATTTCTACAGGGGGAGGAGTTATTAAACGAGATGAAAATATTTTTTCATTAAAACTTAATGGAAAAGTATTTTTTATCGATCGACCTTTAGAATTACTGCAAATAACAAATGATCGTCCTTTATCTCGTAATTTTCCTGATTTAAAAAAATTATTTACTGAGCGTTACTCTAAATATCAAAATAGTGCAGATTTTGTTATTATAAATAATGATGATATTGATAAGAGTATCAATCAGATAATAGAAAAATATAAGAAATAGGTAAGGAGAAAAATAAATGAAAATTTTAGTAATTAATGGCCCTAATTTAAATTTCTTAGGAATTAGAGAACCAGAAATATATGGTAAAAATACATACCAAGATTTATGTAAGATGATTAATAAAAAGGGATCAGAACTAGGATTTGATATTGAAATATTTCAATCAAATCATGAAGGAGAAATAGTTACTAAAATTCAAGAAGCCTATTTTAATAAAGTAGATGGAATTGTAATTAATCCTGCCGCTTACACTCATACAAGTATTGCAATTCTTGATGCATTAAAAGCGGTTAATATTCCTTGTGTTGAAGTTCATATTTCAGATGTAGATAATCGTGAGCCATTTAGATCTGTTAGTTATGTAGGAATGGTTGCGAAAAAGACTATTAAGGGACATGGATTTGCAGGATATTTAGAAGCAATCGATTATTTACTAAATAATAATAATAAATAGAGTAAAGGGGTGAAGATGATGAGAATAACGATTAATAAAAGTAATGCTTGTGGCATAATTAAGGCTCAACCTTCTAAGAGTCATTCTCATCGTTTGTTAATTGCTTGTGGCCTTTCTTCAAATGATTGCATTATTAGTAATATTGTTTTAAGTGAAGATATTAAGGCAACAATTAATTGCTTAAAAACCCTTGGTAAGGATATAGAATATATAAATGATACTGTATATATAAAGAACTCTAATAGTAAATTAGCAGAGGAGTTAGTTTTTGATTGCAACGAAAGTGGGAGCACATTAAGGTTTTTTATTCCAATTGCTTTAACGCTAGGTAAGAAAGTAATTTTTAAAGGAACGGAAAAATTAATATCTAGAGGTATTGGTGTTTATCAAGAAATTTTTGATAAACAAGGAATTAAATATGACATATTTAAAGATAAAATCTTAATTGAAGGTAAACTTGTAAGTGATATATTTAAGGTTGTTGGTAATATTAGCAGCCAATTTATTAGTGGCTTGTTATTTGCTTTGCCTTTGTTAGATGAAGAAAGCAAAATTATTATTACTACAGAATTAGAAAGCAAAAATTATATTGATATGACTTTAGATGTGTTAAAATTAACAAATATTAAAGTTATTCAAGAAGAAAATACATTTACCATCAATGGCAAACAAACTTACATAGGAAATAATTTTACTGCTGAGGGTGATTATTCTAATGCCAGTTTTCTTGATTCTTTAAATTATTTTGCCGGTAATAATGTAAAAATAGATGGATTAAATCCAAATTCTAGCCAAGGGGATTTAATTTATCAAGAATTATTCGCAAAATTAGATCAAGATTATGCAACCATCGATTTAAAAAATTGTATTGATTTAGGCCCAATTTTATTTGCTTTTGCTTCATTAAAACATGGTGGTCATTTTATTAATACAAAAAGATTAGAAATAAAAGAAAGTAATCGTATCTTAGATTTGAAAGATGAATTAGAAAAATTTGGGGTAAGTGTATTAGTATTAGAAAATGAAGTATTTATTGATAATTCATCATTACATGCTCCAATTAATCATTTATCTGGCAAAAATGATCATCGTATTGTAATGGCACTTGCAATTATGTTAACTATATATGGTGGTACTATTGATGGATTTGAAGCGGTTAAAAAGAGTTATCCAAGCTTCTTTGATGATTTAAAGAGCTTAGGTGTAGAGGTATTATATGAGCAAAATTAATTTAATAAATAAAGAACATAAAATATTAATTGTTGGTCTTGGCTTGCTAGGTGGATCTTATGCCCAAGGACTTACAGATGTTGGATTTTATGTAAGTGCAATTGATATTGAACAAGAATCGATTGATTATGCTATTGAAAAGGGATATATAAAAGATGGTCAAGTTGCTGTAACTAAGGAATATGTTAGTCAATTTGATATAGTAATATTTGCTTTATATCCAAAAGTATTTGTAAAATGGTTAAAAGACTATCAAGATTTCTTGAAAAAAGGAGCAATAATTACTGATGTTACAGGTGTTAAAGCATGGCTTGATAAGGAAATTAGATCATTTATTCGTGATGATATTGAATATGTTTTAGCACATCCCATGGCTGGACGTGAGGTTTATGGAGTTAAAAACTCTAATAAAGCTATTTTTAAAGGTGCTAACTATATTGTAATTCCTAATTCTAAAGCCAGTGAAGAAGCAATTAGTTTAATCGAGGATTTAGGAAGATTGTTAGGATTTAAAAATGTAGTTCGTTTAAGTAATGAAGAACACGATGAAATGATAGGCTTTCTTTCACAACTTACACACTGTATTGCGGTTAGCTTGATGACTTGTAAAGAAAGTAAACATTTAGTAGAATATACGGGAGATTCCTTTAGAGATTTAACAAGAATTGCGAGAATTAATGAGAATATGTGGAGTGAATTGTTTTTATTAAACAAAGAAGAACTATTAAGACAAATGGATTTATTCTTAAAGCAATTTACCAAATTAAAAGAAACAATCGAAAATGATGATGTCGAAGAAATGAAAAGTATTATGCGCGTTTCTACCAAGAATCGTGAATATTTTGATCAATAGGATGAGTGATATTTATGAATATGGATTTTTTAAGAAAATTACCAACACCAGCAGAAATCAAAAAATTATATCCTGCTAGTGAGGAGTTATTAGAAATAAAAAAGAAAAATGATGAAGAGATTAAAAAAGTATTTTTAGGAGAAAGCGACAAATTAATCTTAATAATTGGACCATGTTCTGCAGATCGTGAGGATGCTGTTATTGATTATATTAAGAGATTAAGAGTAGTCCAAGATAAAGTAAAAGATCAAATCATTATTATCCCAAGAATCTATACAAATAAACCTCGTACAACTGGTGCAGGTTATAAAGGAATGCTACATCAACCTAATCCTTTGTCTTCACCTGATATGCTTAAAGGTTTAATTGCAATAAGAAAACTTCATATGCAAGCATTAGAAGAAACTGGTTTTTCATGTGCTGATGAAATGTTATATTCAGAAAATCATCGCTATTTGTCTGATTTATTATCTTATGTTGCGGTTGGAGCGAGGTCTGTTGAGGATCAACAACACCGATTAACAGCTAGTGGACTTGATATCCCTGTAGGAATGAAAAACCCTACTAGTGGTGATGTTTCTGTAATGATGAACTCAATTAATGCAGCTCAGCAATCTCATACGTTTATATATCGTGGATGGGAAGTTGTTTGTCACGGAAATCCCATGGCTCATGCAATTTTAAGAGGTTATGTTGATCGCCATGGCAATTCACATCCTAATTACCATTATGAAGATTTGGTTGAATTAGATAAAGTATATAAAACTTCTAATTTAGTTAATCCTGCAGTAATAGTAGACACAAATCATGCTAATTCTGGTAAGAAATGGGAAGAACAAATTCGAATTGCTAAAGAAGTTTTACATAGCACACGTCATAATCCTGAGATTAAAAAATTAGTAAAAGGATTGATGATTGAATCATA
Source organism: Bacilli bacterium (assembly GCA_016296945.1). Classification (GTDB taxonomy): domain Bacteria; phylum Bacillota_I; class Bacilli_A; order ML615J-28; family CAG-698; genus CAG-698. Next base: position 30,912 of record JAEDHQ010000004.1, on the reverse strand, counting down.
TCTTGAAGATGGTTGCCAAAGTGCTGATGGTGGAGTTTATGGTAAGTCAATCACTGATCCTTGTCTAGGATGGGAAAAAACAGAAAAACTGATTTATGAAATTGCAGAATTAAGAAAAAATCATTAATTATTTAGTAAATATAACAATAAATTAGTTCTTATATATTAAGATTCTATGTATATTAATCCTTTATTTGTGTCATAATAAAATTATCAAGGAGGCATATTTTTATAATGACACAAAAAGAATTATCGTATCTTGAAGATACATTAAATCATTTACAAACAATGGAAAAGCTTTTATGTAATGCAAAGGAAACTTTAGAAAGTTCTAAGTTAAAGACATTCGTTAGTAAGCAAATTACAAAAACAAGACAACAATTTAATAAGGTTTATAGGATTTTAGGTGAGTAATATGGATGATAAATTAATAATGCAAAATCTTTTAGACTGTACAAAGAGTTTATGTAATTTACTTAATCAATCAACGATTGAAGCTAACGAAACTGCAATTAGTGCTGATTTTAAAAATGTTTTAGGGGTATTTTTAAACATTCAACATGAAACTTATAAAACAATGCAAGAAGAAGGATGGTATCCAGTTGAACAAGTTAAGGCACAAGCAATAACTAAAGTTAAAAATAAATTTGCAAATGCTTAAAAAAGATTATTAAATATTATGCATTAATAAATTATAGGAAATTGCATTTCCAATCGGCTAAAATATTAATTAAATCAACGATCTAAGTCTAGGTATACTAGACTTTTTTTATTTTAAAATATTAAAAATCTTCATTACATGTCAAGATATTTTGTCATAAATATCTTTATTAGCTATTTAAAAAACGAAAAAAATATGGTATAATAAAGTATTAAATGGAGTGAAAATATAATGGGAATTTTTGATATTTTTAAGAGTAAAAAGAAAAAAGAAGAAGCTAATAAATATCGTATCGGAATGGAAAAAACTCGTAAGAGTGGTGCTTTTAGTCGTTTAAAAAAATTATTCTCAAATTATAATGAAATAACAGAAGATTTATTCGATGAATTAGAAGAAATCTTTGTGATGGCTGATATTGGAGTAGATACTGTTGTTAAGTTTATTGATGAACTTAAGGCTGATCCACAAGTTAAGAATTTAACAAGTGCTAAAGATTTACAACCAATTATCATTGATAAAATGTTCGATATATATTTAAAGGGTGAAGTAGTTAATTCTAATTTATGCTTTAATAAAGAAGGATTGTCAGTATTTTTATTTGTTGGTGTAAATGGAGTAGGAAAAACTACGACAATAGCTAAGATTGCTTATAAATTAATAAAAGAAGGTAAGAAGGTTTTAGTTGCTGCTGGTGATACGTTTAGAGCAGGAGCATGTGAACAACTTATCGAATGGGGAAGAAGAATCGGCTTTGAAGTAGTTAGTAAAGATTACAATAGTGATCCCTCAAGCGTTATATATGATGGTATTATGAAAGCAAAAGCTGGTAATTATGATGTTCTATTGTGTGATACTGCCGGAAGATTACAAACAAAAGTTAATCTAATGAAGGAATTAGAAAAGATTAAACGAGTTATCAGTAAAGAAGTTAGTGGTGCTCCTCAAGACACATTGCTTGTTATTGATGCTACTACTGGTCAAAATGGATTAAGTCAAGCAAAAGCATTCATTGAAGCAACTGATGTTTCTGGTGTAGTCTTAACAAAATTAGATGGAACAGCAAAAGGGGGAATAGTTTTAGCGATTCGTGAAAACTATAATGTTCCAATTAAATTTGTTGGCTTGGGAGAAACTGTTAATGATTTAGAATATTTTGATATAGAAAAATATGTTTATGGATTGTTTGCGGAAATGATTGATGAGGATGAAGATAATGAATAAAAATCAAAAGATACTTGATCAACATGATATCTATATAGATCTTTTTGGGTATTATGAGTTATTATTTACTGAAAAACAAATTGAATATTTCAAAGAGTATTATTATTATGATTTATCATTATCAGAAATTGCTGAAAATCATCAAATAAGTCGTGCTGCAGTTCATGATGTAATTAGAAAAATGCAAGACAGCTTAGATGATTATGAAAAAAAATTAGGATTATACAAAAAAAATTGCGAATTGTTAGAAATGTGTGACTATTTTGAAGAAATTGCTAATAAAGAAAATAACGAGTTAGCGATTAAATTAATTCAAAAAATAAAAGAGAATGAGTAGGTGCTATTATGCCATTTGAAAGTTTAACTCAAAGATTACAAATGTCTATTCGTCGTATTTCCGGCCGTGGAGTATTAAATGAAAAAGACATTGATGATATGATGCGTGAAGTAAGGTTATCTTTACTGGAAGCTGATGTTAATTATAAAGTTGTCAAGAAGTTTACTGCTGATGTTAAAGAAAAAGCTATGGGTGAAAAGATTTTAAAATCATTAACTCCTGGTGATATGGTTGTAAAAATCGTACATGACGAATTAAAAGCATTAATGGGAGAAGAAGCTCAAGGAATTTCTTATAAAATCGGCGGAATGACTATTGTGATGTTGGTTGGTTTACAAGGTGCTGGTAAAACAACACATTGTGGAAAATTAGCAACTTATTTACGAAAAAAAGATGCAAAAAAACCAATGATGATTGCTGCCGATATTTATCGTCCAGCCGCAATTGACCAATTAAAAACTTTAGGAAAACAAATTGGTGTTGAAGTATTTGAAATGGGAAATACTCATCCTGTTACTGAAATTGTAAAAAAGGGTTTAGCTTATGCTAAAGAAAAAGGATATGATTTAGTTATTATTGACACAGCTGGCCGTTTACATATTAATGAAGAATTGATGCAAGAATTAAACGATGTTGCCGCATTATGCAAACCAGATGAAATTTTACTAACAATTGACTCAATGATGGGACAAGATTCAATTAATGTTATTACATCATTTAATGAGCAATTAAAATTGACTGGTTGTATTCTAACAAAACTAGATGGTGATACACGTGGTGGTGCAGCTTTATCAATTCGTTATTTGACACAAGTTCCAATCAAATTTATCGGTGTTGGTGAAAAAATTGATCAAATAGAAGTATTCCATCCTGATCGTATGGCTGGCCGTATTTTAGGTATGGGTGATATCGTTTCATTTGTAGAAAAAGCAACTGATTCAATAGATGAAGATGAAGCAATGAAGATGGCAGAGAAAATGCAACGTGGAATTTATGATTATAATGATTTTTTAAAGCAACTTAAGTGGATAAAAAGAATGGGTTCATTAAAAGGATTATTATCAATGATTCCGGGTTTAGGATCACAACTAAAAAATATTGATATAGATGATAAACAATTTACATACATTGAAACTATTGTTTTTTCAATGACAAAACAAGAACGTCGTAATCCTGATTTGCTAGATAAGAGTTACTCACGTCGAGAAAGAATCGCTAAAGGTTCTGGTAGACCTTATAATGAAGTTAATGGTTTGATTAAGCGTTTTAATGATATGAAAAAACAAATGAAGATGTTAAGTGGAATGAGTGAAACAGATCTTGCTACCGGTCGTTTTCAAAAGAATATGGGACAAGTTCAAAATCAAAGAAAGGGAAAAGGTAAAGGAAGAGGAAATTTCCGAATTTAAAAGATTATTATTTTTTAGATTTTTATATAAATCATTTTACCTGATAGAAAATTATGGATTATAAACAATTTATCTTAGAATTAGACAATGCAAAAAAAGAACTAATTGATTTTATTAATTCTTCTAATAAAAAGAATTTAGTTAAAGCTGATAAGATTGTAAATGAATATTTGAATGAAATGTCTAAAGGAAATTATTCAATTAAATCTTACAAAGCTAAAATAATCCATAATGAGTTAGAACACTCTCGTACTCGCCGTGAGATTACCCCACTAAAAGAGGAAGTATCGAAAAAAACTAATCAATTACTTGATGAATATTTTACAAAATATTTAGATGAACTAAACAATTTAAATATCTTTAGTAATAAAACAAAAGATTTGCGCGATTTTATTCAAAATAATCGTCGTCAAAAACATGATGTATTATTAAAGAGAAATAATGTAGAAAAAGAATATAATCTAAGAACTAAAGAATTTGAAGTTTCAAAAAATGAATTGATTACTGCATATAATGATAAAATTTCTGAGTTAAAATTTAAATTATCAAATAGTTTGAAAAAATCAAATGAGAAAACTATCAAAGAGTTTCAAGAATATGAAACAATGCTATTAGATTGTAATGATTTACAAGAAATTAAAAAAATTAAAGAGAATATTAAAAATGTTCGTCTAGTTGGGTTAGATGAAGAGTATAGTTTTAAAGTTGAAACATACCAAACTATTCTCGATGAAGAATTAACTTATAATCAAAATTATTTTAATTTTGTAATTAATTATGAGAATTATCAAAAAGATACTCAAAATAAATTAGCAGAATATGAAAAAACAAATAATGAATTAAATATATATAATGATTTTAGAGATAAATCTTATGAATATGAATTAAGAAAACAAAAATTAGAATTATTATTATTAGAATGCGATAAATTTGTAGAAAAAGTAAATAAACATAATCAAAGAATAAATAAGGATTATTCTAGTGAGCAAGTTACAATGGATGATAAGCTGTTCTTATTTGATATTATTGAAATTAATTTTTATCGTTTATTATTAGCTATAAGAAAAAATAATTTATATGATCCATTAATATATGTTTATACAGATTTAATTGATGGATTAAAAACATTAAGATCATCATTTAAAGATGTCTATGAAAATATAATTAAAAGTCAAAAGCAAAAAGAAGAAAAATTGCGTTTTGCGTTAGATGCTTATGTACCTGAAACAAAGAAAAAAACACCAAAAGAAGAATTAATTGCAAATGTCTTAACTAGTTTGAATCGTTATTTTATTAATTTTACAAATGAGTTAGATAATTTTATTAAAATAGTATTTGATTTCTATATGAATTTAATTAATAAACTAACCATTTCTTATGATGAAATAAAAGAATTAAATAGTATTTCTGATTTTGGCTGTGATTGCTTTATTTTCCAAACAAATTATAATTTTGTTGATTTAGATGATTATGGATATGTTAGATCAAAGAATAACTATAAAGGTTATTCACCTGTTACTATTAATAAAAATAATATTGAAGAAAATGTGGAAGAAATTGAAATCAAATTAGATTTAAGTGATCTAGTGATAGAGAATAAAACAAGTATTGATAATGAAGTAGCCAATTTAAGTAATGAATTAAAAATAGATGAAGAAAAAGAGTTTTTAGATTCTTTAGAAAATAATTTAATTAAATTAGAAGCGGAAATTAGAACATATTGCAATACAGGCTTTAAAGAAATAGAAGACAGAATTAAAGAATTAGAAGAAAACAAAAATGCTAAGATTCTTGATTTGGAAAATATTTATAAAGAATCAATAAAAGAAAATGAAAAAAAATACAAACAAATATTTGAAACAATGAGTAATGAAAAGTTGATTAGAGATAAGAATATTAAAAAATCAACAACTAAATATATAGCTAATGCTAAGAAATTATTATGTGAAAGTAAAGCTATGTTATAAAAAAAGACTAGTTAATCTAGTCTTTAGAAATGATAAATATTAAAATTAAATTTATAAGTTAAATATTTTTTAAAGCAAGCTTGATTAATATACCTAATGGTTGATCAATATTGGCTTTGATAAAAGGTGTTACCTTTTTAATTTCAGCCGGTTTGTAACCAAGATTTTTTAAAGCTTCTTTAACGTTTGTGATTTTTGTATCTTCTGTTGCTTCGGCCATCTTTTCTTGTAAATTTACTTTTCCATGTAGGTCAAGAATTATTTGTTGACTAGCTTTCGCACCAATTCCAGGAAAACGTTCTAAATAGCGGTTATTTCCTGATTGAATGGCATCAATGATTAATTGGATATTTCCACTTGCAAGAATTGCTAAGGCGCCTTTTGGCCCTAGTCCTTTTACAGAGATTAGTTGTAAAAAGAAGTCGCGTTCTTTTGCTGAGGCAAATCCATAAAGATCAAAAATGTCTTCACGAACATATAAATAAGTATAGATTGTAACTTCACTATTTAGTTCAAAATTAAAAGGATTTGGTGTTTTGATTAGATAACCAATTTGGTTATTTTCTAATGTTACGTATTTTGCATTAATTTGTGTTATTCTTCCTTTGATATAATTATACATATTATCACCTTAAGTAATTATAACACAAACAAGAATTAATGTAAATCAATAATGAATTATATCAAAAATAAATTAATCTATAAGGAAAAAATATGGAAAAAGATAATGTGATTCAATTCAATGAAGAAAATATAAATAATGATGCTGCATATGATAAGACATTACGTCCTCAAACTTTAAAAGATTATGTTGGGCAAAGTGAATTGAAAGAAATGCTTAATATATATATTAAAACTGCTCTAAAGAGAGAAGAAACATTAGACCATGTTTTATTATATGGTCCTCCAGGATTAGGGAAAACTACTTTAGCAAATATTATTGCTAATGAAATGGGAGCAAAATTTCATAGTATTTCTGCACCGAGTATTGATCGCGTTGGTGACTTAGCTGCGATTCTTTCCAATCTAGATGCAGGTGATGTTTTATTTATCGATGAAATCCATCGATTACCAAGAGTTGTGGAAGAAGTATTGTATTCTGCAATGGAAGATTATAAATTAGATATTATTATTGGAAAAGATTCAAATGCAAATTCAATTACAATTGACTTACCTCCTTTTACATTAGTTGGCGCAACAACTCGCTGTGGAGATATTTCAAGTCCTTTGCGTGATCGTTTTGGAATTGTTAATCAACTTAATTATTATACAAATCAAGAGTTGCAACAAATCATAAAACGTACGTCGGGAATTTTTAATTTTGCAATTGATGATGATAGTTCTTTAGAAATAGCAAAACGTTCACGTGGAACACCACGTGTTGCTAATAGACTATTCCGTAGAGTTCGTGATTTTGCACAGTTTTATCAAGAAGATAATCATATTAGTCTTGATATTACGAAGTTATCGTTAAAAAAATTAAATGTTGATGAAGATGGTCTAAATGAAACCGATCATAAATACTTAAGAATTATCATTGAACGCTATAAAGGCGGTCCTGTTGGATTAAATGCTGTAGCAGCGTCAATGGGTGAGGAAGTAACAACATTAGAAGATGTATATGAACCTTATCTTTTACAAGAAGGATTTATTATAAGATCGTCTCGTGGTCGAATGGTCACTGATAAGGCATATAAGAATTTAGGAATTAAAAATGAGAGTAGAAGATTTTAATTATAATTTACCTGAGGAACTAATTGCGCAAACTCCATTAAAGGACCGTAGTTCCTCAAAACTTTTAGTTGTTGACAAATTAACAGGTGAGTTTCAACATTGTCATTTCTATGATATTATTGACATGTTTGATGAAAATGATGTTTTGGTTTTAAATGATACAAAAGTTTTACCATCAAGAATTTATGGTAAAAAAGTCGATACAAATGCTAATATTGAACTATTACTTCTTAAAGATTGTAATGATTATTATGAAGTCTTAGCTCGTCCTGCTCGTCGCTTAAAACCGGGAACAATAATTAATTTTGGTGATTTGTTTACTGGCGAAGTTTTAGAAAAATTCGATGAAGGAATTTGTCATGTAAAGTTCCATTATCAAGGAATTTTTTTAGAATTACTAGAAAAACTTGGTGAAGTTCCACTTCCACCATATATTCATGAAAAATTAGAAGATAATGATCGTTATCAAACAATTTATGCAAGAAATATTGGAAGTAGTGCTGCGCCAACAGCAGGGCTTCATTTTACTACTGAAATATTAGATAAGTTAAAAGCAAAAGGTGTTACAATTTGTTATGTCACATTGCATATTGGATTAGGAACATTTAGACCAGTAGTCGTTGACACTGTAGAAGAACACCATATGCATAGTGAAACTTATCATATGAGTAGTGAAGTAGCTAGTATTTTAAATGAGGCAAAGAAAAAAGGAAAACGGATTGTCAGTGTTGGAACAACATCTACAAGAACGTTAGAATCAATTTATACAAAATATAATGAATTTAGGGAAGTAACAGAAGAAACTAATATCTTTATTTATCCGGGATATAAATTTAAAGCAGTTGATGCATTAATCACAAATTTTCACTTACCTAAATCAACACTAATTATGTTAGTTAGTGCTTTTAGTACAAAAGAGATTATTATGAATTGCTATAACGAAGCAATAAAAGAAAACTATCGTTTCTTCTCTTTTGGAGATGCAATGTTTATTAAATAAAATATAAAATAGATTATAGAAGTATAATAAATATATACTATGATTTTGATATGGTGGTATTATGGTAATAAAATATGAATTAACGAAAAAAGATAAAAATTGTAAAGCTAGACTAGGACGTATTACTACTCCTCATGGCTCTTTTGAAACACCTGTTTTTATGGCTGTAGGAACACAAGGAACTGTAAAAACATTAGTTAAAGAAGAGTTAGAAGAGATTGGTTCTAATATTATCTTAGGTAATACTTATCATTTATGGTGTCAACCTGGATCAGATGTTGTTAGAGAAGCAGGTGGATTGCATAAATTTATGAATTGGGATCGATCAATTTTAACTGATTCAGGCGGTTTTCAAGTTTTTAGTTTAGCAAAATTACGTGATATAACTGAAGAAGGAGTTACATTCCGTCATCATAAGAGTGGAGCTAAATTATTTTTATCACCAGAAATTTCAATGAAAATTCAAAATGACTTAGGCTCAGATATTATGATGTGCTTTGATGAATGTCCACCATACCCTTCATCATACGAATATATGAAGAATTCAGTTGATCGTACATTACGTTGGGCAAAACGTTGTATTGATGCACATAGTCGTAAAGATGAACAAGGATTGTTTGGTATCGTACAAGGAGGAATTTATCCTGATTTAAGAAAATATTGTGCAGAGGAATTAAAGAAACTTCCATTTGATGGCTATGCTGTTGGTGGTACTGCGGTAGGAGAACCAAAGGAATTACAAAATGAAGTATTAGATTATACAGTGCCATTATTACCTGAAGATAAGCCGAGATATCTAATGGGCGTGGGATCACCGGGGGCTATTTTAGATGCGGTTGAACGTGGAATTGATATGTTTGACTGTGTGCTACCAACTAGAATTGCTCGTCATGGCACAGCAATGACCTCAAAAGGAAGATTAGTAATAAAAAATAAAGAATATGAAAGAGATTTTACCCCTCTTGATCCTAACTGTGATTGCTATTGTTGCAAGAACTATACAAAAGCTTATTTAAGACATTTATTTAAAGCTAATGAAATGCTTGCCTATCGTTTACTAAGCATTCATAATGTTAATTTCTTAGTGAAATTAACTGATGGCATTCGTCAAGCAATAAAAGAAGATCGTTTCTTAGAGTTTAAAGAGCAAGTGTATAAGGAATATGGTTTAAATGAAAGCGATAAAGATTTTTAATATGAAAAAGAATTTAATGTTAGTATTATTATTTAACCTTTTATTTTTAACTGGTTGTTCTTGGAAAGAAATCTTTTCTTTTTCTGTTGTTCCAATGACAGATGGAATTTTATTAACTTATGATCAAGAAATAAAAGAATATCTAGCATATACTGACATTGAACTTCCAAGTTATAAGATTGAGTTTCAAGGAACATTAAATATTACAGAAAATCGCCAAGGTGAGTTTGAATGTATTTTTGCGAAAAACGATGACTTCACAGTTTCTCGTTTAATTCAAGGAATCATAGAAGAATATAGCGGAAAAAATCGCGTGGTATTTAATGAAATTTCTGTTGATGATGAGATGGAAACTTGGATGAATTTACGCAATGAGACAAAAGATGAAAAGATTTATTTACAAGTAAAAGATGGTAAAATTTATAATGAGCATGCTTATATTATCTTAGAAAATGGTTTACGTCTTACAATGAATTATGCTCGCTTTACGGATAAGGATAATAATGTTTATTATCGTTGGCAAAAAACTGAAAGTATTCGTTTAGTTTTACATTATCCTTTAATGGTTATTAAACAAGGAGAAGAAAAGAAATTTGTTTTCTTGGCTTTGCCGAATGCAGTATTTACAAAGTTTGATACTACTACGAAAACAATTAAAGATTTATTATCAAAAGATAAGTTTTTAGAAGCTGAATGGTATACATATGAATATGCTAATAGTTATGAAGAAGATTATCAAAATTATTTAAATTATTATATTGATAATTTTAATGGCCGATATATTAATGATGATTTTGTATATACTTATTTAGGATATGATTTTAAAGTAGTATTTAATGAATCTAATTTTATTATTTCTTTCTATAGTTGAAATCTATATTAAGTGTATAAATGAACAATTAATAAAAATGCAAAGTTCTTTTTAGAACTTTTTGTATGTAGTTTTATAGAGATTGCTTAATATTTTATTTTTAGTATTTATCGATCAAGATGAAATGTTGTGTTTTGGATGTGGATGAGGAATCACTATATGGTTATGTAATATAAATAACCAGTCAAGAAGATTACCAAGCTTTACCTAATGAAAATACTATTCAATTGGGGATAGTATTTCAATGTATGTGTTTTATCGTTGTGAATCTCTAATTAGTATTATAAAGAGCGATAGTGATACAGAAATTAAAACTGATGCTTTTTCAAGCAGTAGTTCATTAAAGGCTATTAATCTAGGTAATGGTTGATATAAAATTAGTGATGGATTATTTGGACAGTGTATTTCATTAACAAATTTTATAATTCCTGATAGCGTGATTCATCCTTTTATTTTAGTAATAAAACAACTAAAGTATATTATTGTGAATATTAAAAGAATGGAATAAAATAATCATTGAAAATAATAACGGAATTTTACTTAAATGGTAAAGTAATATATAACTATAACGAAGATATAACGTAAAAGAATTATTATAATACGTTTATAATAATATTAACAATAAATTTAATGTGTCTTGACAATATAAGGGGTGTCTTTCAAGTCCTATAGGATTGGAGATGGCCCTTTTTATTGTAAAAGAAAGGAGATTTTTTTAAAGGATCTTAATTAATTGTAAGAATATATGGAAAAATATTCAGAAATAAAAGTAGTTAATCTCAAAAATTGATCTCGATAATAGTACATAAAAAGTAATTTGTCATAAAATAAAAAAATATTTCCTTTTATTGTGATTTGTGATATAATATCCTAAGGTGGTAGAATGCAGATATTAAATGATTTATTAAACATGCTAGTGAATGAAGAATTAATAAAATTAGCATATATTGAAAAACCATTGACTGATAAAAAAGATAATATAAACTTACATTTAATATTTAATCAAAGTGCTAAAGATGATAAATATTTAGAAATGATTAAAAATTACTTAGAAACTAAGTCATTTTTATCTTATAGTAGTATAACGGATAATATTCTACATTTTATTTCTGAAGATGGTCTATCTTTATATCTTCATGCTGATAAATTTATATATCGATATGATCAAAAAGTAGTGGTTTATAATCCACTCAATTTAGATGATTTTGATTTAGAATATCGTCTTTGTGAAGAGGATGTTGTTAAAGATATGGTTGATGCGATTTATGGTTTAACATATGAACTACATAATACTTATCAATTTTATTTAGAAAATGAAAAATCATTAGGACTAATTAGTTTATGTAAAGCAAATAATTATTTATTTCGATTTTTAAGTGATTATTATTTATTTAATCCAAAAAATCATAGTTATAATTACTTGTTATCGAAAATGGAAGCTGATAAGTCAGAGTTTCTAAAGAAAATCATTTCTATGGTTAAAGTTGATAGTGTGATGGAAGCTGCTAAGTTAATAGTTTGGTTTATTGATGATTATATTACTAAATTGCCAATAAATGTCGCAAAAGAAATCGAAATTGATTATTATTTATATATGAAAAAACTAGTAAATCAAGCATCTAATTAAATAATAGATAAAATAGATATAAGAAAGAAAAGTTAGGGAAATATTATGAAACACATATTTGTAATGAATCCTGTGTCCGGGATTCGTAATCATTCTTTAGAGATAAGAGAAGAAGTAAGCAAATATCTTACAAAAGATGAATTATTTTTTTATGAGACAAAAGGCAATGGCGATGCCATTGATTTTGTAAAAAGATATATTAAGGAAAATCCTCATCAACAATTGCGTTTTTATGCTTGTGGTGGTGATGGCACTTTAAATGAGGTAGTAAATGGTGCAATTGGCAGTGGTGACCTTGTTGAAGTAGCCAATATTCCAGTGGGATCTGCTAATGATTTTTTAAAATACTATCAAGGCTGTGACTTTAAGAATTATCAAAATATTATTAATGGTGAAGTAGTAAAAGTTGATGTTTTAAAAGTAAATGATCGTTACGGCTTAAATGTTTTTAATGTTGGATTTGATGCTAAAGTTGTTGTCTTCCAACGTAAACTTAAGAAATTGCCATTGATTTCAGGTAAAATGGCATATAATTTAGGTGTTTTATGCTCATTATTTGGTAAACTAAGTTATAAGATGAAAGTTACTGTTGATGATGAAGTGGCTTATGAAGGTAAAACAACAATAGCTGCTGTTGCTAATGCTATTTGTTATGGCGGTGGCTTTTATTGTGCACCAATTGCTCAGGTAAATGATGGATTATTAGACATTTGTTTAGTAAAGAAAGTGTCTTTACCAACATTTGCGAAATTAGTTGGTATTTATAAAAAAGGTGAACACTTAGAAAGTGAAAAAACTAAAAAATATATTTATTATAAACAAGCAAAGAAAGTTTCGATAAAAACTGAAAGGCCTCTATATTATGCCATAGATGGAGAACTAAATATTAGTGATGAATTGAATATAGAGATTGTTCCACAGGCAATCAATTTTGTGATTGCAAAGAGTAATTAGACAAAATAAAACTCATTGTAATTGACAATGTTAACATATTATTATATAATTTTAAAAAATGGAGGATTTAATAATGGTATTTGAAAAAGTTAAAGCTATAGTAGCAAGAGAATTAAATGTTGATGAAGCTTCATTAACAATGGAAACTAATTTTGTGGAAGATTTAGGTGCTGATTCACTAGATGCAGTTGAAATTATTATGGCTGTAGAAGATGAATTTGGCGTAGAAGTTGGTGACGATGATGCTCAAGGAATTCGTTCTATTGGTGATATTGTTAAAATGTTAGAAGAAATGAAGAAATAGTCTGAGGACTATTTTTTTTTATATTTTTTTGATATAATATTGTTATAGAAAAATATGAATATTAAGGGGGCTATCATGACTTTTAATAGATTTAAGGAAAATATAAATAAATTAGCAAAGAAAATAATAGTTTTTATTATAATTCTTTTCTCTTTTTTGCTTGTTGGTTGTAATATAAGTTTTCAACCAAAGCCAAATAAATATTATAATGTATCATATTATTGTCAAGATGCTTTAGTTTGTATAAAAACAATAAAAGAAAATGAGAAAGCAGTAGAAATAGAAGAATCAGAATTACCTACTATTGAAGGTTATCTTTTTGTTGGTTGGGATGCTAATGATGATGGCGAAGTCGATGAACTACCCATTGTAACAGCTAATATTTCATTAAACGCAATATATCGTGAAGATAAAGAATATACTGTAGCATTTTATTTGGATGAAAAGTTGCTTAATTCTTCAGCTTATCGCTTAAATAATTTTGTGGAAAGTTTTGATGAACAAACAAAAGAAAGCGATGCAATGTATCAATACAAATTTATTGGTTGGGATGCCAATGAAGATGGAATAGCTGAGAGTTTTCCTTATAAGGTAACTAATGATGTCAATTTTCATGCTTTATTTGAAAAAGTTTTGAATGTTTATGAGTATGAAATGTATGATGGGGAAACTTTACTTCAAAAAGGGAAGTTAGAGTATGGAAGTGAAATAATCTACACTGGTGAAGTTTTTAAAATTGTAGATGAGAGAATATATGGTTTGATAGGCTGGGATAGCAATAATGATGGTATTGCAGATGATATTTCATCTATTAAAGGTAATATGGTTTTAAAAGCTTTGTATACTGATAAGCAATTATTGATAATGAATATTGAAGGAAAGATATATGCTAAATACAATAAAGCAAATGAGAAATTGGATTTAGTTTCTATAGATTTAGAATCTGCGCAAAAATTAGTATGGTATACTAATAAAGAATGTACATCTTATTTAGATACAAATATAATGCCGATAGGGAATTTTTATTTGTATGGAAAGATTGAAGAAACATATTCTATTGACACAAGTTTGTTAGATTTTGTTCCGGATGATTCAATTGATTCAAAAGAGGAATTCTTCTTAATGTTCAATTATTGTATTTTCAATAAGATATATAATAAAACATTAAATATGAATTTTGAATTTGACCTTGACACATTATTAAATGAAGCAAGAGATAAAACATTAGTTGATGGATCATATAAAGTAGAAACAAAGTATTCATTTAAAAAATTAGAGTTATCTTTTTCATATCCTGTAGTAAATACAACAGCAAGTGAAGTAATATATGAACAATACCAAGCATGTGGATTATTAAATTATCCTAACACTCGAGGTAGTGATTTTAATGATTTTTATATTGAAAGTGTAACTAAAACCTATCATGTAAATGATTCAGAACAATTGTATTATTGTTTAGAACACGGCTATCGTCCTATTATAAGTGAGGAAAACACTCAGTTAAATCAATTATATAATGAAATGAAAAACGTATTACGCTTGATAATTGATGATAAAATGAGTGATTATGATAAAGCTTTAGCTATCTATGAATGGATGATAATGGAAGTGACATATGATAAGAAAGTATATAATTTATCTGCTAGCGGTCAACAAGTAACACAATACCATTGTTTTTATTTAGAAGGTGTATTTAACGAACATTTAGCTGTATGTGATGGTATCAGTAAAGCGTATGCCGCATTAGCAAACATGGAAGGTATTCGATGTGTTAGAGTTACAGGAAAAGGATCAGTTAATCATGCATGGAATAAGATTTGTATTAATAATAATTGGTATGTTGTTGATGCAACTAGTGGAGGTACAATAATTAATGGAGAATTTGAAATATTAACACATAGTTTCTTTCTAGTGACAGATGAATTCTTTGCAGCATATTATCTTGAAGATGGAAAATACTACAATGGTTTGAAAGCAGAAGGAGTTTATAACTATTATCAAAATTATGGATTTAATTATTTGCTTAAAGATAAAGATTTTTCATGTGATAGTATAAAAGATATGACTGAAATATTAAACTGGTTCTCGACAGTATGTAAGACAAATAGTACTTGTGAAATGTATATTAATTTTGATTATGGTGATAAAATTGACGATGAACTGCAAGAAGCAATGAGTATTTCTATATTAAAAGGAATAAGTTATATTTCTAATGGGAATGTGTTAATTATCATAAAAAAATGATATTATTAATTTTATATTGTAAGATTTTGCTATAAATGTTATAACAAAAGGCTAAATGAGATTCATTTAGGCATAAGGATCAAGATATGAAAAACAAAGAGATATTAACAATAATAAAAAAAAGATTGACAAATTTGCTTAAATAGTGTATAATAAATAAGTAAAATATCATAGTGGAAAGAAGGAGTACCCACTTCTCACCTGACTGAAATATATTGGTAGGTAAATGTCACTTTATAACTATTACATTTGTGATTGATTTAGTGGGTGCATTATTGCGCTCACTTTTATTTTTGCTATGGTATCAAAGATTAAATAAGGAGGAGAAAGGTATTAGTAAGAATTTAAACAACAAAAATCGTCCATTAGCTAATGATGAAATTAAAGCAGAATTTGTTTTAGTAATTGGCGAAGATGGACAAAACTTTGGTCAAATGCGTTTAGAAGAAGCTATTCAAGCTGCTAATGAACATGAACTTGATTTAGTTTGTGTAGCTCCAAATGCTAAGGTGCCAGTATGCCGTTTTGCAGATTATCAAAAGTTCTGTTATGATTTACAAAGACGTGCTAAAGAAAGCAAGAAAAATCAAAAGATTGTGGTTGTTAAGGAACTTCGTGTAACTCCTGTGATTGGAGATAATGATTTTGCAGTAAAAGTTAAGAATTGTCGCGAATTTTTAGCTGAAGACCACAAAGTAAAAATCACATTGTATTACCCAAAAGGTAAACGTCGTTTATTACAAATGGAATCATCATCTAAGATTTTAGATCGTTTTGTAGAAGTTTTAGAAGATGTTGCTGTTGTAGAAGCGACAACAAAGACTGATGGCAGAGTGACATCTGTTACATTAGGTCCTAAGAAAATAAAAAAATAATTTTAAGGAGTGTAAAAAATATGCCAAAAATGAAGACACACAGTAGTACTAAGAAACGTTTACGTTTTTCAGGTACTGGAAAAGTAATGAGAAGCCGTCCTGGAACTAGTCATTTAGCTCCTGGTAAAACTCAAAAGAGAATTAGACATTTACGTAAAGAATCAACTGTTGCTACAGCTGATATGCATCGTATTTCTAAAATGGTTGCAGCAATTAAATAATTGCATCCAAGCTTAAAAAATTAAAACTTAAAAAATAGGAGGATATAATTATGCCACGTGTTAAAGGTGGTTACGTTACTAGAAGAAGACGTAATAGAATTTTAAAATTAGCCAAAGGATATTTTGGTTCAAAACATACTTTATATAAGACAGCTAAGCAACAAGTAATGAAATCATTAACTTATGCTTATAGAGATCGTAAACGTAAGAAAAGAGATTTCCGTAGATTATGGATTGCACGTATCAATGCGGCAGCAAGAATCAATGGTTTATCATATAACAAATTAATGTATGGATTAAAATTATGTAATGTTGAAGTTAATCGTAAGATGTTAGCTGATTTAGCAGTTAATAATGCTGTAGAATTCAAAGCATTATGTGATTTAGCTAAGAAACCAGTTGAACAACATTATGCTGAAATCAAAGCTAACCAATTAAAAGCTTATGAAGAAGCTGTTGCTGCAGAAACTGCACGTAAAGAAGCAGTTGCAAAAGCTAAAGCTGAACGTATGGCTGATAGATAATATATAATTTGTTAACTTTAGAGAATGAAATAGGGCATTAATTGTCCTATTTTTTAATTGTTTAAAACTTGACATTTATCATAAGCTTTTATATAATATTTATATATATTAAAATCAAAAAAATATACTATTTTTATTTTAACACTTTTATTTCTTATAATATTTTACATTTTTTAATATTTATAAATTTATTATCGATGATGATTTTTAGGAGGTTATATGTTTCAAATTAAAATTAATAATCAAGTATATGATTATGAAGAAAAAGTTACGCTAAAAGAATTAGCAAAGAAGTTTAAACCAAATGCAATAATAGCAACAGTAAATAATCGTTTACGTGAATTAAACTATTATATTAATTATAATTGTGAAATTGATTTTTTAGATCTAACAAATTCTGATGCTGTTAGAGTATATGAAACCAGTATGCGATATTTAGTAATCATGGCTTTAGAAAACTTATATCCAAATGTTAAGGTTTCTTTTGGTCAATGTATCTCTCGATCTATTGCATGCAATGTGATGAATGTGAAAGTATCTAAAAATTTTGTTAATGAACTTGAAAAAGAAATGCGCCGAATTATTGCTTTAGATTTACCAATTGAAAGATTTTCAATTACCAAAGAAGAAGCCTTAGAATTATATAAATCTAAAGGATATGACGATAAAGTTGACTTATTAAAATATCGTGAAGAAGAAAAAGTAAATGTCTATCGCTGCGGAAACTTTGTAAATTATATGTTTGGTTATATGGTAGCTTCTACAGGTTGTTTAGACAAATTTGTTCTTAGAGTGTATTATCCTGGATTTAATATTCAAATTCCTCGTGCTGAGTGTAATGGAGAAATTGCTCCTTATATTGATGCTCCTGTTTTTGGTAAAATGATTAAGGATGCTAATGATTGGAGTAATCTATGTAAATGCCAAATTATTCCTCGATTAAATGATTATGCTTCTAAATGGGAAGTAGTAGACTTAGTTACAATGTGCGAAACAAGGCATAATAATATGCTTGCTGAGTTAGGTGATATCATTAAATCAAGAAGTAATGATCTTCGTTTAGTGTGTATCGCTGGTCCTTCATCAAGCGGAAAAACAACATTTAGTCATCGTTTAAGAATTGAGTTGTTAAGTAAAGGATTAAAGCCAATTAAAATTTCGATGGATGATTATTATAAAGATAAAGATAAATGTCCAAAAGATGAAAATGGTGAATTAGATTTAGAACATGTAGAAGCATTAGATTTAGATTTATTTAATGAACATATCTTAGCCTTAATAGAGGGTGAAGAAGTAAGGATGCCTGTCTTTGATTTTAAAATTGGAAAGCGAATTCCTGGCGAACCAATTAAGATTGATAAAGATTCAATCATTATTATTGAAGGTATTCATGCATT
The DNA here is from genome assembly GCA_016296945.1 of Bacilli bacterium. Classification (GTDB taxonomy): domain Bacteria; phylum Bacillota_I; class Bacilli_A; order ML615J-28; family CAG-698; genus CAG-698. The sequence continues at coordinate 12,371 of JAEDHQ010000004.1, read as the reverse complement.
AAATGAAGAAGTAACAAAATTGATTCCGAAACATCAAAAGTTTAAAATCTATATTAGTCCAATGGCTCAAATTAATGTTGATTATCATAACCCAATTCCTGCAACAGAATTAAGAATGTTGCGTCGTATTGTTCGTGATAAGAAATATCGCCAAACTGATCCTCGTGATACTTTCGCTATGTGGCCAAGTGTAAGACGTGGAGAATTTAAATGGATTTATCCATTCCAAGAAGAAGCAGATTATGTATTTAATACGGAATTAACTTACGAATTAGGTGTAATGAAAAAATATGCTTTAGAAGCATTACAATCTATTCCTCGTAATGATGAATACTTTATTCAAGCCAATCGTTTAGTAAAATTTTTGAAGTATGTTCGTGATATTGATGATCAATATGTTCCTTGCAACTCAATTTTAAGAGAGTTTATTGGTGGAAGCTGCTTCTATGATTTTTATGATAAAAATGGAGAAGAATAAATACTTTAATGAACTAGCATAAACAATAAAAAGGCTAGTTCTTTTTTTATTTCGTATTGTATTTACAGGTGATTTTTGGTATAATAAAGTGAAGAGGAGTGTTCAAATGTTAGATAATTTTTTAAATAATTTTCATAATCATTATGCAGACAATGCATATGATTATTTAGGCTCTTTTTATAATAAAGATTTTACACTTTTTCGCGTTTATGCTCCACACGCTAATAGTATTAGCGTAGTCGGAGATTTTAATAATTGGAATAATTCTTCACATAGAATGGAAAAAATTGACGATCGAGGAATTTGGGAAGCAAAAATTCCAAATGTGAAAATATTTGATAATTATAAATATTGTATATTTAATAATGGAAAAGAAATCTATAAACAAGACCCTTATAGTTATCACAATCAAACAGATGGTCTAACTGCTTCAAAAGTTTATAACATTAATAATTATCAATGGAATGATTTCGAATGGTTTCAAAAACGCAGTCAAACAAACCTTTATGAAAGTCCAATTAATATTTATGAAGTTCATATTGGTTCTTGGATGCGTAAAGAAGGAAATATTGTTTATAACTACCGAGAAATAGCTAATAAACTAATTAAATATGTTAAGAAAATGGGATATACGCATATAGAATTACTTCCAGTAATGGAACACCCATTTTTAGGAAGTTGGGGATATCAAGTTACTGGTTATTTTAGTATTACTAGTCGCTACGGAACTCCAGATGATTTTATGTATTTAGTAGATCTTGCTCATCAAAATAATATTGGAATTATTCTTGATTGGGTTCCTGCCCATTTTTGTAAAGATGATTTTGGCTTGATTGAGTTTGATGGTGAGTGTTTATATGAAGACCCTGCACCAACAAGAAAAGAGCATTTAACTTGGGGAACAAGAATTTTTAATTATGCAAAACCAGAGATTAAATCTTTCTTAATTTCTAGTGCATGTTTTTATTATGAAAAATATCATATTGATGGTATTCGTTGTGATGCGGTTGCCTCAATGTTATATTTAGACTATGATCGTAGTGAATGGGTTCCTAATTGTTACGGTGGACATGAGAATTTAGAAGCAATTCAGTTTCTAAAAGATTATAATACAACATGTTTTATGCGATTCGGAAATATTTTAAGTATCGCAGAAGAATCAACTGCTTTTCCAAGAATAACACATCCAATTGAACAAGGTGGATTAGGTTTTAATTATAAATGGAATATGGGGTGGATGAATGACACTTTAGAATATATTAAAAGTGATCCAATCTATCGCCAATATAATCATCATAAAATGACATTTGCAATGTCTTATGCTTTTAGTGAAAACTTTATTTTACCAATTTCTCATGACGAAGTTGTTCATTTAAAGAAATCATTGCTTGATAAAATGCCAGGTAATTATGATGATAAGTTTAATAATTTTCGGGCTTACTTAGGATATATGATGACACACCCAGGTAAGAAGTTATTATTTATGGGTTCTGAATTTGGTCAATTCACAGAATGGGATGAAAAGAAAGGATTAGATTGGATGTTATTAAAATATCCAAGACATCAAGAAGCTCAAACTTATGTGAGAGATTTGAATAAGTATTATTTAAAACATCCACAATTATTTGAAAATGAAAGGAATTGGGATGGTTTTGAATGGATTTATGCTGATAGTGCTGATAGTAATTCTTATGTATATTTACGAAAATCAAATAAGAAGAAACATTTAATAGTATTACTTAATTTTAGTGGTCAAGATTATCATAACTATCGAGTTTATAATAAGCAAATTAAAGGATCATATAAAATTGCAATTAATAGTAATGATATAAGGTATGGTGGAACTGGATTTGGTGAGTTTGCAAATGATGGAAGTAAAGTGATTAAAGCAAGTAATGGTTTTATTGATGTCGATTTGCCAAGATTATCAATGGTTATTTTAGAGAAAAAATAAAATACTAAAATTTTTATGTGAAAATAAGGAGATAAAATGCTTAATAAAAAAGAATGTATTGCAATGCTTTTAGCTGGTGGCCAAGGAAGTCGATTATATGCCTTAACAAATAATGTTGCAAAACCTGCAGTTAGTTATGGAGCTAAATATAAAATTATTGATTTTCCACTTTCAAATTGCGTTAATTCAAATATTGATACTGTTGGAGTACTTACTCAATATCAACCATTAGAATTAAATGAATATATTGGTAATGGACAACCATGGGATTTAGATAGAACATTTGGTGGTGTTCATATTTTGCCACCATATCAAGGAAAGAAAAAGACTACATGGTATCGTGGTACAGCCAATGCAATTTATCAAAATATTAATTTTATTAAGAGATATAATCCAGAATATGTTTTAATTCTATCTGGAGATCATATTTATAAAATGGATTATAATAAAATGCTGGAATTTCATAAAGCTAAAGGTAGTGAAGCAACGATTGCGGTAATAGATGTTGATATCAAAGAAGCAAGTCGCTTTGGTATTATGAATACTTTAGAAGATGGAAGAATTTATGAGTTTGAGGAAAAACCAGCAAATCCAAAGAGCACTAATGCGAGTATGGGTATTTATATCTTTAATGCAAAAATGTTATATAAATATTTAGAAGCTGATGAAGCAGATGAAAATTCAAAAAATGATTTTGGAAAAAACATTATTCCAAAAATGCTTGAAGATGGCATTAAAATGTATGCATATCAATTTTCTGGATACTGGAAAGATGTTGGTACAATTTCTAGTTTATGGGAAGCAAATATGGATTTATTAGGTGAAAAACCTAATTTCGATATTTTCGATAAATCATGGAAAATATATTCTCGTAATGATCCATATCCTCCACAAATTATTACTGAAGGAGCTACTGTTAATAACTCATTAATTACAGTAGGATCATTAATTGAAGGTACAGTAATTAACTCTTTGTTAGGAGCTAATGTTAAGGTTAGAAAAGGTGCTGTCGTTAGAAATAGTCTATTATACGATGGTGTTGAAATCCGTGAAGGAGCTACAGTAGATTATAGTATTATCGCTGAAAATACAATTGTCAAGAAAAACGCTCATGTAGGATATGGTGCGATAGATAGTAAAAAAATAACTGTTGTTGCTAGTGATCTTAAGATTGAACACAATGTTAAGATTTTACCTGGTGAAATGGTAGAAAAGGATATTAAGGAATAGATTATGGCAGTTTTAGGGTTAATATTTTCTAATATTCATGACAAAGAAGTGTTTGAGGCTACAAGAGAAAGAACGATAGCTTCATGTCCTGTCGGTGGTCGTTATCGTTTAATTGATTTTCCATTATCAAATATGGTTAATGCTGGTGTTCATCATATTGGTGTTGTAACAAAGAGTAATTATCAATCATTAATGGACCATATTGGCTCTGGTAAAGATTGGGATTTAGCACGTAAAAAAGGCGGATTACAAATCTTACCTCCATATGGATTTGGAGATCAAGTATATAGTACAAGACTTGAAGCGTTAAAATGCCAAATAGATTTTATTGAGTCAAGCAATGCTGAATATGTTTTTTTAACAGACTGTTATCATATTTGCAATATTGATTATACTAGTGCCTTTAAATATCATATAGAAAAAGGTGCTGATATTACGTGCTTATATCATGAACATGAGATTACAGGTAATGATTTTGCTGCTCCTAAATTATTTGATGTTAATGAAGATGGTAGAATTGTAAAATTAACAATTGATAAGAATTATCGTGGCGTTGGTAATGCAAGTATTGATACTTGGATTATGAAAAGAGAATTCTTAATGCAATTGATTGATGAAGCTATTAAGACTAATTATAAGAGTTTTAATCGCGATATTTTGGCTCGTAATCTTAATAATTATAAAATATATGGATATAAACATAATGGTTATTATGGAAACATTGTTGATTTAAATTCATATTTTGATGTTAATATGGATTTAATTAAGAAAGATGTTCGTAGTGAATTATTCTATCAAGATGGTCGGGCAATTTATACAAAAGTGCGTGACTCTGCTCCAACTAAGTATAGTAATGATGCAGTGATTGAAAATTCAATTATTGCTGATGGTTGCATTATAGAAGGCACAGTCAAGAATTCGGTAATTTTCCGTGGTACTCGCATTAAAAAAGGTGCTGTTGTTGAAAATTCAATTTTAATGCAAGATACAATTGTTGCCTCTAATACAAAACTTGACTATGTTATTACTGATAAAAATGTAAAAATATTGAACAAAAAAGAAATGATTGGTGGCTTAGAAGAACTAATCTATGTAAAAAAAGGAGGAGTTTTATAATGAAGCAAACAAAAATTCTTTTTGTAGCAGCAGAATGTGCTGGTTTTGCTGTCGCTGGAGGTTTAGCTGATGTCGCTGGTAGTTTACCAAAAGCAATAATGAATGCTAATAAATCATTTAAAGTAAAGGTTGTTTTACCTTTATATAAAAAGATAATGGATGAGTATGGCAAGAAACTAAAATTCGTTGGCTGTGGAAATATTGACTTAGCTTGGCGTAGCCAATATGTTGGTGTTTTTACATTAAAAAAAGATGGTGTTGAATATTATTTTGTGGATAATAAATATTACTTTGATCGTGAAGGTCTTTATGGTCATTATGATGATGGAGAAAAGTATGCTTACTTCTCAAAGAGTATTTTTAAAGTAATGGAAATTATTAATTTCTATCCTAATATTATTCATGCCAATGATTGGCATACAGCATTAGTGAATATTTACCTTGATATTTTATATAAAAAAGAAGGTAAATATATGGATATTAAATCAGTTTTCACAATCCATAATATAGAATATCAAGGAGTCTTTGGAATGGATTTCTTAAAAGATGTCATTGGTATTGATAAACGATACGCTGAAATATTAGAATATAATGGTTTAATCAATTTGATTAAAGGAGCAATTGTATGTTCTGATTTAGTTACGACTGTTAGTCCACGTTATGCTCGAGAAATTTCTACAGCTGTTAATGCTTATGGATTAGAAAATATTATTCGCTTGAATTTACAAAAACTTGTTGGAATAATTAATGGTATTGATTATAATTTATATAATCCAGCCGATGATCCAGCAATCAAAGCAAACTATGATATTGATTCATTTGAAAAGAAAGTAGAAAATAAATTAGCTCTTCAAGAAGAATTAGGATTACAAATTAATCCTGATCGTCCTCTAGTTGCTTGTATAAGTCGCCTTGTTAGCCAAAAAGGTATGGAACTAGTAGTGGAAGCAATGCAAGGATTTATTGATTTGGGAGCACAAGTTGTTGTGTTAGGAACTGGTGAAATGCGTGTTGAAGAAGCATTTAGAAATAGTTATGCATGTAAAAATGAAAATGTTCGTATAATTTTTGCATTTAATTCAACATTAGCGCACAAAATATATGCAGGAAGTGATATCTTTATGATGCCTTCTAAATTTGAACCATGTGGATTAAGTCAAATGATAGCTTCTCGTTATGGTTCAGTACCTGTAGTTCGTGCTACAGGTGGACTATATGATACTATCGCTGATTATTATGATAATAATCGCGAAGGTAATGGATTTGTATTTAAACATTTTAATAGCACAGGATTATATAATAAAACTAGAGAAGCAATTGAATTATTTAAAAATGATCGCGAAGCATTTACAAAACTTGCTAAGAATTGTATGAATAAAGACTTTAGTTGGAATGCTTCTGCAAAACAATATATTGAACTATTTAAAAATTTATTAAAAAAATAATTTGTAGTTGAAAGGTTATAAATTTAATTTATAAAATGGTGATTGAAATGGATTCAATAGTAAAAGATATAGCAAAAGAAACATCAATGGAAATTTCATTAGAACAAAGAATCTCTGAAAAAATTTCTTCTTTATATGGATTAGATCCACATGAAGCAAATGTTGATCAAATCTATAAAGCTACTGCTACAGTTGTTAATGAAATCCTTAGAGATAAGAGAAAAGCATTTAACACTAAAGTTAGAGATCAAAAACAAAGAAGAGTTTATTATATTTCTATGGAATTTCTAATGGGTAAATCTTTAAAAAATAATGTCAATAATTTAGGAATTGTTGATGAATTAACTAATGTATTAAAAGGTCTTGGAGTTACATTAGAAGATTTATACGAAAGAGAACCAGATGCTGCTTTAGGTAATGGTGGTTTAGGTAGATTAGGAGCTTGTTATCTTGATGGCTTAGCAAGCCAAGATTATCCGGCAATGGGATTCTCTATTCGTTATGAATATGGTTTATTTAAACAAAAAATAGTAGATGGATATCAAACAGAATTACCAGATGTATGGTTGCCAGGTGGTGAAGTTTGGTTATCAAAACGTCGCGATAAGGCTTGCAATGTTAAGTTTGATGGTTATGTGGAAGAAAAGACAATTGATGGTAAAGTAATCTATGATTATAAAGATTATAATGAAGTTGAGGCAGTACCATATGATATGATGGTAAGTGGTGGAAACTCAGATGCTATTAGTGTTCTTCGTTTATGGCGTAGCCGTAACATTCGTAAGTTTGACTTAAACTCCTTCACGCAAGGTGATTATGCTAAAGCTACTCAAGAATATACTGATGCTGATTTAATTTCTAAAGTATTATATCCATCAGATAATCACTATCAAGGAAAGACTCTTCGTTTAAAACAACAATATTTCTTATGTAGTGCATCTGTTCAAAATATTATTAATGATCATATTCGTTATTATGGTGATATTAGAAAATTGGCAAAATATTCTGTAATTCATATTAACGATACACATCCTACATTATCAATTCCAGAGATCGTTCGTATTTTAATGGATGATCATCGTTTAAGTTTTGATGAAGCTTGGGATATTACTAAGAATATGGTAAATTATACTAACCACACAGTATTATCAGAAGCATTAGAAAAATGGAGTGAAGAATTAATTCAAAGAAAACTTCCTCGTATTTATATGATTATCAAACAAATTGATCAACGTTTTTGTGATGAAGCTAAGTGCTTAGGTGTTAGCAATGAAGAATTAAATAATTTGAGAATCATTCATAATGGCGAAGTAAGAATGGCTAACATGTGTGTTATTGCTTCTGGTAAAGTAAATGGTGTTAGTGCTTTACACACAGATATTATTAAGAATAATTTATTTAATGGCTTCTATAAGATTTATCCTGATAAGTTTGTTAATGTTACTAATGGTATTGCATATCGTCGTTGGTTATGTCAATCTAACCCTGCTTTATGTAATTACTTAGATTCATTAATCGGACCTGAATATCGTCAAGATGCTAAGAATTTAGAAAAATTATTGGCATTTAAAGATGATGAAAGTGTCTTAAAGAAATTAGATGAAATAAAGTATCAAAATAAATGTACATTTGCAAAATATTTATATAAGAAGTTTGGAATTGTAGTTGATCCAACTACAAGATTTGATGTTCAAGTTAAGAGACTTCATGAATATAAACGTCAATTATTAAATGTTTTAAAAATCATTGCATTATTGACTGATTTAGAAGAAGATCCTTATCGTCAAATTACTCCACAAACTTATATTTTTGGTGCTAAAGCTGCATCGACTTACTACATTGCAAAAGATATTATCCTATTAATTAACAGTTTAGCAACAGAAATCCAAAATCGCCCAGAAATTAGAAATAAATTAAATGTTGTATTTGTAGAAGATTATAATGTTACTACAGCTGAAGTATTAATGCCTGCCAGTGAAGTATCAGAACAAATTTCCTTAGCAGGTAAAGAAGCATCTGGAACAGGTAATATGAAGTTTATGATCAATGGTGCACTAACATTTGGTACTGAAGATGGTGCTAATGTGGAAATTCATCAAGAAGTTGGTGATGATAATGTCTTCATCTTCGGAATGAGAGATTATCAAGTTAGTGAATTATGGCAAAAAGGTTATAACGCTCAATGGTATTACGATAATAACTATATTATTAAACGTGTTTTAGACCGTTTAGATCGTGGATTTAATGGTAAATCATTTAGCAATATTAAACATTACTTGTTGAATCAATATCCAGTAGCTGACCCATATATGTGCTTAGCTGATTTTGATGATTATATGAGAGTATATTATCAAATGGATGAAGCATATAATGATAGAATGAGATGGAATAAGATGTCTTTAGTTAATATTGCGAAAGCAGGTATTTTCTCTGCTGACCGCAGCATTCGCGAATATGCCGATAATATTTGGAATCTTAAGAAAGTAAAATAGATAAATGACTGATATTTTATTTAGTCCATATTTAAAACAATGCAAAACGCCTTTGGGCGCTTTGTTTGTTTATGAGGATGTTGTATTAAAATTACGTATATTAAAACAATATCGTATATATAATTTAGTTGTGGTTGTTACGGATGATTGTAGAGAGTTGTTTCGAAAACCATTAAGTTTAGCGTGTGATGATAATGCAAATTTATATGATTATAAATACAATTTGTATACTGTAAGTTTTAGTTTTAATAAGCCTTATATTTACTGGTATCATTTTGAATTTGACGATTGTTTTGGACATCATTATATTGGTAGAAATGATGATTTGGATGCATTATTATGTGATAATAATGTTAATAATTTTCAAATAAATGTTACAAATCCTACAAGTTGTAATCTTGACTGGTACCAAGGCAAAATAATGTATCAAATCTTCCCTGATCGTTTTAAGAAATCTGGCAATAATCCAGTAAAAACTACAGGCTATAATCATCTAAGTTGGGATGAAGAAGTAGCGTATAAACCAATAAATGGTCTATATTCTAATGATTTTTATGGTGGGGATTTTCAAGGAATTACAGAAAAACTTCCTTATTTAAAGCAATTAAATGTTGGTGTGGTTTACTTAAATCCAATCTTTTTATCTCCTTCTAATCATCGTTATAATACATCAGATTATTTGAAGATTGATCCAATGCTAGGAACAGAAGAAGATTTTAAAGAAATGATTGAAAAAGGAAAAGAGTTAGGGATTTATTTCATTATTGATGGAGTATTTAATCACACTGGTGATGACTCAATTTATTTTAATCATTATAACCATTTCAATACCTTAGGGGCTTATCAATCAAAAGATTCACCATTCTATAATTGGTTTCGGTTTAAGGAGTTTCCTAATGATTATGAAGCTTGGTGGGGAATCAAGGATTTACCTTCAGTAAATCAAGATTCGAGTTTTGTAGAATATATTACATCAGAAAATGGTGTTTTAAACAAATGGATGCGTTTTGGAATAAAAGGAGTAAGATTAGATGTTGTAGATGAATTGAACACTAATTTTGTTCAAAAGATTAATCATCGTGTTAAATCAATTGATAAAGATGCGATAGTTATTGGTGAAGTTTGGGAAGATGCTTCTAATAAAATTGCCTATAATGTTAGAAGAACATATTTTAATGGATTAGAATTAGATTCAGTAATGAATTATCCATTGAAAGATGCAATTATTAGTTATTTAAATTATAATTGTTTATATGATTTAGTGCGAACAATGCGAAATCTAATAAACAATTATCCTAAAAAAGTTTTAAATTCTTTAATGAATATTCTGTCAACTCATGATACTGCAAGAGCAATTTCTGCCTTTTCAAAAGTAAATTATCACACATTATCAAAAGATGAACTAGCTTCCTTTAAAATGACTCAGGGAGAATACTATAATTCTCGTAGTAAACTAATGATGGCTTTTGCATTAATTTATACTTTACCAGGAATTCCTTGTATTTTTTATGGTGATGAATGTGGTGTTGAGGGTTATAAAGACCCATTCTGTCGACAACCAATGCCATGGGAGAAGGGCGATAAGGAATTAACAAAATATCTAATAAAATTAGGAAACATTCGTAATGATGATGTTTTTATTGATGGTGATTATCAAGAAGAAATTATTGATGATCGTGTGTTTGCTTTTTCAAGAACTAACGGAAAAACAAAATATCTAACAATAATTAATAATAGTCATTATAATTATTATTATTCAATTACTAGTGCAAAAGATTTACTTCATGATGAGGATGTAATTAATGGTATATCAATTAGTCCTCAAACTGCCCTAATCTTGAAAGTAATGTAATTAAAATTGAAATAATTAAGGTGAAGACTTTTCTGACTTTTTACCTTCTTATTTATAATTTTTGTTGTTTAATAATATATATTATGATATAACCCGAGTTTGCCACCAACAAGATTAAAAGGGCTCTGTAAAAAATTCTACTGATAAATAATTTTAAAAAAATTATTTAAGGGCGATAAATCGCCCCTGTAAAGAATTCTACTGATGCAAATATGGTCACATAACGTGAATGTTATGTGACCATTTTTATTTTGCCAGAAATATTTAATTAGTAATTATTTATCACTATTTATAACGTATATGCATCTATTCCTAAAACGATAAAAGTTAGTATATCCATTACCATTTAAGTTTATTTTTTCTATAATCGAATTTATACCTTCTATTGGTCCGTTAGATAATCTTCTCTTATTAGATTTATTTTTTGATGTTACTAATGTGTTTTCCACAAGTATAAAAGAGTTTAAAATATATTCTTTCCAATTTTCTAAAGTGATAGCTACATCAATAAATTGTTTAATATTAGAATCATAAAATAAATCAATAATTGCTTCAAATTCTTCTTTACAATTTGATATATTAGCAGTTTTATTGAATTCTCTATATTTAGAAGTAAGATAGTAGGCTTTCTTTAAAGTATCGTCAATGTCGAGCATATATTGCAATAAACTATGTTTTGTAAAGTACATTTTCATTTTAGGATTATAAAATCTTCCTTCTGTTATATCATCGAACTCTTTAAGAAAATAATGTCTATATTTTTTTAAAAGATAATAATATGGATCATTATAAAAAATATCTTCTGCTTTATTATTATATTTTTGCATTACAATTTTTCTAATTGTATCCATAGCATTGTTTACTAGCTTCATAACATGAAACGAATCAATCGCAACTAAAGCATTTTTAAAGTATCTTTTACTGATATCTAAATATGTTTCCCACATATCTAAACAAATTCATTTGTTTTGTAATATATTTAACGTTTTCTCTTTCTTTTAAAGGAATTCTTGAAAAATACTTTTCTAGCTTGTATTTATGTCTTGAAAAAACAATGTCATAAATTTTAATATTTAAAAAATCTAATATAATAAAAATATACGCATTATCTGTTAATTTTTTATTAATATGTTTTTCATCAAAAGATAATATTTCTGGAAGAACTGGTGGCGTATAATTAAAATACTTATCAAAAATATTTATTACAAGTTGTCTAGATATATGTAAATCTCTAGCTACACTTTCAAATGTTTCATTATTATATTTCAACATCTTTAAAATAACATCAATAGATTCTTTAGAAATATTCTCGTTATAATTAGAGAATGTATCTTTTTCATAAAAAAAAGATTTACAATCTTTACAAACATAACCTTGTATATGACATTTCACAATAACAATTTTAGAATAATAAATACAATGTTTAACAGTTTTAATCTTATAACCATTTTTGGAATAGTTAGAAGATGAGCAAATAGGACATGTCTGATCTTCAGGAATGTAATAAGCATCAAAAACAATTTTACTAGGAGTGTTTTGATATTTAAGTTTATCAAAATCAAAATTGGAATCTTTAAATAGATTAAACATTATGATATAATTTAACCGTCCTTTCTTGTATTATTTCTGGCGATTTAATTATAACAAAGGACATTTTTTTATACAATAAAAATACGCTGTCAAATACTCTACTGATTATCAGTAGAATTTTTGACAGCTATCGATTTCAGTAAAATTTTTGACAAAGCTTTAAAATATTAGCCTTAATGGTCTTTTGGTTTTTGGTGTGTCATTATATCATGAA
>JAEDHQ010000126.1 GCA_016296945.1 Bacilli bacterium | reverse complement strand
AAAAACAAATATTGAGAATCCTAAAATAAAATAGTTTTTTAAATTCAGATATGCTACTTAGGTATATCTGTTTTTTATTGTTTATTCATATTTCAATTTAATTAGGAGTAAAATTAAATGGTGATTTAAAATTATGAAAAAAATACATAAAAGAGTGTTTTTAGTTTTATTGCTTGTTTTTATATTTTTTATCATTATGTTAGTTAGAATTGGTTATATCGTTAGTTCTAAAAGTACAATTTATCTGGAAAGAGCATATGATTTATGGACTAGAAATATTCCTGTTAGTTATAAGAGAGGGAAAATTTACGATTGCAAAGGCAAATTGATTGTTGGTAATACGATTTCACCTTCTTTAGCAATTATTCCTAAGCAAATTAAAGACAAGGAGTATACAATTAATTATCTAAGTACAGTTTTAGAAGTACCGAAAAGAGATTTAGTAGGTCATTTTGATAAGAATGTATCAATTGAATTAATTAAACCGAGTGGAAAAAATATTTCGATTGATAAGGCAAAAATTATCATTGAGAAGAATTTGCCTGGCGTTTATGTTATTGGTGATGTTGTTAGATATTATCCATATGGTAATACCTTGAGTCATTTACTAGGAATTGTGGGAAGTGATAACCAAGGATTAAGCGGTTTAGAATTAGAGTATGATAGTTTGTTGAAAGGTGAAGTCGGGAGTATTAATATTTTTACAGACGCTCATGGTAAAAAAATTAACAACCTTTCCGATAGTTATACAGATAGCAGTGGGGGGATTGATCTATACTTAACAATTAATATCGATATTCAGGTATCATTAGAAAATGTTTTGGATAATGCTATGAAGTATTATGATTGTGAGGAAGCAATTGGGTTAATGATGAATCCAAAGGATTCTTCAATTATTGCTATTGCAAGTCGACCTAATTTTGATATAAAAAATTATCAAGATTATGACCAAGAGGTCTATAATCGTAATTTGCCGATTTGGAAATGCTATGAATATGGTAGCACATTTAAATTTGTAACTTATACTGCTGGATTAGAAGAAGGTGTATTTAATGTAAATGATCATTTTAATTGTTGTGGCTATACAATGGTTGATGGAACAAGAATTAAAGACTGGAAAACAGGAGGTCATGGTACACAATCATTTTATGAAGTAATGCAAAATTCCTGTAATCCAGGTTTTATGGAAATTGGGCGACGTTTAGGAAGTGAAAAATTATTTAAATATATTAAAGATTATGGATTTGGTAAAAAAACTAATGTTGATATCAGTGGTGAGTCTAGTGGCATTGTCTTTAATGTCGATAATGTTGGTCCTGTTGAACTTGCAACTTCATCTTTTGGTCAAGGTAATTCAGGTACGGCAATACAATTGGTTAATGCATGTAGTGCGGCAGTAAATGGAGGGATTCTGCATATTCCTTATGTTGTAAAAGGATTAGGACTAAATAATTCGATTATTTATGAGTCTTCAAAGCAAGAGATAAGAAGAGTAATAAGTGAAGAAACATCGAAAATTGTAAGAAATGCCTTAGAAAGAGTTGTTTCTTTAGGTACAGCTAGAGGTGCTTATATTGAAGGGTATCGAGTTGGTGCAAAAACAGGCACTGCACAAATTGCTTCTGATGGAGCATACTTAGATAACCAATATATCTTATCGCTTCTTGGTGTTTTGCCGATGAATAATCCAGAAATTGCTTGTTATATTGCTGTTACCAAACCTAAAACTTATATACAATATGGTGGTGTTGTCGCTGCTCCATTAGTAAAAGAAGTATTATTGCAAGCAATTACCATTAATAATATTCCCAAACAATCGGGAGGAATTAAGATTGATTCACGGTGGTATATTGATGATTTTTATTATACTGTTAGTGACTATGTTGGAATGGATGTAGTAAAAGTACAACCTCATGGATATTATCAAATTAAAATTATTGGTGATGGTGATAAAATTATTAGTCAATCGCCGAAAGCAAATGAAAGAGTTATTCAGGGATCATATGTATACTTATATACAAATCAACAAAAATAAATACATAATTATATTTTGGGTTGATGATTTTTGTAAAAAAATGTTTTTTTTGTTGCATAAAGCGTTTTCAAGTGATATAATATTTATGTCTTAAGTGAAAACGTTATCTTATTTTTATGAAGCTTTTCTACTTAGAAAAAATTATGTGAAAGGATTTTTTAAAGAAATGAAAAAAGTTTTCTCAATGCTTTTTATCGCTTTGTTTGCTTTTGTTTTGATTTCTTGTGGTACAAAAGAAATCAAATTAAGTTTAAATGATGCTGATAAATCTATCACTTTAGTTGAAGGTGAAGAAAAAACTATTGTTCCTACTTTAGTAGGAGAAGCAACATTAGTTTGGTCATCAAGTGATGATGCAATTGCTAGTGTTTCTAATGGTACAATTACAGCTATTTCTAGTGGTTGTGTTGTAATTACTGTATCTGTGAAAGATCATGATGATATTAAAGCAGAAATTACTGTTACAGTTAATGCTAAAGAAGTATTTGAAATAAGTGTCACTGAAAAAGCATTAACATTACAAGTTGATGATACTAAACAAATTACTCCAACATATACTGAAGGAGCAGAACTAGTATGGAAATCAAGTGATCCAAC
>JAEDHQ010000045.1 GCA_016296945.1 Bacilli bacterium | reverse complement strand
CGAATGGTAATAAGGCCATATGACGTGCACGTTTAATTGCTACTGCAAGTTCTCTTTGATAAATCGCTTTAGTACCTGTAACACGACGTGGTAAAATTTTACCGCGGTCAGAGATAAATCTCTTTAATAAATCAGCATCTTTCCAATCTATCTTTTCAACTTTGTTGTCTGTAAAGTAGCAAGTCTTTTTACGTTTTCTAAAAGTTGCCATGTATATTTATCCTCCTAAAATGGTAAGTCATCATCTGTAATATCGAATTGATTTTTAATATCATCAAATGGATTATCAGATGGTTCAACTGGAGCTTGTTGGCGTGTTGGTTGAGAATATTGTTGATTTGGAGTTTGTGGTTGGTAACTACTTTGTTGTCTTGGTTCATATGATGAATAATCATTATATCCACCTTGAACGTTGCCACCATTTCTTGTTTCTAAGAAATGAACCATATCACAAATTACTTCTGTAGCCACACGATTTGAGCCATCAGTTGCTTGATATCTTCTGGTTTGAAGTTTTCCTTCAACACCAATCATTTGTCCTTTTTTAATAAAACGGGCAAGATTGTCAGCTTGTCTATTAAATGCAACGCAATTAATAAAGTCTGCTTCACGTTCGCCATTGTTGTTGTTTCCTATTCTATTTACCGCAATTGTAAATGCGACAAAGGAAACACCATTAGGTGAAGTTCTTAATTCTGGATCTCTAGTAATTCTTCCTACTAAAACCACTCTATTCATAATAACCCTCCTAATTATTCAGCAACAGTAATATGACGAATAACTGCTTCTTTGATATTAGCTAAACGTTCAAATTCTTTAACTGCTGCGGGTGTAGCATTTACGTTTAATAATACATAAAAGCCTTTCTTTTCACCAGCTACTTCGTAAGCTAAATCTCTTAAGCCCATTTCTTTAACGTTAAGAACTTCTGAACCATCAACTGTAAAAGCTTTTTCAAGTTCAGCCATTAAAGCCTTACGTGGTTCTTCCTCAACATTTGGGCGAATGATATACATTACTTCGTATTTTTTCATTCTTTCCACCTCCTTTTGGTCTATCGGCTTTTCACACAATTGAAAAGCAAGGATGATTACGCATAATCATACTGCAATATTATACCATAATTTTTACTTTTTGTAAAGTAAAGTGGATTTAAGTTTTATTTACTAGCTTCCACTACTTTTTGATTCTTAATTTTCTTTATTAAATAATATATACCATATACAAGTAGACATGATAAATAGAAAATGATAATTACCACAAATGGATTAATTGCTTTAGGGATAAAGCCAAATACAGGATCCTTTAAGAAAAACCAGTTGTAATCATGATCAGTTGATGAATATAAAAGATTCCCAAGGGTTGCCCATAATGCAATTCCTACTATACAGCAGGCTTCTTTATATACTTTTTTGATATCTAATGCTGTTTCTTTTAATAATAACACTAAGCATCCATAAATGAAAACTAGGCCATGATATACAAATAACTGAATTACTTCATATGAAAATGCAGATTGACTAGAATTTAACGCTGTACCTGGAAATATCAACCACATTAATGGCGCAATTATTGATAAAACAACAACTGGAGTTTTAATTGGTTTTGCGAAAGAACAGTACTTAGAAAAAATAATTAGTGGGCACAATACTGTACAAATATGAAATGGAAATTTATCTAGTATTAATTCGCCATTTGCATCCATTGTTCCCCCATTATAAAATGGTTGAATAAAAAAATCTCCAAGATATACTACTAATACTAAGATACTAATTATTTTTAATAGTTTTTCTTTTTTACTTTGTTCTTTTTTATTAAATAAAATGGTCAATAATACAATTGTTCCAATTATTAAAATCAAATATAGAATGTGATGCCATGAAAACATAGTCATCTTTGTAACATCAGTTGCGGGATGTTCACCAAATATTTTTAAAAATAGTTTTCTCATTTTTCTTCTTTCCTTTTCTCTTTATTTTTATTAAAATTATAGTACCATCTTTCGGTATAATTTAAAAATATTACTTCATAAATATTTAAACATATAAAAAGAATAATTAATCCAACAAGACCAAGTGTTATGGAATTTACTCCAGGTTTATCAATCGGAAAATGTAATAAATACATAGCATTTACTTCTGGCAAGCCACAAGCTTTAAATAAAGTATTAATAATAGTTCCGATAATTATAAACAGTAATAAACCTAGCGTGGTACTAATTGTCACATTAAGAGCATTAATTTTCACATAACCTTGAGTAAGAATAAATAAAGTACCAAAAATCATTGTAGAGTGTGATAATAAACCCTTTAGGGAACCATAATCATAAAAATTAGGGTTTGAAATAAATATCTCGTTTGCGAAAAGACCAATTAAGCCACAGATAGTTCCTGCTATTGCTAAAAATTCTGTTAGACTACGATAAATAAATGTATCTTTGTTTTTAAGAAATGCGGTGATAAGTAAAAGCCACATGCAAATATTGCATGGGTATATTGGAAATAACATTGTATTTTCAACTACTGCTTTATTACCACTAAGATAGTCTACCCATAATGAACTATAATGCAGTACTACTGTTATGACAGCTGTACATTTCAAGATGTTGTCTTTATTTTTTTCTATAGTTATTTTAGTTTTACATATACATAATAGAATTATGATAATCACCATAACAGTACATGCAAAATATAATAATTCGCGCATATTATCACCCACCAGCATTTATGCATATAATTTACCATATTTTGACTTTTTTTGCAATTAAATGCCTTTTTAAATAAAAAAAGTCAAATACCTAAGTTGATATTTGACTTAATATAATTACCATTTATTAAATACCTTTTCAGCAAAACCAATTTCATTTTTAATTTCTACTTTGGTGCCATCATCAAGTATGAAGTAACCAGTAAAAAGTCCGAAAACTTGGTGTTGATTAGATCTAAGGATTAATACATTTGTATCAGCAGCTCTATCAATGATTGGTTTAAAATCCATTTCAAAGCGTCCATCACTTGATGTAAATGTCCAGTCACTTAAGAAATCATCTTTACCTTTTTGATTTTTTGGAATATTGAAAACAACATCATCTAGTTTATGCATCACGCCATCATAGAATATCGCATTTTCACTAGCTTGAGTTGTATCACCAAATCCATAACCAATATTAAAACCTACTTCATGGCCATCAACATTAGTACATAAAGCGCCCCAGTACCATGTATTTTTATATGTCCAAACGCCACGTCCCCAGTCTAGTAGAGCTCGCGTATCTTGTTTGTCAAATTGAAACTTTTTATCACCAATAGTAAATATACCTTCCGCCACCATACCTATGATTTTTTGATTATAATAGAAGTGTTTATCTTTTTCGAAAGGTGTGACAATCACAAGTGATTCATTTGGTTCTTCGGTTAGGGTAAGGTCACATGAAAATTTCATATCTTTATAAAATTTTGGCATTGTTACTTTTATGTTCCTAGTTTTTCCATCATTAAAGAATGCGATTGAAATTTTTTTATTTTTAACTTCGACATCACCTTCTTTTGATGATTCTGGTAGGTTTGTTTTTCCACCCGTAAAAAACTTTATTAGCGATGTGGTTTTTTCTTTTTTATTTTTAAAGTCAATTACTGAAACACTTGTTAATCCCATATAAGTGTTGTCATCGATGGTAAAACATAAAGCAATTTCTTTATTATATACTAAATAGTAATCCCATTCTTTGATTCTTGATTTTTTGGTTTTTATCATATCTTTTTTATAATCAAGAATAAGGCTTTTAGCGAACCCTTTTTGTTTTAGATTACCATTTCCATCTAATAATAAGGTATTTTTAACTATTTCTTTGTTTCTCATATTACTCCCATTATTTATTTTCTCGTTCAAAATAACTTTCTATAAATCTTTTACCAGCTTCATAACCAGCTCTAAATAATTCTTGTTTAGTGTTATTATCAATACTAAAGTTCATACTATAAACTTTTTTAATAGGAATTCTTATAATGTAAGGTCTATACACATTTTCTTTGGTCTCGCCACCTGTAACTAAGTTAAACCCAATAATTGGTTCTTTGGTTTGATAACCAAAAACTTCAAGTGGAAAGTTATTAGCGATACAACCATCCATAATTAGACTTTTACCAAGTTTGAAAGGTTTATAAAAAAGAGGATAAGTCGCACTCATAACAACGCTTTTTGATATAGGAAAACTATCCGGATTAATATCATACTTAACAAGATCATTGGGAAATGTTACTTGTTTTCGTTTAATTATATCCGTTGCGATAACTTTTAAATTATAGTCTCTTCCATTTTTGACATCTAAATATGTGCTAATTCCTTTTTTCTTATAAAGTCCTTCTAAATATTTTTCTAAAGGCGATGATGAATAAATACCAAAGTCTTTAATTATACGCATTGCTTTTCCTTTTTCCTTTAGCGTAGTAATATCTAAAGTTTGGAAAAATTCTATTAACTCATCAGCATTATAACCTGCCACAACAAGACTTGCGATAATGGCACCTGCACTTGTACCAGCTGCTTTTACACAAAAGAATCCTCTTTCTTCTAGGGCTTTAATCGCACCAACATGGGCGATAGCTTTCACTCCACCACCTTGAAATATTCCTATATATTTCATATAATCACCATTTATAGTTTATGTGTCTTTTGATAATGTATTCAATTACTTTATTTAAAGATAACACTAATTCCATCAGGAATAACAGTAATCTTTTTATTACCAACAATATTACGGGCTTTTTCTAAAGCTTCTTCGATATTATAAGCATGCATTATATGCATATTAGTAATAATGCTTGGATCACATTTATCAGACACAATTATTACATTTGCTTTACATAGAATTCTTGCAAGTATTTGGGCTTCCCATTGGTCAAACTCAGTATCTTTTGGATCTACATCATTTAGTTTTTGGTAAGCTTCTTGAGCTGATGCACTTTCAGCAAGTAACTTGTAGAAGAAGTCTCCACCTGTGCCATCAGCACATGATGAACAAATTATAATTACACCACCCGGATTTACACAAGCCTCACCCGCAGTCATTCCTTTAACAGTTTGATAAATGTTTTGATCAAGGGGATAACCACCATTTGTTGTAATAACAATATCTGAATAAACTGGTTCTACTTGAGCAATTTCTTTTACTAATTTACAACCATGAGCATGTGCTTCTTCAAGTCCTCCCGCAAAGGCTTTTATAATTTTCTTTTCACCATTAATTACAACATTTAAAATGAAGGCAAGCCCTGCTGCTTTCGCTGCGAAAAGCATATCTCTATGAATTGGATTATCTTCAAGATTACCTGCTCTTGAGTTTTTATTGGCAATAAATCTAGCATTATGATTCCATAGTACAGTTTTTTTAGAAGCAATACCTGGAAGCACTGATTTTCTACCACCTGAAAATCCTGCAAAGAAATGAGGTTCAATAAAGCCTTCACTAATCAATAAATCAGCACTATCAACTAATTTATTAATCCATAATTCACCACCAGAAGGTAAAATACCTTTAAATGTCATGTTTTCATCTTCATAAGCATTATGAACTATTATTTCTTCTTCTCTTACTATCTTTTCGCCATATTTGTTAACTAACTCTTCATGAGTAGTTGGACGGTGCATTCCTGTTGCGATAAGAATGGAGATTTTTACATTTTGATTATATTTTCTAATTTCTTCTAATAATAAAGGCATTGTAATGTGACTTGGCACAGGTCTTGTGTGGTCACTAGAAATTATAACGATGTGTTTTTTTTCTTTCGCAAGTTCTGCAAGAGGAAGTGAACCAATTGGATGAAGTAGGGCATCTTTAACGAGTTCTACTTCACTCATTGTTGGTTTATATTCTTCAGTTTTGGAAACAAGTACCCCTGCTACTAATTCATTAGGAATTGTACAATTAATATGTCCCTTATAATAAGGTAATTTAAATTCAGCCATTTTTTTCTCCTTTTATAACAAATGTGCAATCATTGATTGCACATTATTTTTTTATATTCTAGCAATACCTTGAGCTCTCGCAACTTTACCAACTTCTTCAGCCACTACCTTACAAACACGTTTGTCAAATGGAGAAGGAATGATATATTCTTCATTTAATTCTTCTTCAGTAATTAATGAAGCAATTGCACGGCTTGCTGCAAGTTTCATTTCCTCAGTAATATCAGTAGCTCTTACATCAAGGGCACCTCTAAAGATACCAGGGAAAACAAGTACATTGTTGATTTGGTTAGGGAAATCAGATCTTCCTGTTGCAACAACTTTTGCACCACCAGCTTTAGCTACATCTGGCATAATTTCTGGAGTTGGATTAGCCATTGCGAAAACGATAGGATCTTTAGCCATTGTTTGAACCATTTCAGCAGTAACTAGGTTAGGAGCTGACACACCAATGAAGATGTCTTTACCTTTAATGATTTCTTTTAAAGGGCCTCTTTGATGTTCTTTATTTGTAATTTCAGCCATAGCCTTTTGAGCAGGATTCATCCATTCTTCGCCTGGACACAATGCACCTTGTTTATCAACTAAAACAATGTCACCAATACCAAATTGAAGAATTAATTTGCAAATAGAAATACCAGCACTACCTGCACCATTGATTACAACTTTGGCATCTTTAAATTCTTTACCTACAACCTTTAATGCGTTGATTAAACCAGCACAAACAACGATAGCAGTACCATGTTGGTCATCATGGAAAACAGGAATGTCAAGTTCTTTCTTTAATCTTGCTTCAATTTCAAAACATCTAGGTGCTGAAATATCTTCTAGATTAATTCCACCAAAACATGGAGCGATACGTTTTACTGTTTCAACTATTTCATCAACATCTTTAGTATCTAAGCAAATTGGAAATGCATCAATACCAGCAAATTCCTTAAATAGAATTGATTTACCTTCCATTACTGGCATACCAGCAAGTGGACCAATATCACCAAGACCAAGTACAGCAGTACCATCACTTACAACCGCAACAAGATTTCCTTTTGCAGTATATTTATATACATCATCAGGATTTGCATGAATCTTACGACAAGGTTCTGCTACACCTGGGGTGTATGCAAGTGATAAATCTTCACGATTTTCAACTTTTACTTTTGAAATAACTTCAACTTTTCCTGGGCCTTTTTCATGAAGTTCTAGACTTCTTTCATATACTGTTTTTTCTGCCATATTATATACCTCTACTTATATTAATAACTACTCTTAAAATTATTGTCTTTTACTTCAAAATCTCCAAAGTATGCTTTAACATCCATACCTAAGTATTTTGCCATATCAATCATTTCTTTAACTGTGTTTTCATTTACTGGAATACCATTCTTTTCAACACGTTTGATAGCTTCCATTTCTTTTTCACCATGAGTGTAAATGCGTTCAGCACCATTTGCTTTAGGGCTTTCACGAAGTTCAGTTAAATATTGGCTAAAATGTTTTTTGATAGCTTCTGGATCGCCAAAGAATGCAGGATTAATTGCCATAAATCCATGACAAATACCAGAGAAACCATTTTGCATTGTATGAGCTGAGGTTACACCTTGTGATAAAATTGATGAGAATAATTCACAAAGCATACCATAACCATAACCTTTATGTCCACCTAGCAATTCAGTATCTCCACCAAGAGGAACAATACCGCCGCCTTCATGAGCTTTAATATTGCCTAAAACTTCACTTGCACTATTTGATGATTCTCCCGCTTTATTAACTGCCCAACCAGTAGGAATAGGTTTATTCATCTTATTGTACATTTCAAGTTTACCACGAGTTACAACTGTAGTTGATGCATCAAAGAAGAATGGATAAGGGTCAGCAGGAGCACTACATGCGATAGGGTTAGAGCCAAGCATTGCCTTCTTACCAAATGTAGGAACCATGATTGCTTCTGAATTTGTACAAGAAAAACCAATTAAACCTTGATCCATTGCCATTCTTGCATAATATCCAGCAATACCATAGTGATTAGAGTTACGTACTGTAACAATACCAACACCTGATTTTTTAGCTTTTTCAATTGCAAGTTCCATTGCATAATGTCCTAGTAATTGTCCCATACCAGAGTGACCTTCAATTACTGCACTAACTGGAGTTTCAAATACAACTTCTGGTTTTGCATGAACAGAAATTAGTCCACTTTCAATTCCTTTGTGGTATCTTACTAATCTTTGCATACCATGAGATTCAATCCCAAAGTCATCAGACATTAGTAGTACATCTGAAATAATTCTACTTTCATCTTTTGTAAAGCCAAATTTTTGGAAAGCTTCCATGCAAAATTTGTCTAGTAATTCACGAGAAAAATTAATATAAGCCATAAAATTCACACCTTTCTTTTTATACACTATTATTATAGCACAATTCCCTCAAAATAGCAATTTAAATATATTTTGTTTATTTTAAAAATTGATTGTTTTTAATTAATGTCTCAACTTCTTTTAACATTTCTTCTTTATTAACAGTTGTTTTATTCAAAAACCACCATTTAGCAAGTTGAAGGAATCCTCCTGTAATAATTTGAGCAAGCATTGTTTGATTGTATTTATCAATATTATCTTCCTTTAATTGCGTCTCAACGTCCTTAGCAATTTCATCAACTAAAATATCTGCCATTAGTGAAAACATATTGCTTTGAAAAATAGAATAAACTATTTGTTCATTTTGTTCTAAAAGTTCAATCGCATATTTACATAAATTAATATAGAATGTTTCCGTACTATCTGATTTATATAATTCTTTGGTATTTTCTTTTACCTTTTTTTGAATTGTTTTAACAGTAAATACAAAAAAATCAAATTTATCATTAAAATGTTGATAGAATGTTGCTCTCCTAATTCCTGCTTCCTTGCATAAATCATTAATTGTAATTTCTTCATACTTTTTTTCTTCTAACATTTTTAAGAAAGCAGTAACTAACATGTTATAAGTTTTTTGAACACGTATATCGATATTTTCTTTCATTTTAACCACCTAGATAATTATGTTATAACAAAATTATATCGTATTACAATAACTTTGTCAATTCTCATACTTAATTATATATTTTATCTAAAGATAGTTGAATAAATTATTTTCTTAATTAATTGTTAGTTTTACCTATTAGCCATTCACCTATATCAATTATTCTTATTCCCTCATACATATACTCTGGGTGTTTCGTTCTAGCAATTATTATTTTTGGATAGGCATCTTTAATTTTTAATAATGATTCAACTTCTCCTTTGAATGTAGTCTCATCACTTATATTATCTGCGACTTGTATATAAATTTTTTCATCTCTTTTCATTGCGACAAAATCAATTTCCTTTTTATAAAGAACTCCTACATATAATTCATAACCTCTACGCAATAACTCTATAGCCACGATATTTTCATATATTCTTCCGTAATTCATATCTTTCTTACCCAAAACAGCATATTTGATAGCATGATCACTTAAATAATACTTTTCTAATGATGAAAGATATTTTTTTCCTCTTATGTCATATCTTGTAACACGATAAAATAAATATGCTTGACATAAATTTTCTATATATGAGCCAACTGTTTTGTCATTAGTTGGCATTTTTTTATCACTTAAAATATTAGTAATATTATTAATTGATGTTAAATTCGAAACATTGTCAATCAAAAAGGATGATATTTTTTTAAGTAGCACAACATTTTTTATCCTTTTTCTTTTAATTAAATCTCGTTCAATTATTGTTTCATAAACATTAGCAATATAATTTAATTTGCTTTTTTCTGTAGGATACAAATAAGATCCTGCGAGGCCACCACTTAGGACATAATCATCAAAGCTATCTATTGCATTATTAAGTTCATAATAATTCGTATATTCTTTATATGAGAAAGGAAATATTTTTAATTCAATTGTTCTTTTAGTAAATAATGTGGCCAAATTACTACTTAAAAAAATGCATTGGAACCACTTATATAAATATCATATTTGCCATCAGTATATAAACTGTTGATTGTTTTTTCAAAATTTTTACATAGTTGTACTTCATCAATAATGACAAAATTTCTTTTATTTTCTTCATATCTAGGCACTATATAATTATATAATTTATGGTATTCTTGTAATTCTTCAAATTCCAATTTATAAAAGTCTATTTGTATAATGTTTACATCACTATAATTTTTAAGTATGTATTCAGCAAAACTTTCTAATAATTTTGATTTTCCTGAACGCTTGATTCCTGTTATCACTTTAATGTCAGGTGTTCCAATATATTCTATTAATTCATTTAGATATTCTCTTGTTATGATTTTCATTATTATCCCTTGCTGTCATCATAATTATATATCAGTGATTTCGAAAAATAAATTTTTTTACATTTTTTCGAAGTTAAATGCACGTTTTGTTTCGAAAAATTAATATTTTTTCATTTTCACGAAATAAAATATATGTTTCGTTTCGAAAAATTAAAAAAGACTACCACATCACTGTTATAGTCTTCATATTTCTTAGTGGCGTCCGTGATTGGATTTGAACCAACGGCAGATCGCTTAGGAGGCGATTCCTCTATCCAACTGAGGTACACGGACATTAGGGTTATACCTAATATTAGATATAACACTTTGTATTATTTGTAGTACACGCTATTTATTACTTTTTTGGCAAGGTCTTCGTTTGTTAAATATTTGATTATTTCATAAGCAAATTTAAAGGTTGTACCTGCTGCTTTTGAAGTAATTATATTTTTGCTTACTACTACATCTTGATTTTTGTAAATTGCTTTTGGCATATATGATTCACAGCCAGGGAAACATGTATATTCTATACCATCTAGTAATCCCATCATCCCCAAAATGCTTGGTGCTGCACAAATTGAGGCTACTAGTTGTTTTTTATCATTAAAGTGTTTTACAATATTTTTAGTCACAACACTTTTATGATGGGTTTCAAATGTTGCTTTTCCACCTGGAATTACTAAAAAAGTATAATCATCAAGGTTTATAGAACTAACTAAAATATCAGCTTTTACTGTTATATTTGATTGGGTAATGACATTTAAATCATTATTCATACTAGCCATATCAATGGTTATGCCTGCTCTTCTTAACATATCTATGGTAATTAATGCCTCAACATCTTCAAAACGATTGGCAAGTAATATTAATCCTTTCATTTGTTACCTCCATTATATAAGTATTCTCCATATAAGAGTTTTACAATATGGGTGAAAATATCAACTCTTTTGACCATATCACAAGTAAAATAACCGATTGCACCATTATGATGTTTAATGTCTTTGGTTTTAAAATATTTTTCCATAGCTTCACTTAACTCATAATGTTCATTCATTATTAGATTTGTAATTTCGTTTGGTAGTGGAATTCTTGTTCCCCCTGCAATAAATTCTTTGTCATTTGCTAGCAGTACGCCCCAATTAGTGAGATAAAGCGTACCATCTAAATATTCAACTCCTGCTTCTAGACCAATTCGCATACCATCATCGGGAAGAGCTTTAGCTCTATTTTTCGCACCTGTAATGGTTTCTTTATCAGATTTAGGTTGGGCATCTACAAGACTATTTACATTCATACTAATTACTTCATAACCAAAGGGTTCTAACACTTCTTTTACAGCAGTTACTTTTACAATATTTGTTGATCCAATATATGCTTTCATAGATTACCTTTATAAATGGTTTTAACATAATAAATAGGATGACCAAGACTATGGAATTTTTTTTCATATTCAGTCATAATAATTTCTTCATTTCGCGCGTGCAAGTCAAATGTCAAATCTACGAACTTCCAGTTGTTATTATTCAATGAACAAAGACTGTATTCAAATAATCCTTGATTGTCAGTTTTAAATTCTATTTCAACAGGAGCCTTACAAATCTTAGTATACATATTTAAGAAATTACTAGAAGTAAGTCTTCTTTTTTCATGTCTTGCTTTTGGCCATGGATCTGAAAAATTAAGATATATTTTATCGATTTCTCCATTTTCAAAATAATCAAGTAAGCTAGTCGCATCAGCACAAACAAGTTTTAGATTAGGAATATTCATATTTTTAATTTTGTCAACCGCTTGAACAATAACACTCTCATATTTTTCAAGGCCTAAATAGTTAATATCTGGATTTTTTAATGCAAGACCTTTTATGAAGTCGCCTTTTCCCATTCCTATTTCTAAATGAATTGGATGATTATTACCGAATAGTGCATGCCATTTACCTTTATATAGATTTGGTTCTAGAATTACTATGGCACTATTATTTACTAAACGTTCATGAGCGTTTTTAATGTTTCTTCTACGCATCTATTTCACCTAAAGCAATAATAGCATCTATGTAGATTAAAATACCTTTGATTAAACTATCAATATTTAAGAATTCATCACGCTGATGTGCAAGTTCTTCTTCACCAGGAAAACCCATTCCATATGCTACTGCTTTATTTAGAATACTTGCATAAGTACCGCCACCAACAGTAAATGGTTTATTAACTGTATCACCAGTATGCTTAACATATGCTTCATATAGTTTTTGAACTAATTCATCTTGAGGGCTAACATAATGAGGGTTTTTATTAGTCATATTAGTTACTTTTAATCCTAGTTTTTTCATTAGTTTTTGATAGTTTTCTTCAAAAACAGGTTGATTGAATCGTTCTGGATATCTAATATCTAAACATACTCTTTGAGCATCTTTTGTAATATCAATAATACCAATATTGCATGTTAGGGGACCCATTTCATAATCTGTATAATCTTGTTTCATATTTTTAAGATAGTAATCTAAATGATGATATTTCGCAATATAATGAATTAATGGATTTTGACTGTAATCTTTAAAGAAATTACACATATGTGTGCCAGCATTAATGCCTTTTTCTGGTTCCATTGCATGAGCTGCAACACCTTTAATAAAATATTTGTAGTAATCGCCTTCTACAACTACATCACCAGTTAAATTATTTTCTTCAAGGTATTTACTAAATTCTTTAGTTTTATCAATTCTAGCAAGAGCAGTGGCTTCATCAATAACTACATTATAGCGTTCACCACCATGAATGCTAATTACTGCATCAGTACTCAACGCACATTTATTGGCGTTATCGATTGATACATCAATTGCCATACGGCCTTTTTCACCATATACTAGTGGAAACGAACAGTCAGGTGCAAATCCAATACTAGGCATTGGGTGCTTAGTTAGATAATGATGGATACCACGCCATCCGGTTTCTTCATCCGTACTAAATATTATTTTAATTTGTTTTTTCAATTTAATGTTAGCATCTTTAATAAATTTTAAGGCATAGTATGCGGCGATGGTTGGGCCTTTATCGTCAGTTGAACCACGAGCATAAATTTTATTATCCACGATTCTAGCTTCATATGGTGGATACGTCCAATTTTTTCCTTCTGGTACAACATCTAAGTGGCATAAAATACCCACTACTTCTTCACCATTACCATAAGATACTTCACCAGCATAACCACCATCACGAATGGTTTTGAAACCATCTTTTGATGCTAAATTCATCATATAGTTTAAAGCATCATTAATGCCTTTACCAAAGGGCATATCTTTTGTTGCGGTTGCTTCATCTAAAACACTTCTTATTTGTAATAGTTCTTGAAGTGTTTTAATTACCAATTCTTTATTATCATTAACTACTTTTGTAAAGTCTTTATTCATATACTTTCTCCTTTCGAAAAATAAAATCACCATCGCTGGTGATTATTCTTTTGTTGCGAAAATACTTGCAAATTTCGCTGATGAGCATTTGATCGTATTTCCTGATATTAATACACCAACTCCAAGGTTACGTAAACCATCAAAGTTAACTTTGTTGATATCTGCAACATCTACTGTTACTCTATTCATATTACTTGAAATAGATATAATATTTTCTTCACCAAATAATGCTAGATATTTGTTTTTAATATCTTCGTCTGATTCAACACTTTTGTGATTACGTTTTGCGTTCTTTATAATAAACTTGACAACCGCAATTATTAACAGTACTCCAATAGGTACAATCATCAAAATTAAAGCAATCACTAAAGGTAAGATAACTGGTGAAGTTCCTTCTAAAATATATCCAAAATTGTACATATGATTTCCTCCGCTTGTATTATTATACCCTAATTTTACATTTTTTACTTGTAAAGTGCATATATTAATTTGACTAGGGGGTAATTATGAAAATAATTAAATACATCATTATTGGCTTAATTCAGGGGTTAACTGAACCTTTACCTATTTCAAGTAGTGCCCATATGGTCTTTATTAATCATTATTTTAAATTAGAACCCATGAGTTTAAATTTTGAAATCATCATTAATTTTGCCTCAACTCTTGCAATTGCTTTATTCTTTTTTAGAGATTTAAAAGATTTAATTATTAACACTTTTAAGAAAAATAAAGATAGCATTTACAACCATACTTATATGGCAAAACTTGTCATCGCAAGTATTCCAGCGGCACTTGTTGGTTT
>JAEDHQ010000125.1 GCA_016296945.1 Bacilli bacterium | reverse complement strand
TTAATAGAGGCATTAATATGAAAACTAAAATTATTTCTAAAATACAAAACCAGATGAAAGAATACTTAAATCCAGATCAATACATCAAATTAACTAATTCACTCTTAAATTCACTGCAAGATGTAGATATCATAGACAACAATAATGAATTATGTGAAAAAGATAATTTTAAATTGCTTGACCTATTCTTATCTGCTAAACAAGTCGAAGGATGTTCACCTAAAACAATCACATATTACAAATCCACTATTGAAAAAATGTTGGTAAAAATTAAAAAGCAGATTTATAACATCAACACAGATGACTTGAGAAAATACTTATTCGATCACAAAAACGAAAAACAATCCTCAAAAACAACAATCGACAATATCAGACGTATTTTATCCAGTTTCTTTTCCTGGCTGGAAGATGAGGATTATATACTGAAAAATCCAGTGCGAAGAATACATAAAGTGAAAACAGGTAGAACAGTAAAAGAAGTTTTAACAGATGAAAATCTAGAAACATTAAGAGATAAATGCGATGAAATAAGAGATTTGGCAATGCTTGAATTGTTGATATCAACAGGAATAAGAGTAGGTGAATTAGTAAGACTCAATATTTCAGACATTGATTTTTACGAACGGGAATGTGTGGTATTTGGAAAAGGAGAAAGTGAACGGATAGTATACTTTGATGCACGAACAAAAATACATTTAATGCAATATATCCAACAAAGAACAGATGAAAATCCTGCATTATTTGTTTCTTTGAATAAACCAAATACAAGACTTGGAATAAGTGGAATAGAAACCAGATTAAGAGAGTTAGGTGAAAAATGTAACATCAAAAAAGTGCATCCTCACAAATTCAGAAGGACAATGGCAACAAATGCAATAGATAAAGGAATGCCAATAGAACAGGTGCAAAAGCTACTTGGACATGTTCAAATAGATACCACAATGCAGTATGCAATGGTAAATCAAAGCAATGTAAAACATGCCCATAGGAAATTCATAGGATAAAAAGATTTATTCACCAAGATTGAAATAATCACTGTCCACACGTTTTATTTCATAAGTATGGCTTGTAAAAGTTCCAACATTAAATTCTATCATCAAATCAGCTAATTTATCACCATCAATTAAAATGATTGACTGATTACTAGCATAATCAATGGCGCCTTTTGTAAATGATGAAGTTGTAATGAATACGCCTTTAGTAACACCTTTACCCATTAAAGCACCAACAAAACTCTGAAGTAATGGAGCACCAATTTTATTAGATTTATCATATCTTTTTGCTTGAATTGCAATTTTATCCAAACCTAATCTGTCCTCATTTATTATACCGTCAATACCCCCATCATTAGTTGGTGAAGTTGTTCTTCCAGCATCTTCTCTGAATTCACCATAACCCATTTTTAAGAGTAAATCAACTACCAACTTTTCAAAAAAGACAGGATCTTTATTTAAGACATTTTCTAAAATCTGATCTGCAAGTGAATCATTAATTTTCTTATATGCTTCTTCAATATCATCTTCAGGAGTGGATTCACCTATTTTAGATTCTTTCTTTGAAGTTCCATTAAAAAATTTATAAACCTCCTGAATTGTCATTAAACTCTCAAGAGTAATATCCGGATTTTTAGAATGCTCAATAAAACCAGTTTCAGTAATATTCACATAACCCCATTTTTTAGATTCAACATATCCTGCTTTTTTAAGAGTGGTTATTGACCAGCCTATTCTATTTTGAATTACTGGCTCTGTTCCTGAAGGAATTAACTGTTGACATTCTTCATCAGTCAAATTTAATTGTTTTGAAAGTTCTTCTTTAACATAACGTGTCCTATATTCTTTTTTATCTGAAAGAAATTCCAATATATCATTGAATAATTCATCAAACTTTGGTATTGCCATTTTATCAACTTCTTAATATTAATTTATTCCATTATTCTAAATCACAATTTATCTCTGAGACATCAATTTCACCAGACATCAGCTTTGGAAGTAAAGTATCTCTTAAATTACTTAATTTTTTTATTTCTAATGCATTATCAAAAATTTTATTCATCATAGGAGAAACAATATTAGTGAATCTATTCATTATTTCAAGCTCAGGAACAATAATGGGCAATGATTTAACATCATTTTGGTTAATGCCTGGTTGAGCTGAATTTGAATTTAAATTAATAATTTCATTTGTCATTATTTCTTGATCTAACCATAAATATAAATAAAATTGACTAATTTCATCGTTACTCTGTAGACGGAACACATGTTCATTAATACAACATATATCAAAAGGGAATCCATTCATGAATAAACTTTTACGCCCTAATTGAGCTCCATCTTTGTATAATAATACATCTTGGTCTTCTATAATTCCTTTTTTTAATTTATTAAAAAATTCATGTGAAATAAGCTTATTTTTTGAATAATCGAATCTACCCAATCCCAAAATATTTTCTGCACCGATGCTAGGGATTCCCTCATCTATTTCAGAAATCCCTCCTTTAGGTCGTTTACCTGATTCTAATGTATTAAGTATATCTCCTAATGTTTTTACATTCCAAAATTCTGGAATCTCACCTAATTCAGATGATTTAAATGATATGTTATTGGAATAATTAAAATTAACAAACCATTCCTCAAATATGCATTTCATTAATTGCTCTAAATTTTTATTT
>JAEDHQ010000124.1 GCA_016296945.1 Bacilli bacterium | reverse complement strand
ATAAGTGGTGGGAGCATGTCACTTGGTCCATCCTATAGAACCAAAGATTACATCAAAAGGAGGGATGAGAAGTTAAAACATTAAATTGATGAAATAATGTTGCCAAAATTGGTAACTTTTATTTGACATTAACACGCTGATTATATTTAAAAAAATTTTTAGCGAAAATATATGAATAATTCATTACTTTATCTTTATTATCATTCATGGCAAATTTACCTTTTTCTTTAAATTTTTTAGCTGGTTTTCCCAGTCAAAAAACATATGGTGAAAGCACTTTGTTATGCAGAGTGTTTCACGCCTTATCCTGTTTCCAAAAAAAGTTATACTTATGTGTTATAAATTTAAAATTATTTGAGTTTTATAACACTTATGACAATGTGACATCAACCTTATATAAAAGCCAATCTTCAATATTAAAATGAGTTATTCCATCCTTTGACATATCATATTCATCTAAACTGAATACATACTTTGGTGATGGATCGCGAACAGAATCAAAAGCACCAAATTCTCTTTCAATTACATCATCACTTGATAGTAGGTATGCTACTTGGATAAAACATTTCTTACCATCTTTCATCGCTACAAAATCAATTTCACCTTTATATGTTTTACCAATTTTAACATCATATCCTCTATATAGTAATTCATTATAGACAATATTTTCTAAAGCATGAGCAACAAATATTTTATTAGAATCATTACAAGCAAGTAAGAATCCATTATCCACAACAAATTGTTTCTCAATATGTTTCAAAGTTCTTTTAGTTGCTATATCATAACGATTAACTCTATTTATTAAACAAGCTTGTTCTAATTTCTCTAAATATCTATAAACATTTTCACTATAAATTGTGTCTGAATTATTCTGATTATAATATTCAACAATACTTGATGCAGAAAATTCTTTAGAAGCATTATTGATAATATATTTAGATATTGCAATAAATGTTTCTTTATTTATCTTAGCTTTAGTATTGCATATGTCTTTATCAATTATTCCATAATAAATTGATTTTAGATATTCTTTAATATCTTCTTCTAAGTAATAATCCATTCGTTGAGGCATTCCGCCAAATCTAATATAGTTTTGTAATGGCTTTTTTGGAAGTTCAATTCCATTTTCTTCATAGTATTTAATAAATTCACTATAAGTAAAAGGCATTATTTTAAACTCTTTACATCTACCAACAAGTAAACTTGCTAGTCTACCTGATAATAGTTTTGAGTTACTACCAGTAACAAAAATTGATACATTTTTTGTTGCTTTGAGTGAAGCTAATACATTTTCAAATTGTTTAACGTGTTGAATTTCATCTAAGAAAATATAATATTTATTATCATCAACAATTTGTCTTAAGATATAATCATTTAATTTATTATAATTTTTAATTTTAGAAAATTTTACATCCTCAAAATTAATAGATATAATATGATCTTTTCTTATCTTTTCCTCATTAATTAACTCTTCTTTAATTTGATTTAACAAAACACTTTTGCCACATCTTCTTACACCAGTTAAAACCTTAATTAGATTAGATTCATAGAATCTTCTTATATTTTTTAAGTATTGATTTCTTTTAATTAGCATATCAGTTCGCCTCACATATAGTATACCACAAAAAGTGTTACAATTTCGAAATTTTTTCAAAATTATAACACTTTATTTGTGATTAAGCTTTTATTTATTTAGTCGAATAATATACTAAGTCTACACGCTTATTAGTATTTTTATCAATTCGATATTCTTTCAATGTTGCATCGTAAATCATTCCTGCTTTTTTCATTACTTTACCTGATGCAGGATTAATTGAAAGATGACAAGCAGAAATTTTTTCTACTTTAGCAGTTTCTCTTAAATACTTAATTACTATTTGTAATGCTTCAGTTGCATAACCTTTATTCCAGTATTTACTTCCATAGCAATATTCCAATTCAAGTGACATGCTTCACCTATTGTTGGATTCGTTAATCCATTCATGTAAACAAATCCAAACATTGTGAAAATGATGATATTGTACAAAGGATGCCAAGGTTTAGTCTTCTCGTATCCTTCTCCCATTGATTCCTTATCCATGGGTTTCATATGAAGAACGTAGATGTTGAATATTGTATGAAGTATTCCAATTAATGTAACAATGATATAAGCAACCCAAAACCACAACATTGAGAATCCAAAGTGTTGCATTACTTAAGGACCTCCCAATAACCAGTCTTATTAGATCCGATTCTTTTAATTATTCTATAATTTTTAAGTTTGATTATAACATTTTGCACAGTTGTCTTTCCAACCCCACATTTAATGGCCAATTCAGGCTGTGATAATTTAGGGTTTGAGGATATTGCGTTGTACACAAGCTTTTCTGTCTTAGACAAATTATCTACCACCTTATCTACCGCCTTATCTACCAATTCTTCAAATTTATGTTGCCAATTATAAGGAATAGTGACTTTAATTGATTCCTCAGATATTTCAAAAATATCTAAAGAAATAAAGTAGGGTCGAATTCCACTTGGCGTATTTTGGCGGATATATACATAAGAAGAGCCACGACTCTTCTTTTAATTTCTTGAGATAGTGTAAAATTTTGACGTATACTGAAAATTAGTCCAAAAATTCAGTTTTTATGCCTGAACAAGAAAAAAACTCCGATATTTTAGTGTATCGAAGTTATTGTTTTCATATGGTGCCCGGGACCGGACTTGAACCGGTATGAGGTCGCCC